>JALYIM010000026.1 GCA_030775785.1 Acidobacteriota bacterium
GGCCGCCTCATTCCCGAGCAGGTTTGGGACAGCGCGGACATTCCCGAACGCGAGCTATGGTTCGGCAAGCCTTCCGGGTCGGCGTGTCCGCTGGTGTGGGCTCATTCCGAGTACATCAAGCTGCGAAGATCGCTGCGCGACGGGAAAGTTTTTGACCTGCCGCCGCAAACCGTGCAGCGATATATAAAAGACAAAACAAAATCCGCGTACTTCAGTTGGCGGTTTAATAACAAGTGTCTGACGATTCCACGCGGCAAGAGCTTGCGTTTGGCGTTGGTTTCTCCCGCTACGGTGCATTGGAGCTTCGATGGCTGGCAGACAGCACGCGATTCCGACACTCGCGACACAGGTTTGGGACTCTTCACCGTTGACTTACCGACCTCGAAACTCGATCCCGGCCACGACGTTCTCTTCACTTTTTTCTGGCATGAGGCCCAGGTATGGGAAGGCAAAGATTTCTGCGTATTCATCGAGAACTGAGTCCGCGTGCAGCATCAAGGGCAAGAGGGATGAGAAGGCCGCAGACTGCGACTGGGATTGCCAGGCTGGTGTAAAGGGGCAGCGTCCAGGCACGATCGATGAGTTCGGAGGGAAGGACCAGGGACGCCAATCCAATTGCTGATGCTGATATCCATGGCCACGCGACAGTTAGGCCAGCCCCAAACCACGCCAGCCGCAAAGGCCAATTTTTATTCCGCAAGGAATCTCGCGATCGAAAAAGCAGGAAAATCCCTGGCAGCAAGAGCAACTGATTGTACAGTGCGAATGTAGGGATAACGACCACGGTCGCGGCTATCACGAGCGCCGTAGTTAGCGCAAAGTTAGAGGTTTGCTCCGCTTGTGATCGCATTTTCCAGCATACGAAAAGTATTACGAGCGACAAACTCAAAGTAAGGACTTTGCCAATCGCAGGCGAAAGCAAAACATCCAGCAGCGAACTTCCACCGCCGGTGTAATCGCGATATGCGGACACGGCAGCACGAAAACGCGAGAGCCAACCCGGAAGAATCCATTGAGCTCCGCCAAGCAGGATTGTCATCGCAACGAAAAATCCAGCCAACAGTCGCCAGCGTCTACGCCAGTCGCTGAAACTCCAGAGAGCGAGCCACCCTGCGAGTGGCAACGCGAGTTGCGGCTTAATGGTGGCTATTGCTAAGAGAATCCCGGCCGGCAACAAATGTCCCGAAACAACGAGTGCGATGCAACCCGCCAGCATGGCGCTTACCACGACGCTTAGTTGTTGCAACTTAAAACCCTGCAACGCCGGAAAGCTGGAAAGGGTCAGCAATAGCAAGATTGCGATTGTGCTTCGGGAAGAGTGCCATTGAATGACTCGCAGCCAGAGAAGAACGGTGGCTGCGATCAAGATTACAAATAGTGGTTGAGACCATGCCTGCACAGTGTGAAACGGCAACTGAATTGTTGGCGCGAGTAAGAAAACTACGTAGACAGGATACGCAAAAGCTTGCTGATCTTTAGGATCATGTGAACGGCCCGGGTCGAGAACTCTGCCGTAGTAGCCAATCTGAATTTCGCGTGTAATGTCTGACCCGTAGGGATCGCGATGATGCAGCAACAATTCGCGAGCGCCTAGCCATCTCGGGTAAAGATCGGAAAGATTTCCGCGGGGCGTGCCGTGAATCGCCGCATCATTTTGCTGATGGACAATGAGCACACGTTGTAGATAGAACCACGTACTGAACGCCGCCAGCAAAGCCAGCAAAAGCGCGAGTTGTTGATTGCGCGACAAATTAGTTGCTGAACGTGGGAAGGGAAATCGCACTATGGTACAACCTATGCGGGCATGATCCGATGAGGTTAAGAATTTTTGTCTCGGTGGTGATTGCGGTCGCGAGTGGCACGTTCTGCTGGTTTCTGCTCTCTCGACTCCACCAAGGAGCCGCAGATTTTACCTGGGCTGTGCGCGCCGCGCAATCGCTGCTGGCACAGAAAAATCCTTATGACACTCCACTTGAGCAATACCCACTTACAGCGGCGCTGTTCGGGTTACCTTTCGTTCGCATGCCTCCTGAAATCGCAGCCGCGGCGTTCTATGGCATCGGCTCAGGACTTATGGCCTTCGGATTAAGCCGGCATGGATATTTTCGTCTGCTTGTGTTCCTCGCTTTCCCTTACTGGGCAGGCATTCTCACGGCGCAGTGGTGCGCCATGATTTTTGCCAGTGCCTTCTTCCCCATCCTTCTGCCGGCCGTGATGGCTAAACCACAGATTGGCTTACCCATAGCGCTCACGCGCATGACGAGAACCGGATTTATAGCGTGCGTAATCTTCTTTGCCGCCACTCTGATCGTCATGCCCCATTGGCCATTGTGGTGGCTGCGACAACTTGGATACTACCAACATTTCATTCCAGTGCTGGTTCTACCCGGCCCTTTGCTGATACTGAGTTTGCTGCGATACCGGGATCGGGATGCTCGTTTCTTGTTGCTGATGGCCATAATGCCTCAGCGGTGGTTTTTCGACACTCTAACCCTCTGGCTCATTCCACAAACTCGGAGGGAGCTTACATGGACCGTATTCCTCAGTTGGGTACCAGGGATCTGGCGCTGGTATCACGTGCCATTGAGTTATGCGCAGGCTGGCCGTTGGACGGTCATCTTCATTTACTTGCCCATGCTAGCTGTGGTTCTGCTACGGGCGTCTTGCATGAGAAAGTCGCTTGCGAAGGGTTGGGCCGTTTCGGCCGCGTAGGTCTCGCGAATTATTTGGACCCCTGTTCGTTTCCGCATCATGATAAGTTAAATGAACTCTGTTACTGCCTCGTTTACGGATAAGATTGCGCTGCCCAGGGCATAAGACTATGCTTGTCAACTCGGATCGATTTGGAGGCGTTATGCAGTTCAATTTCATGCGGTTGTGGAACGAAGAGGAAGGCCAGGACATCGCGGAGTATGCGGTCATGCTGGCGGTGATTTTGGTTATCGTAGTCGGCACGGTCCGTCTGATTGGCACGAAATCCAATACGGTGTTTTCGAACGTCGCCAGCGCCGTTCAATAATGCGGGCGTTCTCGTCAGGTTGCCGGTTAAGCCGCTACTGGACCGGGCTGCGCCTGCCAAATAATAATTTAGGAGTCGCATGAACCGCGGGCGTTTATTGATCATTGGGGTGGTTGCGCTTGCGTTAGGAGCGGGTGCAAGCGTGATGGTGTATCGGGACCTGCAGGCCCATGCAACCCCGAATGGCGCGCCTACCGAAGACGTCGTTCTAGCGATGGACGATCTTCAACTTGGCACCAAAATCACTGATCGCGATCTAAAGGTAGTTAGGCTTCCATCCACTGATCTTCCGCCCAACCGCTTTCATCAGAAGTCTAAGATTATTGGCCGCGGAGTGATTTTACCCATTGCCAAGGGCGAATTTATTCTTCCCAATAAGCTGGCGGGCGAGAATGCAGGTTCAGGATTGGCCGCTCTGATTCCACCAGGTATGCGCGCCATGTCTGTGCGAGTCACGGACACCTCGTCGGTCGCAGGATTTGTATTGCCGGGAACGCGGGTGGACGTTCTGTTGACTGGCAACCCCGGCGGTGCGAATGAACAGCAGACCACCACCGTGCTCGAAAATGTGACAGTAATCGCGACCGGACAGAAACTGGAACGGGCGTCGGGCAGTGATGCACAGACCGCCTCCGTTATCACGCTGCTGGTGTCACCGGACGACGCGGCCAAGTTGACTTTAGCCAGCACTGAGGGACAGATTCAATTGGTCCTGCGAAACTCGCTGGATACCCAGAGCCAAAAGACTTCTGTGAGTTCGGGTTCCCTTTATAACGTAGCCCCGCCTAAGCCCGTGATCCATGCCAAGCCCAGGCGTGTGGCAGTGCCGGCTACTGTTGCTCCTTACATGATTGAGGTCTACAAGGGAGACAAAAAGGAAGAGGACAAGTTCTGAAAACGCTATCGAAGGGGCGGCGACCGGAATCCGAGTCAACCGAATTGCTTGATGCCAACCGATCGGCATGCGACAGTCGCAGGAGACATAAGCAGACATGACGGGAAAGAACGAGGCGTTGGGAATGAAGTTGTTGTCCCTGATCTGGCTTCTCAGCACCGCGTCTTTTGCAATATCACAGGCGCAAACGCCGGCACCCGTTCCGTCGCAAAACGAAGGGCCTATCCCAGCAGCGCAGACCTTGCCGGAACAACCGGCAGCGCAGGGTCCGCAGGCCAACGCTCAAGCTTCGCAATCCGAAGCTCCGGGTTCCGCCCCACTGCGAGTGCTGGTGGGTAAATCATTACTAATCAATACCACCGAACGATTGAAGCGGGTGTCGGTGACTGACCCGGCGGTGGCGGACGCTATCGTGGTCACGCCCACGCAGATCCTGGTGCATGGCCGTGCCGCAGGAGAAATTTCGCTCTTAATCTGGGACGAACTGGAGCGCTCACGCAGCTTTGATCTGCGAGTGGACGTGGACGTAAGCGCCGCTTCCGAGCAGGAAAGACGAGTCTTTCCGGATGAGCAAATCACGGTTACACCTTCGCGATCGGCGATAGTTCTCTCTGGACATGTCTCCACTGAGGATGTATCCAAACGGGCTGGGCAGATCGCGGAGGCTTATTCAAAGAATGTGGTCAATGTGCTGACTTTTGGTCCGGTGGGGGCGCAGGAGGTCCTGCTTGAGGTCAAGTTCGCTGAAGTAGACCGCACAGCGGTGCTGCAACTGGGAGCAAACTTCTTTGCACCGGGCATTGGAAATACGGTCGGCACTGTTACCACCGGCCAATATGGCGGGCTCTCAGTGAGCAATGGCACTACTTCCACTACCTCGGGAGGAACGACCACCACGACCACGGATAGCAACCGGCCAACTATCAGCTTGAGCAACGCTCTGAATCTATTTCTCTTTCGCACCGACATAAACTTCGGTGCCGTGGTGGAAGCGCTGCAGCAGAAAAATCTGTTGCAAATTTTGGCGGAACCAAACTTGATTGCTGTCAATGGCAAAGAAGCCAGCTTCCTCGCAGGAGGAGAATTTCCATTTCCCATCGTCCAGCCAGGACAAGGATTCACGGCGGTAACGATCTCGTTTAAAGAATTTGGAGTGCGTCTGCGGTTCACCCCTGTGATTATGCCGAGCGGTAATATTCATCTCCGCGTGCAGCCCGAGGTCAGTACTCTGGACTTCGCCAACGCGCTTTCAATTTCTGGATTCACCGTCCCCGCTCTAAGCACGCGCCGCGCCGACACCGAATTCGAATTACAGGATGGCCAAAGCTTTGTAATTGCCGGACTGATTGATAACCGGGTGACGAATCTGAACAATAAAATACCCGGCATCGGTGATATTCCAATCCTGGGCAACTTGTTTAAAAGCAGGAATTTACAAAAGAACAATTCCGAATTGATGGTGCTGTGCACTGTGAGACGGGTTTCGCCCAGCAGCCAGAAAATCGAATTGCCGGAGAATCCGCAGAAATTCCTTGATCGCGATAGATTCGACAAGTCCAAGCCGTCGAAAGAGAAAGACAAAGACGCGAAGTAAGCTCTGTCCCATCGCCTCGACCTGCAAGCTGTAATAGAATTGGGAAACCAGCAGGGGTGCGAGCGCCAGAATGCCTGAACTTTCAGTAATTATCGTTGCGCCCGACAGCGAACAAAGAGCAATACTTCAAGTATTGGTTGATGGCACCAGCGTGGCCCGCGCAGTGCAGAGTTTTGAGGCCTATCCGGCGTCCGCTAACGACCTCGCGATGCGCAAAATCCAAGCCGCATCTCCCGATGTGATGCTGATTGACATTCCTTCTGAAAACTCAGTGGCCGCCCTTCGGGCGGTGGAGTGGGTACATCAGGAGCTTCCAAAATGTGCGATTTTTGCAGTGGGCAGCATGGCGCAATCTTCCGTGATTGTGGGCGCCATGAGGTCGGGGGCTCGGGAATTTCTGGAACGGCCCACTACAACCACAGATCTGCTGGAAGCCTTCGTTCGCTTCACTGCCGCGCAGCGCAAAATTCATCAGGAGGGTACTCGGGGAAAAATATTTAGTGTCATAAACGCCAAGGGCGGCAGCGGCGCAACCACGGTGGCGGTAAATCTCGCTTTAGCGTTGCAGGCGGCACACAGCGGCACTGTTCTCGTGGATATGGCGACCCTTGGCCATTGCGCGCTGCAGATGAATTTGAAACCGCTGTTTACGGTTGCTGATGCGGTTCGTAACTTGCATCGCCTGGACAGTTCCCTACTGGAGAGTTTCACCACGCGGCACCAGCACGGTTTACAACTGCTAGCCGGACCCAATACACCGGTGCAGACCGAGGGTTCCACCGCTGAGTTCGCCGGACTGTTCGATATGCTGGTCTCGCATTTTCGTTACATTGTGGTGGACGCTTCCAGTCGCATGGATCCGACCGTCCGGCTGATAAGTAATTTGTCGCAGGCAGTATTAGTGGTCACGCATGCCGACGTGGCGTCGCTTTGGAGCGCAGCCCGGGTGCAGCAATATCTGGGAGAGACCGGTGGGCGAGAACGCATCCAGTTAGTTTTGAACCGCTTCCGTAAGATACCGGGATTCAGTGAAACTGATGCCCAAGCAGCAGCCGGCATAAAACTGCTATGGAAGATACCGAATGAATATTTCGCTATCTCAGCGGCAATTGATCGTGGCATCCCGGTCATGCAACAGGGGCGCAGCGAGATCGCGCGTTCCTTCGCGGGGTTGGCATCGCGTTTGACCGAGAATGATGTTGAGGTAAAGCGCACCAGTTGGTCACTATTCAAGAGCGTTTAGAGCAGTATATTTAAGCAAGCATGGCAAACTCCCAAACCTTCGAACGCGCCGGATACCAGCAGGTCAAGGCGGACCTGCATCGCCGCATCCTCGACCGGTTGGATCTTGAAAAATTAGGGCGTACGCCAAACGCCGCCGCTCGCGACGAAGTGCTTCTGTTGATTCGCAGCACCGTGAACAGTGAAGCTGTCCCCCTCAGCTTTGCCGAACGGGAACGGCTGGCACGGGAAATTCTGGATGAAATTTTCGGGCTTGGTCCGCTGGAGCCCCTCCTTAAAGACCCGACCATTTCAGACATTCTGGTCAATCGCTTCGATCGCGTCTACGTGGAGCGTGCCGGGAAACTGGAGCCGACCGGACTCACCTTCAAGGACAATCAGCACTTGATGCAGATCATTGACCGCATCGTTTCGCGGGTCGGGCGGCGCGTGGATGAATCGTCTCCCATGGTGGACGCTCGCTTGCCCGACGGCTCGCGCGTCAATGCAATTATTCCTCCGCTGGCAATTGACGGACCCTGCCTCTCCATTCGGAGATTCGGACGCGACCCCGTCACGGCCCGCAACATGATCGAAAATCAGACGCTCACCGAACCCATGCTGGAGTTGCTTGCCGCCATGGTGAAGGGACGCTTGAATATTTTGATCTCCGGCGGCACTGGCGCCGGCAAAACAACTCTGCTGAATGTGCTTTCGGGCTTCATTCCAAATTCCGAACGCATCGTGACCATCGAGGACGCGGCTGAATTGCTGATGAAGCAGGAGCATGTGGTGCGGCTCGAGACTCGTCCCCCAAACATCGAAGGAAAAGGCGCTGTGCGGCAGCGGCAATTGGTGATCAACAGTTTACGCATGCGTCCCGACCGTATTATCGTGGGCGAGGTTCGTGGCGAAGAAACGTTCGACATGCTGCAAGCAATGAACACTGGTCACGAAGGATCACTAACTACCGTGCACGCAAATTCACAGCGCGATGCGCTTTCTCGACTCGAGAGCATGTTCTCCATGGCCAATCTAAATATTCCTGAGCGGGCGATGCGTCAGCAGATCGCGTCAGCGATCCATGCGGTGGTGCAGATCGCGCGCATGGTGGACGGCACCCGTAAGTTGCTGACTATCTCCGAAGTTACAGGGATGGAAGGAGATGTTATTTCAATGCAGGATATTTTTGTGTTCGAACGCCGCGGTCTCGACGAAGCGGGAAAAGTGAAAGGCGCATTTCGTGCCACGGGCATACGTCCTCAGTTCGCGGAGCGCCTGGCAACCGGAGGCCACAAGTTGCGCGCTCAATTGTTTGATTCGCGTATGGAAATTTAGCGAAGTACTCGGATAAACGTCATGCTGATTCTAATCTCCATTCTCGTGTTTCTGGTCGTGGCATTGATCGCCTTCGTTGCCGGATCCCTGCTCGACCAACGGAGCTCGCGCGCCCGCCTCATTCGAGAGCGCTTGGCGACCGTGGATGAAATTCCCGAGAGCGACCCGGCCAGCGAGAACATCTTGCTGCGCGACGAAACTCTGAGCGAAATTCCCGCGCTGGACACGTTACTGCGCCGCTCGGGGCGAATCCTCGATCTACAGACCATGCTTGCGCAGGCGAACCTCGGCATACGCGCCGGCAACATCCTGATTCTGTGCGTGGTCGGAGCCGTGGTCTTAGGCGGCCTCGCTTTTCTGGCGGGACAGCCCTTACCCGGGCAGCAGCCATTGATGCTCGCAGGCCTCGGGGCCGTGCTCGGAGGAATTCTTCCCTACTCGTATGCCTCCTATCGGCGCGCACGCCGCTTCGATAAATTCGAAGAATTGTTTCCCGAAGCAATTGATACTCTCGCCCGGGCGGTGCGTGCGGGGCATGCGTTCACTACCGCGCTCGAGCTCATCGCCAGCGAAATATCGGAGCCGATCGCCTCCGAATTTCGGAAGTTATTCGAAGAACAGAAGTTCGGACTACCGGTGCGCGATGCATTGATGAATCTCACCGAGCGCGTCCCTCTGGTGGACGTCAAGTTTTTCGTCACCGCGGTCATGTTGCAACGCGAAACAGGCGGAAACCTGGCTGAGATCCTGGACAATCTCTCTTACGTTATTCGGGAGCGCTTCAAGATTTTGCGGCAGGTGCGCGTCTACACCGCGCAAGGCCGCCTGACCATGCTGTTGCTTATGGGTTTGCCCCCGCTGATTGTGATCGTAATGTTGATCATGAATCCGGGATTCATTCGCCCGCTATTTTCGGACCCCATCGGTCACACTTTAATCGTGGCGGGAATCACGCTGCAAACGGTCGGATATTTCGTAATCAGAAAAATTATTCAGATCGAGGTCTAATCGAACATGGCGCTGGCGTTGACGATCGTTATTTTTTTGACCATCGCGATGGCGGTTTTCTCCCTGGGCGCGGCCGTGTACGCCCCTTCGTCCGTGCTTGGTTCCAGGCTTCGTTCTCTCAACACGCAAAAAGTTCAGCCGCAACAAAAGCCCGCATTCAAGGAGCGCGTCGAACAGGCGCTCGATCCTCTCAGCAAAGCTTTGCCACTCTCTCCCTCCGAAGTTTCACGCACTCGCGCCTGGTTAATTCGAGCGGGGTATCGCGAGCCGCAACATCTGACTATCTACGTTGGAAGCCGCGTACTGCTCGCTCTACTTGGACTCCTGATCGTTCTGGCTGCATCTCCATCATCCCTTTTTTTGATTGCGGGCATTCCCGCGCTAGGTTTTTTTCTCCCTCGCTTCGTGCTTAAGCGAATGATCAAGAAGCGCCAGAACCGCATCACTCTCGCTCTACCCGACGCCCTCGACCTGACTGTGATTTGCGTCGAGGCCGGACTGGCGTTGGACCAGGCCCTGATGCGGGTTGGAGTGGATTTGCATCACGCCCATCCTGAACTGAGCGATGAATTTCATCTTGTGAATCTGGAGATGCGAGCCGGCAAGCCGCGCGCGGACGCTCTGCGTAACCTGACCCTCCGGACCGGAGTGGATGACATTCGCGCCCTGGTTGCGACGCTGATTCAGACCGACCGCTTCGGCACCAGCGTCTCCCAGGCGTTGCGTGTACACTCCGATTCGCTGCGTACCGAACGGCGGCAGCGGGCGGAGGAGAAAGCAGCAAAGACAAGCATTAAAATGATCATCCCGCTAGTGATCTTTATTCTTCCTTCCATCATGTTTGTGACCCTGGGACCCGCCATGATCGAGTTAGTTCGCACCCTCGCGCCAGACGTGGCAAAATAGGGTCACAGTTGGTCCAGAAACAGCCCCTGGAGTTTCGATGTCTGAAATTTCGCCGTCAGGAGTGTCTCCGAATTTTTATGCTTTGAATCGCACGCGCCAGCAATATCTGGCGACCCACCTGGCGATTGCACAGACTCATTTCAGCCGGTTGCGAGGCTTGCTCGGTGTCCGGGAGTCAGGCTTTGGTCAAGGACACGGGCTCTGGCTGGTTCCGTCCCATGGGATCCATACCTTCGGGATGCGCTTCCCTTTGGATATTGTGTATCTCGACCAGCAGAAAGTTGTTGTCTATCTGCAGCAGGATGTCAGGCCTTGGCGAATGGCTCCCGTCCGCCGCCATGCGGCCTCGGTGCTTGAACTGCCGCGGACTACCATTCAGGCCACTGGCACCTCGCTGGGCGACGAAATCGAAATCGCAATGGACAAGACAATGGCCGAGAAAATCACGACGTGAGCGATGCTCCCAAACTCCTGATCGAGTGGTCGTCTCCGTGGGAAGAATTCCGTTCGGCTATCCGACCCGCATTGTCGCGGTCTCCGCGCCCCCTCGCAGGAGAAGCACGCTCTGGCTTAGTTCCGTACAAAGGCATGCTGTTTGGTTGTCTGCTGCAAATAACCTTGCTGCTGGCGGTTTTGATCCTGCAGCAGAAACTGACAAGCATGCATGTTTATGTGCCGCCTTCCGCTCATAAGTACGATGTGATTTATTTTTCCGGGGACGAACTGCCAAAAACTGAAGACACCAGCGGCGCGCAAGCTGGACGCTCCGGTTCTGCCGGAGGCGATGAAGCTCATCACGCGAGCCAAACCATACGCGTAGCGCGTGGCACAACCGTTCGCGAGAAAGTTGTGGATGCTCCTAAGATTGACTTGCGTCGAACGGACTCCGCGGTTGCGAACCTGCTGGCATACAAAGCAGTTCCCGGGGCTCCGCCGGTTTCCGGCTTGCGGTCTTCGATGAGAGTGCAGGAACTTCCACAATCGGCGATTGCGCCGTCGCCTGAAGTCGAGCGCGAAAAGATGCGCGAAGACCAGGCGCTCAACCCCAATGTGATACCTCCGGCGCCGGCTGCTCCAAACAGCGAAATTGCAAAAGTGCGTTTGCCAGGAAATCAAACAGCGCAGGTAGTTCCACCGCCGGTGTCAGCTCCCGAACAGGTCACGAATCCCAAGCCTCGCCTTACTCTTCCAGCGGCAAGTGTGGTCGCCCCTGCGCCGGATCAAGTTGTTCGCGAGCGAGCAAATGGATTGGGCCTGGGCGCGGAGGAATTGCGCACGCAAGTTGTGCCGCCCGCAGCCCAACTAGGAAGCGTTTCGCAACAACGCCGTTCGAGCGGAGGTCTGGGCAAAGTGGATGTCGTCGCGCCCCCGGCGGAAGTCGCCAGCTTATCTCCCGAGAATCGCAATCCGAATGGGCTGGGAGGCCCGGCGGTAGCTCCTCCACCGGTTCTGTTGGATCGCTCCCTGGGAGGCTCATCTTTAGGTAGAACGCGCGCCACGGTGTCCAATGGCGAAGCGTCTGTTGTTCCTCCGAGTCCATCCCTCAGCGGCGGGGCTGGAGGGCGCGGCACTCGCGGCCCGGGAGTGGGCGGTGCGTTCGATTCAGGCGCTGGTGCGCCGTCTGCTGCGGCCTCGAACAAGAATGGAACCGGCGTTGTGATTTCCAGCCAGCCGGGTTCAGAAGTCGGAGTTCCCGGCAAAGCCACGACCGGGTCTATAGCATTGTCTCCGACCGGAGGCGCGAAGCCCGGCTTAGGCGGCGCGGGCGGGGGTTCAGGAATAAATCGCGGTGCTGGCGGCGGCAGTGGCGTTGCCGGGGAAGGCACAGGTGCAAGAAAGGAAGGCCCAGGCCGCGGAGCGGAGACGCTCGCGCACGGTGGAATTTCACCGACTCCAGGCACTGGCGGCGCGGGCAGCGGAACAGACGGACAACCCCCGATGGCCGGAGTCTCGGTGAAAGGCGGAAGCAATAACATCACCCTGCCCAGCTTCGGCACGACTCCCGCGAAGTCCACGAACAACGAACGCGCGTCACTCGATACCGTGAATCATGGTCCCGGAATTACCGTGGTGGGCACCTCGCGCTCTGGAGGCGCCTTCAATTTTTATGGAGCGTTGAAGGGCGATAAGGTTTACACAATTTACATTGAAACAAAGCTGGGTACGGCGGTCATGCAATACGCCGACCCAGCGTCGGCAGCGCATCCTTACGCAGAAGATCTGGTGGCGCCTCAGCCTATGCGCGCCGATTTGCCTGCCAACCTGCACAACTCGCGGCTGGTAATTGCCTGCATATTGAATCGTTCAGGTGAACTGAAAAATGCACAGGTCTTAGAGGCCGGCGGAAACGACATGACCAACAGAGTGTTGGCGGCCTTACCGAACTGGAAGTTTCGTCCGGTGCTCCGCGGAGACCAGCCGGTTGAAGTCAATGCGATTTTGGGCTTTGATATTGACACTCGCTAAGTGCCCGCTATTTGCTCAGCAAGGCGCCACGGTGTAGAAGCACCGAGGTCGTATCCTGGTGGACGACGGTCCAGCTTGCTTTCTGTTTGAGAGCTGCTGCCACTGGAGAATCCGTTGGTACCAGTACATAGTTCGCCTGCCACGCGCTGAGAACTTCTTCCCAGCCGGACTCCACGCGAATCACCTTCAAATAATCCTTGAAGAATTCTTCTCCATAAAGGTCATGGCGATCATCGGCTACGACTTTGATTCGCGGATAGAGAGCGTAGATCAAATATCCGCCCCACAAGTCAGGACAAAAGACCGGCTCACGGATATTCTTTTTTACTATCGCTGCCGCGGCTTGCACGGGAAATCGCGTTTCGTCAAAATGCGCTTTCATGATGTGGGTGGAACCAAGCCTTCCGTCATGCGTGCACACCCAGATCCCGATGAAGACTGCCAGCACAGCCCAGATGCGGCCACGGAAGCTTGCATCCAAATTGTTCATTCGCGAGCCGAGACGATTTGTTGAGGTTAAGAATGAATGTAAGCGAGACGTAGCCGGCGGATTATATCCGACGTCCGTGAGACTTTTGGATAGCAGCGGAACCACAACCAGCGACAGCAAGATAGAAGAGACAGGCAAATTGCGGGACGATTGAAGTCCGGTAAATACAGCGAACAAAACGATCAGCAGCTGCGTTGGGCGCAGTTTTTCCCTGGATATTGCGAGCGTGCAGAGCGTGATCAGCAGCAGCAAGGAGAAACATTTGGCCGCCGGACTGTGAAAGTCCGGCGACAGAAACTCGCTGATGTGATTCATCAGGAACGGATTCGATAAGTACTCGAAGATATGGACGTACAACTTGTATCCGTAGGGATTGGCAAAGCTCGCAATCAACGCCATCCCCGCCGCGGTAGCTACGTGCTTTACCCAGCTCGCTGAGGCTCTCGATGAGAGAAACAGTAAGTTCTTGCACCATTCCCCGACCAGAGTAATTACCATCAACACAAAGCCCAGCAGAAATCCCCCATGAAGATTCGCCCAGAACAACATTAAAAGAGGTAGCCAGAAAAGCACCCGTCTGCTCACAAGTGGTCTGTTCTGGTCCTCATCTAACAACTTGTAAAAAATCACTACCAGCAGCCAACTCAAAACGTGCGGCCGCGCGATGACATGAATCATGGATGCCCCGATGGCGAGAACCAGCATCGCTGCGGTGATGAGTAAGCTTGCGCCTCTCCGCAAAAGATGTTGCAGAACCAATGAGAAGGTAAGCGCGATCACTACCGCGGTGAAAAAAACCACGCCGTTAAGGCCGAGTCGCGAGTGAATCGCCGCGATCATTACGTCGTACAACCACTCCCACGCGTACCACAGACGTCCGTCCATCGTGGAAGAAAAGAAGTCGGTACGCGCAATGCTGTGGGTGTGGAGTATCCGTTCACCGTTGCGAATGTGCCATCCGATGCCAGCGTCGTTCAGCAGACGCGTTCCCATGGCTCCGCAGCTCAGCGCGGCGAGTAATACAATAAAAACCAAATCACTGACGGAAGGAACTAAGAAGCCCAGACGACTTTCTGGAATGCGGCGAGTTGCAGTTTCTTTATTCACGCTCGCAGATGACACGGCTGGAATTGGGTCTGACTGCAGTGATTTCGAATCCAAAGCTTCGACTCACCTCTAATAACCCGCCATGTTACCTGATCTTGCCATGAACGCACTCGACAATCCGATCTGGGCAGCATTGACCACCGAGCAGAAATACCTGGCTCAAATTTCCCACCTGGCAAGAAGATTTCCTGCGGAAGTCACTCCGCTGGCGGGCTTCGCCGAACCTACCGAGGAGGCTTACGCATCGCTCCTGGACTTGGTGCGCCCCGAGGAAACTGTGGCGTTATTCTTGCGAGAGCCTCCGAAATCGTCGGACGCGTGGTCCGTCAAACTGACTCCCCTGTTGCAAATGGTGCACACTGGCGGGACGGCGATAGACGGTGAGTCGAAAAATCCTATCTCTTCGCAGCAAGAACTAATTAAGCTCGGCGCGGCGGATTCACCCGAGATGCTGGCCCTCGCGCAACTGACCAAGCCAGGGCCGTTCGGCACCCGCACTCATGAACTAGGAGAGTATTTCGGAATTCGACTTCACGGTGCCCTGGTCGCAATGGCCGGCGAACGATTGCACTTTACCGGACATACCGAAGTGAGCGCGGTGTGCACACATCCCGACCATCTTGGACGCGGCTATGCCGGAGTGCTGGTAGCAAAAGTCGCAAGCCGAATTCAGGAGCGCGGCGAAGTTCCTATTCTGCACGTAAGGGCCGACAACACGCGGGCTATCGGTGTTTACGAACGGCTGGGATTCAAGCCGCGCTTGGAATATCACGTCGTAGTGCTGAAGCGAAAGTAGATTCCCCCGAACGCCCGATTTAACGGGCAAGAAAAAAGGCCACCCGCAGGCGGCCCTTTCTGTTATTCGTAAAGGTTAGTAGAGGCGGAAGCTGACCTCAACGTTGATCTGAACCGCTACCGGTTTTCCATCCTTCATAGCTGGTTCGAAGCGCCAGTTTTTCACCGCTTCGATGGCTTTTTCATCGAGACCGAGGCCAAGCGTTCTCGCGACTTTGATATCTCGCGGATGACCATCCGGTCCCACGATCAGCCACAGAACACAAGTACCCTGAAACTTAGCCTTGCGAGCTTCTTCCGAATATTCCGGATCCGGCGTTGACAATGCTCGGGGAGCTGACACGCCGCCCCCAACGCGGAACACCCCTCCGCCCGTACCACCGCCACGCCCTTCTCCAACGCCCGGACCAGTGCCCACACCGACGCCACCGCCAGCACCTGAACCAATTCCGCTACCGGAGCCTGTGCCATTTGAAGGCGGTCCAGAAGGCAGATGCGACATAGGATCGCCGATGGTGGGAAGACTGTTCGACGCCATCTTCACTTGTGGCGGCACAACCACGGTGGGTTCAACCGTTAATTTCGGATGATCGTTGCGGACCACCATGGCGGGTGGAGTGATCTGCACCATCGCCAGCTTGGGTAATTTACCCTTGGGTGCCTGAAATTTGTCCCGGTCGCCGCCGCCACCGCCACCAGCCACAACCTTCTTCGAAGGTTCCATGACTGGAATATCTTCAGACGGGGCAATCAGCGTAACAACCTCTTTCGGCTTGGTGATCTCCTTCACCATGCGGCCAGCGAGGATAGTTCCCCCGATGATGGCCGCCAAAATCAAAATGTGAACAACGGTAGAAACCGCAGCGCCATTGCGCTTGTAATCGTAAAAGCCCCAAATGTCTTTAACTGGGATCGGCTTCGAAGTCAAAACAAGAGGAGGCTGCTTCTTGGGAAAGAAGTAGTCATTGACATTGGTAAACAGCGACTTCCACAACGGCTCTTCCACACCGGCCTTTGAAAGCAGGAAATCAAAATCAGGCCTTGCATCAAGGCGAGGTGCGGGTGCGATTTCTTCTAAAGTGGGCATAATTAAGTCCAAATATTTGGCGTCTGAATTTCCGCCAACCTGCAATCTTAATGAAGCCTTATTGGCACATCCAGTACCAACTCGTGCTACCTGACCAAGCTTCTGCTCATCTCCATGCAACGGCAGCAGATTGAGCTACTCTGCTCAACCAATTAGATGCCTGGTAAGGCAAAAGGTCACTTGACAAAAATTGTACTCTTTTCCACACAAATTGCTCCCTGATACGCGGTGGAAAACACTGTAGAGGGGAAACTTTAGTTTGCCCCTCCCACTGGCTCGAAACTGCTTTCAGCTCTGCCTATATAATGAAATAAATCAATCATTTGGAGAGTAGAGCCGAGTGCCTTCCGATTTGAAGTCCACTATCAATCTGCCCAAAACGGATTTTCCGATGAAGGCGAGCCTGCCTCAGAGCGAGCCTAAAATCCTCGAACGTTGGCAGGAAATGGGCCTCTACGAGCGCATCCGCGAAGCCCGCAAGGGTTCTCCCAGCTACGTCCTTCACGACGGACCTCCCTACGCCAATGGCCCTATCCACTTAGGCCATGCTCTCAACAAATGCCTCAAAGACTTCGTGGTCAAATCCAAGACGATGGCCGGGTTTGACGCTCCTTACATCCCAGGATGGGACTGTCACGGCCTACCGATCGAAATCAAGGTTGATCAACAGCTTGGCGGCAAGAAGCTGCAAATGAAGCCGTTGGACGTCCGGCTCGCGTGCCGCAAATACGCCGAAAAATATCTCGATCTACAACGTGAGCAATTTAAACGTATCGGTATATTCGGACGCTTCGATCAGCCGTATTCGACCATGACTCCGCAATATGAGTCGGTAGTGCTGGCCACTTTTTACGCGTTCTTTGAGAAGAAATTCGTTTACAAGGGATTGCGCTCCGTCTATTGGTGCATACACGACCGCACAGCGCTCGCAGAAGCAGAGGTTGAGTACGAAGATCACACCAGTCCCACTGTGTGGGTGAAGTACGCGTTGAAAGATGATCCGGGGCAGCTCGCACCAGCTCTGGCGGGAAAGAAAGTGTCAACTGCGATTTGGACTACTACGCCGTGGACTCTTCCGGCTTCGCTTGCGGTGGCGTTTCATCCGCAAGAAGAATATGTTGCCCTCCAATCTGGCGGCGAAATCTACATCGTCGCCGCCAAACTCGCGGATACGTTTGCCAAGAATGTTGGCATCACTGAGACGGAAGAACTGGCGAGATTTCCCGGCGAGAAACTGGAATACAAAAACTTCGCTCATCCATTCCTCGATCGCAACATTCTTGGAGTGCTGGCGGATTACGTAACCATGGACCAGGGAACCGGTGTCGTGCATACGGCTCCCGCTCACGGGCTTGACGACTTCAATACCGGCACGAAGTACAAGCTGGATCCCACCTGCGAAGTCGATGCCTCAGGTCGTATCCACAACGGATTGCCCGAATACGACGGTCTGCGAGTCTTTGAAGCCAACAAACCGATTGTCGAATTACTTAAGCAACGCGGCGTGTTGTTGCACACGGAGCCGCTGCAACATTCCTATCCACACTGCTGGCGTTGTCACAATCCCATAATTTTTCGTGCTACCGAGCAGTGGTTTATTTCGATGGAAACAGCGATGCCGGGTGGCGGCACGCTACGCACCCGCACATTGGATGAAATCAAGAAAGTGAAATGGGACCCTGCATGGGGAGAAGAACGCATCTCCAATATGATCGCCACTCGTCCGGATTGGTGTATCTCGCGGCAGAGAATTTGGGGAGTGCCGATCGCGGTGTTTCTGTGCGAAGCCTGCGGCAAGCCCTTGAACCATCCTGAAACCAATCGCTCCGTGGTCGAACTGTTTGCGCGCGCCGGTGCAGACGCCTGGTACACACCTGAAGCCGACGCGGTGCTTCCATCCGGAACGAAGTGCCCTGAGTGCGCGAGCAAGAAGTTCATTAAAGAAACCGACATTCTCGACGTGTGGTTCGAATCGGGATCGAGTTATCTCGCAGTGCGAGGCAACGAGTCCGGCTATCCATGGCCTGCCGATGTTTATCTGGAGGGCGGAGACCAATATCGTGGGTGGTTTCATTCTTCCCTGCTATGCGCGATGGGAGTACATGGCGACGCACCCTATCGCATGGTCGCGACCAATGGATGGACGCTCGATGAACAGGGGCGCGCCATGTCGAAGTCGCTGGACAATGGAGTGGACCCGGTAGACATTGCCAACCGCATGGGTGCCGAAATCGTTCGGCTGTGGGTCGCCTCAGTTGATTTTCGCGAGGACGTTGCATGTTCCGAACACCTGATGCAGCGCGTGGCAGACAACTATCGCAAGATCCGCAACACTTTCCGCTACATTCTTGGCAATCTCGAAGGATTCGATCCGCAACGCGATGCGGTCGCATTCGAGAAGATGGAAGAGATTGACCAATACGTTCTGGGTCAGACTGCCGACATGGCACAAGAAGTGTTGCGTTGCTACGAAGATTTCACTTTCCACAAAATTTATCAGCGCATCAACCATTTCTGCGTAGTTGAGTTGAGCGCCTTTTATTTTGATGTACTGAAAGATCGCCTGTACATCTCCGCCCCAAAATCAGAAGCGCGCCGCGCAGCGCAGACAGCAATCTGGAGAATCGGCGAGGCACTTGTCCGGCTGCTGGGCCCAATCACCAGTTTCACCTGCGACGAAGTCTGGAAATATCTGCCCGCGGTGAAAGGCCGTCCGGAGAGCGTACTGCTTGAGAAGTTTCCTTCAACCAGCGACATTCTGAGCAGCGTCGCAACCGTGAAAAACGCCGCCCAGCAGGAGGAGTGGGCTGCGTTAAGGTCGGTGCGAGAACAGGTACTGAAAGTTCTGGAAGAAGGTAGAACGGCCAAACTCATCGGCGGAGGACTGGAAGCGAAGGTGACTATTGCGGCCGAGGGTCCGACTTACGAGACACTTCTACTTCACAAGGATGACCTGCGATATTTGTTCATCGTGTCCGCAGTCGAGGTTATGCGAGGCTCGCCCGGAAACGGCGGCGGCGGAGTAAGCGTGCAGGTCGGCAAGGCCGACGGCAAGAAGTGCGAGCGCTGCTGGAATTATTCAACCCACGTCGGCGAGGATGCAACTTATCCCACAGTATGCGAGCGTTGCAGCGCCGTGCTCGCGCAACTTAAAACTGATTCGGCAGCAATCTAGCAAATCTCTTGATGGCGCCTTTCATGATCAAAGATCACTCAATGCGGAAATTCTATCTGCTCACCGCCCTGCTGGTCGTTGCCCTTGATCGCGCGACCAAGTGGATGGCGGCGAAAGACATTCCGCTGCATGATTCGATCAAAATGATCAGCGGATTTTTTTATCTGACCCACGTGGAAAACCGTGGCGCGGCGTTCAGCCTGTTTGCGGACTCCACGTCGCAATGGAAAATCGCGTTGCTGGTAATTTTCTCCATCATTGCGCTCGTGATCGTCACTATTTTGTTGTGGAGAAACAGCCACGCAATGACCGTTACCGGCGTGGGATTGTCTTTGATCCTGGGGGGAGCGGTCGGAAATCTCTGGGACCGGTTACTAAATGGCCGGGTGGTAGATTTCCTGCTCTTCTACATCGGTTCTTATCAATGGCCCGCGTTCAATGTGGCGGACAGCGCCATCGTAGTGGGCGCCGGGCTGCTTGTGTTTGAAATCCTGTTCGCGAAAGCCCCAGTAGCAGAAAAATCTGTCTAAAGTTTGCTAAGGGTTTCCGTACAGCTGGCGATAAACGTTTGCATTGCGCAGAATCGCCTGCACGTACTCTCGCGTCTCGGTGAAGGGGATTGATTCCACAAACTCCTGAGGATCCCGATATTTCGCCTGTCCTAACCATTCCTCAACGCGATCTCCGCCGGCGTTATATGCGGCCAGCGCGTATTCGAAAGCGCCGAATTTATCTACCATGCTGCGAAAGTATTTCGTGCCTAGCTGCAGATTGATGGCGGGGGTAAATAGCTGCGGCGGCGAAAAATGCTTTAACTTCACCTGCTTTGCTACGGTCTTGCCAACCTTCGGCAAAAGCTGCATCAGTCCGAGGGCGTTGGCGCGCGAAACCGCATTGGGATTGAACTCAGATTCCTGCCGGATCAGAGATGCGACTAGATAAGGATCGAGCGCATTTCCGGACGCATAGCGCTTCAGGTCAGGCCAGTAAGCTTTCGGAAATAGGGCCTCCCAGTAGGGACGAGGCAAGCTCGGCAGCTCGACTGCAAAATAACTGGGCACTGCACGCTTAAGGACCTCGATGGCTCTGTCGTAGCGCCCGGCATCGCTATACATGCGCGCGATTTCGGCGGGAAGCCAGCTGCCCTTGTCTTCTTCGTTGGCGGCGCGTAATTCCTTTACCGCGAAATCCAGCAGTGCGCCATTTTCGAGCAGTTGTGCTTTCTGCACGCGCAAATCGTCTTCAGGAACTGGGTCCACCGAGATGTTGAGGCCCGAATCTAGAGAAATTACGCGATCGAGCAGCGGATAGTTCCCCGCCGGCTCGTTGCTGACCGGCAACTTTGCCAAGCGCTCCCGTGCGAGCTCTCCGTAGTAGTAATTACGAAAACGGTCGGAAAGCTTCTGATAGTAGGCGCGAGCCAGCACAAAATCGTTGTCTTCTTCGCCCAGTCGCGCGCGCCAATACAATGCTGCGGGAACTTCGCCCGACTTGGGATAGAGCGTGATCTGCTGTTCGAATCCCGTTTTAGCTTCAGCATTTCTTCCTTGCCGCAAACTCAGCCATGCCACTTTCCAATGCGCGTAAGAGGCGCGTGCGGCATTCGGAAAAATCTTCTGCAATTCGCGATAAGCATCAATCGCGTGATCGTAATCTTTTCTGAGCAGATAAATATTTCCAGCGGAGAGCAGGCCTTGCTCCAGCCACGGACTTGTGGGATACGTCTGGCGGAGCTGGTCAAGCGTCCGCAAAAAACCGTCGTCGTCGTTGACGGAGCGCTGAACTTCGGCATTGTCGAATAATTTCTGGGCTTTAATTTCAGGAGTGGTTTCTGGAACTACATCGAGCGCTTGTTTGGCCTCTTTGCTTTGGCCTGTGCGCTGTAACGCTTCTGCAAATGCCAATTCAAATAATGGACGCTCACTCGGTGCTGCGTCGTTTATAAGGCCGCGATATTCCCCAGCCGCTTCGTTGAAGTGTTTGCCCTTCATTACCAATTCGGCGCGAGTTCTTCGTTCGGCGAATGTCGGGGGAACCGCTGTTGCGGGAGGCGGCAACTTTTTCAGCTCGGCATCGGCGTCTCCAGCTTCATTACTGAGGGGCATGCTGAAATAGATATTCCGGAGTATCTCCACTGCTTTTGCCGGCTGAGCACTGGCTGCGTAAGCACGTCCCAAGGCGAGTTCAAAATCCGCGCGCGTAGGTTGCCGGTCTTTTTCGAGAATGGCAATAGCATCTTGTGGCTTGCCTGCGGCCAAAAGTGCACTGGCATTTAAGAGACGCGCATCACGGACTAGCAATGAGTCGGGGAATTTGCTGTCGAACGAACCCAGAGTAGTGATGGTTTCGGTTGACTTTCCCATCTGCAAGTATGTACTGGCCAGATAGTAGGAAACGTAATCTCCAAGCTCTCCGGCGTTCGGTTGCGCGCGGTTCAGAGCCTCCACCGTTTTGGGAAAATCCCGATCGAGAAAGCGAGCATACCCAAGCACCAGCCACGCCAACGCCCCCGCATCTTCTTTGCTGTGCCGCGCGGCGTAAGCCTGAACACCCGCGTAGGCGGCAGGGGAGCGGTCTTGCAGCAATTGTCGAGCCATCGGCCTCAGAGTGGTTGATGCCACGAAAGCCTGCCGCGTGCGGCGGAAACGCGGAGACTGGCGCTTCTTCTTGGTTGCAGCTTTGACTCTTCTCTTGGGAGCAAGTCGTGCCCGGGGATGAGCAGCATTCGTCTCCCGCGCGTCGAAGGGGTCCGCGCCAAACGCAAACGTTGCGGAAACGAAAACCGCGAGCAGTAGGAGGAAATTTAGAACCCGACGCCGAGGATACACAGCTGCTTTCTTAAATATTTATGAATTACGATTGGCGGAAATTTGCGCCCATTAATGCAACATCGTCCTCCGCAAGACTGCGGAGTAGTTCATGATTGAAATAATCGCCACTGGCGGCGGGCGTATTCCCGTATCGCTTCTTGTAAGTGGCGCGACTCTTCTCTATATCTTCCTTCAGGCGATCGTACAGATCTTTGTGCTTGCGTCCCTCGTTTACCTTCGCCTGGTTGTAAAGCTTGATCTCGTCCATCAATAAGCGGGCAAAGCGCTGGGCCTTGCGGTGGATTTCGTCATCATGCGCAGAACGGACAGGGACCGCTGATGACGCAGTCGCCGCTGCCGCCATCGCCTGCGGAGCTTCATCATGAGCAGCTTGCTCGATGGTTGCAGCAGAGGCCACCGGAGCAGAATGGGCTGGGGCGTGCGGCGCAAAGGGATCCGGGGCCGAGGAGACAGCATGAACGGCGGGCGCGGAATCCTGCCGTTCAACGCCTTCCATTCCATCCTTTTGCGCTTGCTTACGGAGAGACGAAACTTCCAGCCACGCACTTGCGGAAGCGACCAGCAACTCCAAAGCTTCGTGGTCAAGTCTTCCCTCTGAACCGGGGTCGGCGTAGACAATCGCGGCCAGTTTGTCTTTCAATAACAACGGCAAAAGCAGCACATGATCATGAGCTGGCGCGCCAAACTGCAAGATAAAATTTGGATCCACTTCCGCAACGGCTCCTGAAGCCGGCGCCCGCGAGTCAATTACTTGCGCCGCCAGCCCGGTGCTTACCTGAAGTGCGAAATTCTTTATGTCGTCCACATTTGCGAACGCACGCCCCTGCCACCCGCTGGCGTTTCCTGCCTTCATCACAAACAATGCACTCCGCCCGCTGTAGCGGGCAGTATTGTCGAGCAGCGCAGCGAGGATTTCTTTCTGCGAGGAACCCGAATGTATGGCGGCGACTGAATTCACCAGGTTGGCTGCGTATTGCTTTCGCGCTTCACCTGCCTCAGTTTGAGCGCTTTGACCGCCGGCCTGCCCTTGCGTCTGCAAGTGGGCAAACACCTCCCGCACGAGATCATCACGCAGGCGCGGGATGTGACTCTCCAGCACCCGTGCCACAACCTGTTCAACGATTTGTTCGATTCCCAGCTTTTCGGCCATGGAGGTCCTGCTGCAAATGACTAACTTTGTTACGGTTTCGCCGTTATTTCAGGTGAAAAGCACTGTTCCCCAGACGCTGTGAACAGGATTATAAAGACTTTCAAATGAAAATCCGCCATCACGATAGGACGTGTTCTACTGCGGACGCCGCACCTTGGAATGTAGCGCAGTTTCAATGCCAAGGGATACGGCAAAACCCGATTAGCGCAATCCAAGGTTACCAAGTAAAATAACAGCTTCACTGTTCAAGCGAAGCCGAAAATTCTTGCATCGGACACATGATGAGCACCATCCAACCAAAGGTAAGCGAGCCGGTTAGTGACGAGATGGCACTTGTCCTGGCGGCCAAGGGCGGCGATGTCAGCGCCTTTGAGCAACTGGTCAAGCGCTACGACCGGAACGTGTTTCGCATCGCGCAACACATCACGCAAAACCGCGAAGACGCGGAGGATGTGGTACAGGATGCGTTCCTCAAGGCTTACAGGAACTTGAAACAGTTCCAGGGCCAGTCGAAGTTTTATACCTGGCTGGTGCGGATCGCGGTGAACGAGGCGCTGATGAAGTTGCGCCGCCGCCGCCCAGAGCGCACGGTTTCACTGGATGAGGATGTAAAGACTGAGGAAGACTCGCTGCCGCGCGAGGTTGCTGATTGGAGCCCCAATCCAGAGCAACAGTATAGTCAGGCGGAGTTGCGGGAAATATTGACGCGGACCATACAAGGTCTGCCGGCAACTTTCCGCACAGTTTTTGTGTTGCGCGACGTAGAAGGTCTTTCGACTGAGGAAACAGCGGATGCGCTCGACCTGAGCATCCCGGCGGTAAAGTCGAGATTGCTGAGAGCGCGATTGCAACTGCGGGAGCGCCTGAGCAGGTTCTTTCAGAGACGTGCGAGTTCAGACGGCAAGCCGAGGCTTGTTGATGTTGAAGGCGAGTTGGAACTTGACAGTGGAGACGGCAACGCCGGTGAACATGATCATGAAAGCGGAGATGGCAACCAGTGAAATGCTCTGAATTTTTACACGAGCTCACCAATTACCTAGACGGCGTCATTGACGACCGTACCAAGACCGAATTGGAAGATCATCTCTCGTGGTGCCACAATTGCTACGTTGTGTGCGACACCACCAAAAAGACCATTGAGATTTATCGCGATTCCCAGCTGTATGAGCTTCCTGACGACCTTCGTACCCGCCTTCGCTCGGCAATCGTAAGTAAGTGCGAGGCCCATAAAAAAGCTGATGCTAAAGGTGACTGACGCGGGGGCTTAAGTTTCCGCGTAAGTGTATCTTTCCTGTTTTGGAATTAGGAACCGCTTTAGTTCTCCTTCCGAGTCTTATTTCATCGCCGCTCATCTAAGTGGATACACAGAGTCAGTTCAGAGATAGGATTTTCTCTGGCGAGGTGGGTGATGAGTTTAAAACTTTACGACACGATTTTCGGTTGCCGCCACAATAATTACAGCTTTCCCATTTCTGTCCCGCATACACCCGGTCGCAGCAACGCCGCGCGCCTCACCGGCACTTATGTTGTGTGCTTGAAGTGCACCAAGGAATTGCCTTACGACTGGAGTGAAATGAAAATCGTTTCAGAGGAAACAGCGGCAGCCAAATCGCTCACCCGCTCAACGGTCGGACGGGTAACTTCCAAACAAACTGCATAGCTTTAAATTTCGACTGCCAGATACTTCAGCAGCAAAAAGAAACGGCGACCCAAATGGGCCGCCGTTTTTATTGTGTGCAAATTACTAGTTGCTGTCGTCCTGCCGCCGCTTCAACGTTGGACGTCCATCATCCTTGCCATCATCTTTAGTTGTCTTATCCGGAGCGGAAGTACGCCGCAAACTCGGCTTTCCACTATCTTTCTGGTCCACCAGTTTGCGACGATTCTCCAGTGAAGCGAGGCGCGACTTCACGTCGTCGAACTCAGAGGTGGACACCGTGTACTGCGGACGCGGAGGCAATATGCGAGAAATTTCCTCCTGCGACTTGCTGATGCGGTCTGGGGTCTGGGGATGCGTGGCGAACGCCTTCGACAAGGTTCCCGGCTTCTTCTTCTCCTGTGCTTGGATCTTTTCAAAGAAGCTGATGAAGGCTTGCGGATCGTATCCGGATTTATACATGTACTCGAGGCCTAGATAATCAGCCTCGCCCTCGAAGCCTCGCGAGAACTTGAGGAAGGTCAGTGGTAAAGCGAGCCCGGCCGCCTGGTATCCGGCGTATCCGATCGGTCCGCCAACGAAAATTAACGGGATGGAAGCCAGATTCATTAATTGACCGCGGGTATTTTCGCGGGCGGCGTGGCAGGCGGCGACGTGTGCGATTTCGTGCGCCATCACTCCGGCGAGTTCGGCCTCTTCGTCCGCAGCTAGAATCAACCCCGTGTTCACGTAAAAGAATCCACCCGGCAACGCGAATGCATTGATCTCGTCCGCGTCAATTACTTTGATCGTAAAAGGAACTTGCGCATCGGAATTGCGAACCAGATTTTGACCGATACGATTCACATACTCAGTGATTACAGGATCCTGAACCAGCTTCGAGGTGGATTCCACCTGCATGGCATATTGCTTGCCCATTGCCATCTGCTTCTCGATGCTGTACCAGTTGCCCATTCCGCGATCGCAACCGACGTGACGGTTGCCAATGGCATCCACATCGCTTCTGCCGCCGTCATGCTCGAACTTCTGCTCCGGCTTCGCGGTCGCAGTTTTCGGCGTAGTGGCCGCCGTTGCGGTATTTTTAACTTGGCTATTCGGCTCAGTAGTAGCTGACGTCGTGGCAGCGGTATCGCTTGACGGAGTTTGGCTTCCAGTACTCTGGCCAAACGCAGTTCCCAAGGTCAAAACTGCAGCCGTAAAAATTATCAACAAGCTTTTCATATGAAGGCCTCTTCAGTCCAAAACGCGTTGGCCGCAGGTCTCATTCTACGCCGCCACAGGCTTTGGGCCCGAAACTCTCTTAACAATTGGACGCACACGGACTTAAGAAGGTTATCCGGCCCGAAAAAGTGCCTGTTTCCTACGGAGTCGGTCCGAGGATTACTTAATTAGATTAGGGAAGAGCGCGCGGAGGTTCAGGCTCATCCCTCTGGCCAAAAGACTCTGTTCAAGATCGTCTGCCGCAAGCTCCAGCACAAATCAATCGTAGTACTCCAACCCTAGATGCGTGATCAGTTCCTCTCCCCGCAGGTGGCGAAGCGTGTTTTTCAGCTTCATCAGCTGGATGAAAAGATCGTGCTCGGGGTAGAGTCCAGGAAGCGTCATCGGGGACTTAAAATAAAAGCTCAGCCATTCCTGAATTCCCAATCCTTGAAGTTCAGTGCTGCGCTGTGCGAGGTCGAGAAAAAGAATCAGGTCTAGCACAATGGGCGCGGCGAGAATCGAATCCCGGCAGAGGAAATCAACCTTGATCTGCATCGGATATCCGAGCCATCCGAAGATATCAATATTATCCCAACCCTCTTTGTTATCACCACGTGGCGGATAATAGTTAATGCGAACTTTATGGGTAAAGTTGCCGTAAAGGTCAGGGTAAAGATCCGGCTGCAGAATGTGCTCAAGGACCGAAAGCTTCGATTCTTCCTTAGTCTTGAAAGAGCCCGGATCTTCCAGAACTTCGCCATCCCGATTGCCTAGGATGTTGGTTGAAAACCATCCATTAAGCCCTAACATGCGGGCTTTGAATCCCGGAGCCAGAATTGTCTTGATGAGGGTCTGCCCGGTTTTGAAGTCCTTGCCGCAGATCGGAGCGTTATTCTTGCGCGAGAGCTCGTGCATCACTGGAAGGTCAACCGTCAGGTTGGGAGCGCCATTGGCGAAGGGCACGCCTTCGATCAGCGAAGCGTACGCATAAATCATCGAAGGAGCGATGTTTTCATCGTTCTGCGCCATCGCCTTCTCAAAGGCTTTCACACTCTGGTGAGCTGCCGTCGGCTGGAGAAATATCTCCGTGGAGCCGCACCAGATCGTAACCAGACGAGAGGCTCCGGAAGTCTTCTTAAAATCTCGAATGTCAGCTCGAAGCTGCTCGGCAAGGTCCATCTTGTTCTTGCCCTTTTTGACGTTGGTGCCGTCCAGTTTTTTTACATAGTTGTGATCGAAGACCGCTTTCCGCGGTTTGATAGAACTCAAGAACGGTTTGATTTTGCCCAGCAGTTCTCGATCAAGCACTCCGGCGGTCGAGGCAGCCGTGAACATGTCGTCTTCGAAAATGTCCCATCCGGTGAAAACCAAATCATCAAGTCCAGCGAGCGGGACAAATTCCTTAACTTTCGGGGAACGGGAGTCGGTGCGTTTGCCGAGGCGGATGGTTCCCATCTGCGTCACGGATCCAATCGGCTTAGCAATTCCCTTGCGGATGGCTTCGACACCAGCCACAAAAGTGGTGGCAACCGCGCCCATCCCGGGGATCATGATTCCAAGTTTTCCCTTGGCGGGCTGAATTTCGCCGCGCCGGGAGTCCGAAAGTTCCACGTTATTCCTGATGCTTTTAGACTTCTTTACGTTCTTCTGCCTTATTGCCATTCTTGGGCGCTTCCTTATAGTGGCTATCTGGGATGCAAGACAAACGGTTATGTTCTCGTATCAAGCTAGGATTTGCAACCAACTCAGGGTTGAACGCGCATGCTATAGCCTCAACTGTAGATTAACGCATTAAGAGGGGAACAATTATTCAGTCGTTCGGATGCGATGATGCCAGCGTGTCCAGACGAACCAAATGAATCCAACCAATAGAATTGCACCGATAACCGCATCGAATTGATGAAAGTATTTTCCGATACCGCGCCAGTTTTCTCCCAACTTCATCCCAAGCCAAGCCAGGCCGAAACACCAGGGCCAGGATCCGAGAAAAGTGTAGAGATGAAAGCGTCCGCGTGGCATGCGCGCAATTCCTGCGGGAAGTGCGATGAAGGTACGCACGACTGGAAGCATTCGCGCGACAAATATAGCGAGATATCCCCAGCGTTTGAAGAAACCATCAGCCCAATCTAAATCGCGTCGGCTGACTAAGAGATACTTGCCATACCTTTCAACCAGTGGACGACCGCCATAGTGTCCGACTTCGTAAGCGACCAGCGATCCCAGATTGCATCCGATGGCTCCGGCAGTCGCAGCCCAGAACAATTTCATCGTGCCCTGAAAAACCAGGTAGCCTGCGAAGGGCATGATCAGCTCTGAGGGCAACGGAATGCATGCGGACTCGATTGCCATCAGCAGCACGATTCCGCCGTAGCCAGTGGCGGCGATCAGGGAGCTGATAAATGAAAACAGAACACCGATGATTTTTTCGGTCATTTCTTGTCTTATTTTTTAACTCTATGAATGTTGTTGTGTGCGCTGGCGAGCTGGCTTAAAAAGACCCTTCCTGGGTAAATGTGAACCCTGGCAAAGATACGCCCTCGGCGTTTTTGGAGACTTTGACCTTTACCGTGGGAGCTTCGGGAGCATTCACCTCAGCGGGACGCAGCATAACGAATTGCGAGAACAGTTCGCTGTAGACTTTAGTGACAAGATAATCCTGGCCGCTGCCATCCTTGCGCCAGACCTGACCAAGCTGAATAGACTTAACCGCCACGTGGAGTCCTTACCATTTAAGAGAGTCTAAGACAATTCAGAGTACCGGGAGGAGAATCGCCCGTCAATGCAGGTGTGATGCTTTTACGTTAATGGTTTACAGTTTGCCGCAATTGGAACCCTAGTGCCTACTAAAACCCATCTGCTAGCATGACTGAAAACCGTGAAGGAGCTTCGTGATGCCGCGCGTTACTCCCAGCCGACCGAAAAAGATCAAAAACAAATATGATCCTCTCGCACCGGCCAGAACTAAAGAAATTCTCGCACGACTAGATCTGCTGTATCCCGACGTCACCTGCGCCTTAACTCACAAGAGCGCATGGGAATTGCTGGTCGCGACAATTCTTTCCGCCCAGTCTACAGATGTGCGGGTCAACATGGTGACTCCCGATTTGTTCGAGAAATATCCGACCGTCGAAGCTTTTGCCGCGCTCAATCCGGAAGATTTGCAGGCGGACATTCGCTCCACTGGATTTTTTCGCAACAAATCGAAGTCGGTGGTAGGCGCCGCGAAGCGAGTGGTGGATGCCTTCCGGGGAAAAGTTCCCGAGACGATGGAAGAGTTACTAACTTTGCCGGGCGTCGCGCGCAAGACCGCGAACGTCGTGCTGGGAAGTTGGTTTAAGAAAGGCATCGGCATCGTCGTGGATACGCACGTCCACCGGCTTTCACGGCGGCTGGAGTTGACCAAAAACAACGATCCGCAAAAAATCGAACAGGACCTAATGAAAGTAATTCCAGCGCACAAATGGATCCTTGTCGCACATCAGTTGATCTGGCACGGACGAAAGCTCTGCATAGCCCGGCGTCCGAGATGCGCGGAGTGTCCGCTGGAAAACATCTGCCACGCAGGAGACAAAACCTGGACCACGGTCCCGGTGCATGCAAACGCAAAAGCGTGAACGTGCCATGCGCTCAGGTCGGCACTCGCAGTATTAGGTATCCGCCAACCATTGCGAAAATGAGATCGGGAGACCACGCAGCCAGGACTGGCGGTAGCTGACTCATATTTCCCATCGCTTCAAAAAGTCCAGACACGACTGAGTAGACCACTGCAATTCCTACAGCTACTGCTACGCCGGTCACCGCTCCGCGCTTAGCCGTCGAAAGCGAAAAAGGAACGGCAAGCACCGCCATCACAAGGGTAATGAATGGGAAAGCAAGCTTTTTCTGCAATTGCACTCTGAGGCGTACGACATCGAATCCACTCTGCTGCAAATCATGAATGTAGCGACGCAGTTCCTCGTAATTCATCTCTGAAGACTGCTTCACTTCCTTTTTGAAATACGAGGGCGCTTCATTCATGGTTGTCAAGGTTGCTACATCGAAGGCGCGGTAGTTCTCGATGGCTGACCCTTGCACGGAGCGTTGCCAGCCCTTGGTCGCGACCCATAGCTGCAGGCGATCGTCCCAATAGGCACGGTCGGCATAGATGCGGTCTCTCAATTGAAAAGTTACGGGATCGAATCTAAAAATCGAAAGATTGCCGAACTGGTCGCGATCGGGATCAAACAGCTGATAGTAGTAGACGGTGGAGTTCTGGCCGAAAATCCACTTTCGATCCGGATTCAAATACGTCTGCGTAGGCTTCCCCTTGATCAGGTTGTGCAAAGCGTCCTGACGCTTGTTGGCATAGGGCAGATAAAACTGATCGAAGAAAAACAGGCCGCCGGCAATGATGGTCGCAACGATCAACACCGGCACGATGATGCGATAGATGCTGATACCGGTAGCTTTAATAGCGACGATTTCGTTGGAGCGTTGCATCCAAGAAAAAGTTATAAGCACCGCGAGCAAGGTGCAGTATTGGGCCGTGTTGTAAATAAAATACGGCGTCACGTTCAGGAGATACTCGGCTAAGACATAAAGGGGAATGTGATTGCGCAGCACATCGTTGAAGAGCTCGAAGGCGGTGAATACGAGAATCAAAATCAGAAACGTGGAGAACACGAGCGCCAGATTAGTACCAAAGTCGCGGAGCACGTAGTCATCCAGAATCATCGGGAAACTGGCGCTGAAAACGCGGCGCCGCGAAATGGCACGCTGGAAGGCGTTTTTCGTGCGAGAAAAGCGTGGCAGAATTCCGCGGCGTTCGTTTGGCCCGACTTTGAAAGGATTCCATAGCACTCTCAGAGAGAATGTCTCGAATGGTTTGCGCTCGATGCGCCATAGAAGGAACGCGCCTAGGACGAAAAATACTATGTCCGCGAGCCAGGCGCCAAAGGCGGGCGGTAATCTTCCCTGCCGCGCCAGTGAAATGCCCAGCAACGAAACAAAGTAGTATCCGAAAACAAGAATGATGGTCAGAACAAAGCCGGTGGACTTTCCTCCCTTCTTCGAGGACAGTCCTAAGGGAATTCCCACCAGGGCCAGCACCAGGCATGCCGTAGGGAGCGCGAAGCGGCGGTGCAACTCAATGTAGTACCAGCGAGCAGCCACAGCATTTTTAGTCTCTGCTTCGCGGGACAGATTTCGCGTGGACAATTGAGCGATCGGGGCGGGCTCCTGTTCCTTTCCGCTGTCCGCCTGGGGCAGATAAATAGGTACGTCGGTTTGCTCGAAGGTAGAAATCTGATAATTGCTCGGGGCTTTGGCATCAATTTCGTGCGTAGAACCGTTTACTAAATGAAGGTGAAGAGTATTTTTGCCCTCACTAGTGAGAATGCCCTGCTCGGCCAGCGTGATCCGGGGAGATGCAGACGAGGTTACATCGGCGATGAATACGCCTTTCCAGATCGCCGCTCGTTGCGCAGCCTTGACGTCCTGCACGTAAAGAACCAGTTTGGGGAAGCCTTCGTAAAAGACACGCGGCTTTACCTCGAAAGAAATTTGCGATCCTTTTAGGCGGTCTTGCAGCCTGCCCAACGCGGCTTGCGAGCGAGGAGCGACGTATACGGCGTTGAATAGCGCTAGTGACCATGCGATTACGACAAAAACAGATAAGCTGCGAAGAAACCCCCAAACGCCAGTTCCGCTCGCGCGCATCGCAGTGATTTCGCTGTCGGCCGCGAGACGACTAAGTCCGATCAGGATGCCGACCAGCACGCCCATGGGCAGGGTGTAAATCAGTGCGACTGGAACGGTGAAGAAAAAAAGCTCGGCCACACTCGGCAGCGGCGCGCTATTGCGGACAACAAGTTCGAGAATGTGCGCGAGGTCACGAGTGAAGAGGACGAAGGTAAACACTGCCACGCCGATCAAGGCGTGCGAGGTCACTTCACGCAGGATGTAGCGGGTCAGAATCCGCATCAGCGAGCCGTTCCCCTGGAGTCTAGCATGGCTTTTAAAAGCCCCGTCGGAGCTAGCGACTGCCATTTCCGGGAGAAATTACACGGCCAAATTCTGACGCTCGTGCCATGCGGTCGAACATCTCGTAGGCAGCCAGTGAGATTCGGCTAATGGCCGTTTCTCCGTCCCTTTCATTCTTCAGATAGCTTGTCATCACGCAGATCACATAAGGACGATTCGGTACGAACACGATACCAACATCATTGCGCACACCCTCGAGCGACCCAGGTTTATTCGCAATCTTCACTCCTGTCGGAAGATCACGCGGAATCCACGAATCCTTCGGTGTGCTAAGCAATTTGAAAAAATCATCCACGGCGTCTTTTCCCAGCAACTTGCCTTCGTAAAGCTGTTGCAACAGTGCCGTCATCTCTTTGGGAGTAGAGACGTTTTCTCTTCCCTCGGCAGCAGCTTTCAAGTCCATCATCTTGCGCCGCAATCTCGTACGGCTGAGACCAAGCGAGTCCATAAATCTGTTGACGTTATCCATTCCAACGCGGTCAATCAGGACGTTGGTGGCGCTATTGTCGCTCACTGCCACTACCAGGGTCGCGAGATCGCGCAAGGTTAACTTCGTGACGTCAGGAGTGAGACCCCCAAAAATATCGCTATCCGGAACTAGATCGGCAGCTTGCACCGTGTAAGTGTCCGTCAGCTTCAGCTTTCCGCTCTGCGCCTGGTGATAGAGTTCCGCCAGTATCGCCACTTTAATCGAACTCGCCTGGGCAAACACTTCGTCAGGATGCAGCGATATTTGTTGACCAGTCTTCAAATCGAGAACCGTTACGCCAATGACGCCATCGATTTTCTGGGCTTCGGCGTTGATTGTCGTCTCTAGCTTTTGCCAGAGGACTTGCTGCTTGACGTTCGATTGCGCTAACGAACATCCGAGAAAGACCAGCACACAAAGAATTTGCTTCAAGATTTGTTCCTTCCGGAAGCTCAGAGCTGAAGCTTCATGTGTCACACCGTTCGTGCATGCCCGTTTGTTATAATCCGCGCACGCCACCGCTTGCAATGAACGAGCCGTCCACCCCGTTGATGCGGCAATATGCTGCTATCAAAAAAGACCATCCTAGCGCGCTTCTTTTCTTTCGCCTGGGTGATTTCTACGAGTTGTTCTTCGACGATGCCATCGTGGCTGCGAAGGAACTGCAAATCACTCTGACTTCCCGCAATAAAGAAAAAGGACTGGCGGTCCCCATGTGCGGAGTGCCGCACCACGCGGCTGACGGCTATATCGCAAAACTCATCCGCAAGGGATTTAAAGTAGCAATCTGCGAGCAGATGGAGGACGCCGGACTGGCGAAGAAACTCGTCCGCCGCGAAGTTACGCGAGTCGTTACTCCGGGCACGGCCGCCGATTCCTCGCTCAGTTCTGAGGAAAATAATTTCCTGGCAGCGCTGGCTCAGCACGGCGATCGGGTCGGATTTGCGGCCCTGGATCTCTCCACCGGAGAGTTTCGGGCTACCGAGTTTCGTGGCGACAATGCTGGGCGTCGAATTCAGGAGGAACTGGAGCAATTGCGGCCGAAAGAAATTTTGTATGGCAATTCCGTGCCGCTGTTTGAAAGCTCGGCTCCTGCGCTCAATTTTTCTATTCGCGATTGCACGGAAACTCCGCTCGACGATTGGGTTTTCGCTCCCGACCATGCTATCCCCTTGCTCGAAAATCATTTTGGTGTGTTGTCACTCGAGGGCTTTGGACTGGCAGGCAAGCCGGCGGCGGCTTCTGCGGCTGGAGCAATCCTTTATTACGTGCGCTCCACCCAGCGCGGCGCGCTCGACCACGTGGACCGCATTGGATTCTACGAGCGTCAGAACTGCCTTGTGCTCGACGCGGTCACAGTCCGCAATCTGGAATTGATTGAACCTCTGTTTGCGGGGCAAGATGCGGGCCTCACTCTATTTCGCGCCGTGGATGCGACCGTCACGCCCATGGGCAAGCGTCTGTTGCGCTCTTGGATGCTGCGGCCGTCCATTGATGTCAGCGAAATTGATGCGCGCCTGGACGCTGTCGGCAGTCTGGTGAAAGAGATGGTCGCACGCGAAGAACTTCGACGCGCCCTGGATGGCATTTTCGATCTGGAACGGCTTCTCAGCCGCGTGACCCTCGAGACCGCGAATCCGCGCGACGTGCTGGCACTGGCCGCGTCGCTCGCGAAAATCCCAGCCGTACGAAACGCATTGGCAACTTTCACGTTGGCACGTTTACAAGTTCTTCATCTTTCCACCGACGAACTTGGCGATCTTCGCGACAAAATTGACCACACCATCGTTCCACAGCCTCCGCTGGCACTGAATGAAGGTGGCGTGATCGCCGCTGGAGTGGATAAAGAGCTTGACGAACTTCGCGATCTAAATCGCAACAGCAAACAGTTCGTCGCGCAGATCGAACAGCGGGAGCGCCAGCGCACCGGCATTTCTTCGCTCAAGGTGAAATTTAACTCGATTTTCGGATACTACCTTGAAATTTCCAAACCCAATCTGCACCTGGTCCCGCCGGACTATGAGCGCAAACAAACTCTGGTCAATGCGGAACGGTTTACTACTCCGGAACTGAAGGAGTACGAATCGAAAATTCTCGATGCGCAACAAAAGATTGTCGAAATTGAGCGCCGGCTTTTCTCAGAGCTGCGTTCAGCTATTGCAGGAGAAGCACGTCGTATCCGCCAGACCGCGCTGTCGCTGGCCGAGGTTGACGTGCTTGCGAGTCTTGCGCATGTGGCGGCCCTACACGACTACTGCCGACCGCAATTTGACGATTCCGGAGAGATCGAAATTATCCAGGGACGCCATGCCGTCATCGAGCAACAAGAGCTCGCCACGGGCAGTGACCGATTTGTCCCTAACGATTTGTATTTGAATTCCAGTACTCACAATTTGCTGATCTTGACCGGGCCAAACATGGGCGGCAAGTCCACTTATCTTCGCCAGACTGCCCTCATTACAATTCTCGCGCAGATGGGATCTTTCGTCCCCGCCCGCTCAGCGCGTCTTGGAATTACGGATCGCGTTTTTACCCGCATCGGCGCCAGCGATAACCTTGCGCGCGGGCGGTCCACATTCATGGTCGAGATGACGGAGACAGCCGCGATTCTTCATGCTGCCACTCCGCAGTCATTAATTCTGCTCGATGAGGTAGGACGCGGCACTGCGACCTACGATGGACTGGCGATCGCATGGGCGGCCGTCGAATATATCCACGCACGAAATCGCGCCAAAACTCTATTCGCAACGCACTACTTTGAGTTAACACAACTTTCCGAGCAACTCTCCGGCGTCAAGAACCACCATGTGTCAGCAAAAGAAACCGGCGCGGGAATTGTATTTTTGCGTAAGGTCGAGAAAGGCCCTGCGGACCGCAGCTACGGAATCGAAGTCGCCAAACTCGCTGGATTGCCCGCCCCGGTAATTGATCGTGCACGCGAGGTCCTCGCCAAGCATGAGAACGCCGCGCACAACCTTACTGATGAGCTGGCAAATAACGAGGCGCAAGCGAGATCGTCCACACAACTCACGATATTTACTCCGCTATCGCAACCAGTGCTCGATCGTGTACGTCAACTAGACTTGAACCGCCTCACACCCCTCGAAGCGTTAAACTTGCTTGCGGAGTTAAAGAAGGAAATTGACTAAGTCCTCGAAGCAGGATTCAGATCTCAAACGACAAGTAGGCCAGCTGCTGGTAATAGGTTTCGATGGGACTGAAATGTCCGACCAGCTCAGGGCCTTACTTAGCCGGGTTCAGCCCGCGGGGGTGATCCTATTTGGACGCAACATCGAGACTGCACCGCAGACTCACAAGCTTCTTCAGGACTGCCAGAACTACGTCTCCGCTCCGATGCTGACCTGCGTTGACTTGGAAGGCGGACGCGTTGACCGCTTCAGAAATGTGTTTGGCAGAACTCCTGCTGCCGCCGATGTATTTTCTACGGGAGATCGAAAGCTCTATCGAAAACACGGCAAAGTCATTGGCGAGTCGTGCCGCAGCTTGGGTTTCAACGTGGACTTCGCTCCCGTAGTGGATCTGGCATTCGATGCGTCACGCAATGTGATGAGCTCGCGCGCGGTGTCTGCGGATCCGAAACAAGCCGTCATCTATGCGCGGGAGCTTCTCGCAGGATTGCAATCGGCAGGAGTTGTCGGCGCGGTCAAGCATTTTCCCGGCCTCGGCGAAGCGAATCTCGATACTCATCACGACCTGCCGAGCGTGAACAAATCTTTCAAACAATTGTGGGATGAAGATTTACTTCCCTATCGCATCATGCGCCGCGAAATGCCGATGGTGCTCGTCGGCCATGCAAATTATCCCCAGGTCACAAACGATGGCTCGCCCGCTTCCCTTTCGAAGAAATGGATTACTCAGGTCCTCAAGAAAAAGATTGGATATCGGGGATTAATTGTCTCCGACGACCTCGAGATGGGAGGCGTGTTGAAGGCTGCCCCAATCGAGCAGGCGGCCGTCGAGCACATTCGGGCAGGCGGTGATGTCTGTCTCATCTGTCATATCGAAGAGTACGTTTCGCGCTCTTACGAAAGGTTGATCAAAGAGGCGGAGAGGAATCCGGCGTTTAAGAAGCGCATTGCGGAATCTTGTCTGCGCGTTGCCGCCTTCAAGAAGAAATTTCTGCGGACGAAAAACAAGAGCACGCTTCCGACGCAAACCAAAATAGACAGACTGTCGCGGCAACTGTGGGAATTCAGCGAGCAGATTCGTCTGGACAACATCCGCTTGCAGAACTCGCAGAAGCAGGGCCACGCATGATTGTTGCTGGCGTGATGAGTGGCACCTCCGCCGATGGCATAAATGTGGCGCTGGTGAAGTTTCCTCGCACAACTTCCGCCGTGAAAACCTCCAGCCTGAAAATTGTTGGCCGGCTCGAAGTTCCCTACCCCAGGAATGTCCGCAGGGCTGTCTTAGGATTGATGAATGCGGAGCAAGCCAGTGTCGCAGACGTCGCAAGGCTCAACTTCCTTCTTGGAGAGCTTTATGCCGATGCTCTCTTGGAAACAGCCCGCAAATTCAGGACAAAAATCGAACTGGTAGGCTGCCACGGACAAACCCTTTATCACCAAGGCGAGGCAGGAAAATTTCTCGGACGCAATGTTGCGGTCACTTGGCAAACCGGTGAAGCTTCGATCATTGCAGCGAGAGTGGGCGCGCCGGTGGTTTCGGATTTCCGTCCAGCAGACATGGCTGCAGGGGGAAAAGGCGCTCCACTCGTGCCCTTCCTCGACTATTACTGGTTCCGTGATAAGAAACTTGGTCGCGCCGTGCTTAACATTGGAGGCATTGCCAATCTTACTGCCGTTTCCGCCGCGTCTCCGTCTGAGCGCGTTTTTGCCTTCGATACCGGCCCGGGAAATATGGTGATTGATGCAACGACCGAGAATCTATTCGGCCGCCGCTATGACAAAGATGGACGCATTGCTGCTTCCGGGGCGGTGCTTGATTCCGTTGTCGCCGGCGTCTTGCGCTCGCCTTTTTTTCGAGGTAGCCCTCCGAAAACCGCTGGACGCGAAGAGTTTGGGCGTGAGTTTGCCGTACGATTCATACAGCTCTGCCGCAGCGGAAATGCAAACGACGTCATCGCGACTGCAACCGCGTTAACAGCCCGCTCCATTGCCGATGCGCTGCAACGCCTGGTCCTGCCGCGAGGCAAGTTTCAGCAGTTGATCGTCTCGGGTGGCGGCTGTCACAATCCCACGTTGATGAAGATGCTTTCGCAACTGACGCAGCCGCTAGGGATGAGCGTTCATACTTCGGACGAGTTCGGATTGCCTTCTGACGCCAAAGAAGCTGTCGCTTTTGCATTGCTCGCCTACCAAACATGGAACCGGAAGCCGTCAAACATTCCGTCTGCCACCGGCGCAACACGGTCCGCAATACTTGGGAAAATTTCCTATCCATGGGGGCGCGACTACGCATATTAGGTTTCCAGCGTCGTATTCTTTGGCCGCAACATCCGACTTAACTCGCATACTCACGCTCCTTCCTTTTCTGTTACTTCTCGCTCCCACTTTCTCTTGTTCCGCGAAACCTGATCCCAACACGCTGGTCATGATTATTGAGAGTAGTCCGACGAATCTCGATCCGCGCGTAGGGCTGGACGCTGTATCTGAACGCATTGATGACCTGATTTTCGATGACCTGCTGACTCGTGACGCACATCTCAATGTGCAACCGGGCCTGGCCGAACGCTGGGAGATTCCTGACGCGCGCACTTACGTTTTTCATCTTCGCCAGGGCGTCAAGTTTCATGATGGGCAACCTCTGCTCTCGCGCGATGTGAAGTGGACTTTCGATTCGCTGCTGCACGGAAAGATACGAAGCACGAAATCGGCAGCGTATCGCTTCCTGGACCACATTGACGCGCCGGACGATTACACAGTGATCTTTCATTTGAAGGAGCCTTTCGCCACCTTGCTGTGGAACCTGGCTGGCCCTGCGATTGGAATTGTTCCGTACGGCAGTGGTGCAGAGATAAGCGCGCATCCCATCGGGTCGGGCCCCTTTCGTTTTGTTGACGCCGAACAGGACAAGCAAGTAGTCGTCGAGGGCAACAACGAATACTGGGGCGCGAAACCGAAACTCGCGCGCGTTAGATTTACCGTTGTACCTGACGCCACGACACGTGCGCTCGAATTGCGCAAGGGTAGTGCAGACATCGCCTCAAATGCGCTTAGCCCAGACATGGTGCTGGCGCTCAAGCGCGATTCAGATCTTCAGGTAATGCAAAGTCCGGGTACTACCCTCGCGTACATGGCATTTAATGTACGCGACCCATTTCTGAAGGATGCGCGCGTGCGGCGGGCCATCGGCCAGGCGATTGATCGGGGGCCGATGATTCATTATTTGTGGCGGGATTTCGCCCGTCCAGCAACGAGTGTTCTTCCTCCCGAAAGCTGGGCTTATCACGCAGAGCAGACGCTTGATTTTGATCCCGAAAACGCGAAGCGGCTTCTCGATGCAGCGGGCTATTCCCTAAAAGATGGAGTTCGATTCCATCTGGAAATGAAAACTTCCACGGAAGAGAGCACGCGACTTATGGCGGCGGTGTTGCAGCAGCAGCTACGTCAGATAGGAATCGTGCTCGACATTCGTACCTTCGAGTTCGCGACCTTTTTTTCGGACGTGACACGCGGAAGTTTTCAGCTCTATTCACTTCGCTGGATTGGCGGCAATGAAGATCCGGATATCTTCGAGTACATTTTCCATTCCAGTAAATTTCCGCCCCATGGTGCCAACCGAAGTTTCTACTCAAACCCGCGCGTAGACACTCTCATTGACCAAGCCCGCCAGGAGTTAGACCAGGATCGTCGCAAGCAGACGTATGCGGACATTCAGCAAGTTCTTGCGGAAGACGCTCCGGCAATTAATTTGTGGTACCTCGACAACATTCTTGTGCATACCAAGCGAGTACGAAACCTCAGCATGAATCCGTCGGGAAACTATGATTTTCTTAGGACGGCGGAACTCGATCGCCGGTAACATCGGCACGACTCCCATCATTTGCCGCCGAAGAATTTTCGCGTGTTACCATCGAAGATTCCAACCTCATTCATGCGAATTCTTTTTATTGGCGACATTTTTGGCAGGCCGGGCAGAACGATTGTGCGTGAACGGCTTGCCGGACTGGTGCACGAAAATGCGATTGATCTGATCATTGCCAATGGAGAGAATTCGGCCGCCGGCTTCGGAATCACCCCGCAGCTTGCGGAAGAATTGTTTGAGCTCGGCATTGACGTCATTACCACCGGGAATCACGTTTGGGACAAGCGCGAGATCGTGCAATATTTCGAGGCTGCGGACGGGAATCCGCACAGCCCTGCAAAACGGCTTCTGCGTCCCGCCAATTATGCATCTGGACTGCCTGGATGGGGACTGTACGAAGGGCAAAAAAACAATGTTCCTTATGCCGTCATCAATCTGCAGGGACGCGTTTTCATGGCGTCGAACGATGATCCCTTTCGTACCGTGGATCAACTATTAAAGCAGATCAAGGCAAAGATTATCTTCGTGGATATTCACGCCGAGGCTACGTCAGAAAAAATTTCCATGGGCTGGTACCTGGATGGACGAGCCAGCGTTGTCGTTGGAACGCATACACATATCCCTACGGCCGATGAGCGCGTGCTGCCGGGGGGCACTGCGTACATCACGGACGTGGGAATGACGGGCCCATTCGACAGCGTGATCGGGGTCAAAAAAGAATTGGTGATTGCGCGTTTCCTGAACAATATGCCCGCGCGTTTTGAGGCAGCCACCGGGGATGTTCGACTCTGCGCGGTGATCGTGGAATGCGATGACTCGACCGGGCATGCGCAGGAAATCAAGCGAGTAATGCTGAAATAAGGTCATGCAAACTTGCGATCCCGAGGCAGCGCAAACCTTCGCTCGCGAAGGTTTGTCAGCGGGGTGGGCAATTAGTCAAGTGATAAACAGACAGACATTCCGCTGGATGGACTCCGACGCGTACCTGTTCGACATTGACGGCACTCTGCTCGTCACACAGGACTTGGTGCACTGGAATGCCCTGAGGACAGCAATGCGGGAAGTATACGGAGCAGATACCAACATTGACGGTATCCCATATCACGGAAAGACCGATCTAGGCATCTTGCGGGCGGCAATGGCGCGAGTAGGTGTCGAAGGCGAGCGATTCGAGTCCGGATTGCCCGTGGCACTGGAAGTCGTTTGTCGAGAGGTCGCGTTGAATGCATCCAGCATCAACGCTAATGTATGCACTGCGGTCAGGGATATTCTCACGAGATTGCGCGACGCAGGCAAGTTGCTAGGCGTGGCTTCCGGCAATTTGAAATCGGTTGGTTGGCACAAAGTAGAGGCGGCCGGGCTGCGCGACTTTTTTACCTTCGGATGCTTTAGCGACAGCGCGGAGCTGCGCGCAGATATTTTTCGGGAAGCCGTCAAACAGACGCGTCGCAGGTTGGGAGAGCAAGCCACGGTTTGCTTTATCGGAGACACTCCAGAAGACGTTCGCGCAGCTCGCGCGGCGAATGCAAAAATCATTGCCGTTTCTACAGGAACGTTTTCGTACACCGAACTTTCTTCCTTCAACCCTGACCTGTGCATCGCTTCTTGCGGGGATTTGCTGGCGCGGGGCAATGAAGTAGCCAATGACGTTTCCGCGTAATCCGCTCGCCGCTGTTCACAGATTGACGACTTTCTTCAGCTCCTTGCGATTGCGCGTGGGTAAATAGCGAAGCGCAGCGCGGGCCAAAGCTGTATAAACCTTCGCAGCTTCCGGGATACCCGTCAGCGCTTTCAGATGCTGCCGAAGAATCATTGCGTCTCCACGAACGATCGGTCCGCTAAAGGCATTTGCTGGCCCGAGCTTTGCATAGTTCGCGAGTGTTTGTCGCACAATCGGCAGCATAATCTTGCGCGCCTTCGCGCTGGAGAGTCCAGCGGCTATCGCGACCTGCTCCGCCGTCAGCATTTGAGCGACGAGCAGGGGAGAAAGAAAAGTTCCCCACGCGTGATACAAGACCTTACTTTTTTTATCGAGATCGAACGGCAGCCCGCCAAGATCTCTGACGATCCGCCGCGCCAATTGCAAGGCTCGAGCATCGCCTTCCATTCCAAACGCGACCCCATCAAGGGACGGAATGGCGCCACTCACGAATGTCATCATCGGATGTAGCGATGCGACCAATGCTCCCTGCTGGCGCAGTGAGTCGAGTTCGTTACTAGTGAGCGCTCCGCTCGAGTGGAATGCAATTTTTGTTTTCCACTGAACATTCCATGCAAACTGTTGACCCGCTTGTTTTATCTTGCCGTCCGGAACGCAAAACCAGATCACATCGGCATCCAGACGCGCAGTCCCGGCTGTGGCATGACGTGCCTCAACGGTGCGGGATAAACGTTGCGCTCTTTTTAGGGAGCGGGCATCTCCACTCGAAATGATTTCGGCAACACGATATCCAACGCGATGCAATGCGACCGCAATTGCAGAGCCGAGTCGCCCGGGCCCGACAATCGCGATCGAAGGTTTCCTCGCCATTGGGCGAAGCATAGCAGGCGGCGTGCGCACTTCGCTTCCCTTATATTGTTTGTATGGCGAAATCATCTAAAGCTGGAAAAGTGCGCATCCTGTCATCGCGCGAGGTTTATCGCGGCCCCGCCTTCTGGATCACCCGGGACGAAGTCATCGAGCCGGGAGGGATCAAGGCCAGGCGCGATATTGTTCGGCACACTGGGTCGGTAGTCATACTGCCACTCGACGAAAGCGGCACAGAACCTCGCATCCTGCTCGAGCGCCAGTACCGCCACGCCGCCGGGCAATATCTATGGGAGTTGCCCGCAGGACGCATTGATGAAGGCGAAAATGAGTTGACTGCCGCCAAGCGTGAGCTACTGGAGGAGACAGGATACAGCGCCCGCAAATGGAAACGCATTCTCGCTTTTTACGCGAGTCCGGGCTTCGTCGCAGAAACTATGTCCATCTATCTCGCACGCGAACTGCGGGCCGGGACCGCCCAACCGGAGGCGGACGAAGTCATCGCCATGCGCTTTTTCTCCTTGGACGCAGCCCTGCGAATGGTTTTCTCCGGCACCATTCGCGATGCAAAAACCATCTCGGGGATTCTATGGATCACCCATACACGAAAACCCTGAGTCGCGGTTCTCCACGCGCGCTTTGCCGCCATTCTGCATCTTGACAGCATCCCGAAGGAGCAGCAAAATTACGAAAATAGACACTCGGCTAAGGGGCACGGGAGCTCATGAAAGGTACGGTGAAGTGGTTTAACAATGCCAAAGGCTACGGCTTTTTAGGACGTGAAGAGGGCCCCGACGTTTTCGTTCATTACAGCGCAATAACTTCGGAGGGCTACAAGAGCCTGCAGGAAGGCGATCAAGTTGAGTTTGAAATTGTGCAAGGCACCAAGGGACCACAAGCCGCGAACGTCACCAAAGCAGGTTAGGTAAGGCGCTTGAAAATTCTCCGACGGCTAACTGGCTGATCCCATCTTCCTCTCCCGCCGAAACTTGTTTAATCTCTAGTCGTGGATAACAAAGCTATCGCTGGCATCCTTTACGAGACTGCGGATCTGCTCGAAATTGATGCCCAAGATTCCTTTCGTATCCGCTCCTACCGCAACGCCGCCGAAGCCATCGAAGCCTCTCCGCAGCAAATTGCAGATCTGATTGACGAGCCCAAGCAAGTACTCGCGATTCCCGGCATCGGCAAGGGCATGCTGGCGAACTTAAAAGAAATGTTCCAGGAGGGCCGCCTGTCGCTGCACGCGGAAATGCTAAAAAAATACCATCCCTCGATGCTGAATCTCTTGAAGATTCAAGGCCTCGGGCCTAAAACCATCGCACTCATCTGGAGTGCTTATCAAGTCTGCGACGTGGATGGCGTAGAGAAACTTGCACGCGATGGAAAGATTCGAACCCTGCCTCGCATGGGAGAAAAGCAAGAGCAGAAGCTGCTTAAGTCCATCGAGGACTACCGCCGCATCGCTGGACGCTTTCTCTTAGACTTTGCCGAAATTCAGGCCAACAAAATTAGCGCGCATCTAGAAACTTATCCCGGCGTGGAAAAAGTTTCGCCAGCCGGCTCTCTTCGCAGGGGGCGCGAGACCGTCGGCGACCTCGACATCCTGGTCACCGGAGCAGCCTGCTGTGACGATCAGGCGCGAGATAGTTTGATCGCGCACATGATCAAGTTCCCCGGCCTGATGGAAATTATCGCTCGCGGAGACAACAAGCTCAGTTTCCGTCTTCGCGGCGGAATGCAGGTGGATGTCCGTTTTCTCGCGCCCGATTCCTTCGGAGCCGCCATGCAATATTTCACCGGGTCGAAAGGCCACAACGTGGCGCTTCGCCAACGCGCCTTGAAAATGGGATACACACTGAGCGAATACAGTCTTGCGCAACTGGAGAACGGAAACGTCGTCGCCAGCAAAAGCGAGGGAGAGATTTACGACAAGCTCGGTCTTGACTTCATTCCCGCCGAGTTGCGGGAGAACACCGGCGAGATTGATGGCGCCGAGAAGCACACCCTTCCCAGCCTGATTACGCAGGCCGACGTGCAGGGCGACGTCCACATGCACACGGTCGAAACGGATGGCCGTAACACGATCGAAGAGATGGCGGTAGCGGCTCGAGACCACGGATACAAATACATGGCCATCACCGATCATTCGAAAAACCTGGCGTTCGCAAATGGCCTCGACGACAAGCGCGCCGTTGAACACATTGCGCGTATTCGGGCTGCGAATGCTCAAATAGAAGGAATCCGAATATTTGCAGGCATCGAAGTGGACATTCTGGCGGATGGTTCCCTCGACCTCTCCGATTCAGTGCTGGAACAGATGGACCTCGTCATCGCCAGTGTGCATTCGCATTTCGGCCAGTCTTCCAGCGAGATGACAGACCGGCTGCTGAAGGCAGTGGCAAACAAAAACGTCTCTTTACTCGGGCATCCTACCGGACGTCTGCTGCTTCGCCGTGATGCCTATCAATTTGATATGGACTCTATCTTGAAATCTGCGGCGAAGAACAAAGTGGCAATGGAATTGAACTCTTATCCCGACCGGCTCGACCTGTGCGACCGGCATCTGCGGCTGGCGAAGCAATACGGCGTTAAAATCGTGATGAACACTGATTCACATCACACCTCGCATCTCGACAAAATTCGCTACGGAGTGCTGCAGGCCCGCCGGGCATGGCTAACTAAAGCGGACGTGCTCAACACTCTGCCCGTAGAGAAATTCGCGCGCGCGATGAAACACGAGTGGGTGTAGACTTCCATTCGCAGTGGCACGATTTCGTTGCTATGTCGCGACTGCTGCGAAAGGCGGAATGCCATGGCTGACGATGCGCAAAGTCCTTTGACTCCTGCTCCACCTCCGAACGACCCCGCCATCCCTTTCGATATCGGAGAAGAATATGGCACCGCGTCGAAGAACTTGCCGCCGGTAAAAATCGTGCTGGCGTGCATTGCGATTGTAGGAGTGATAGCGGCGATCTTGGTGCTGATGCAGCAGCCGCACTCTGCTGCCACTGGATCCATTGATGACATTGTCTCGGTGGAAGTCCCTAACCAGAATTTCTTGCTGGTCGCGATCAATCTGGCGGTACACAATCACGGCGAGAAGCCTTATTGGATTCGCACTATCACTGCGGATCTCGACACCGGGAGCGCTCACGTCACAGACGACGCCGCGGCGGTGGTGGATTTAGATCGCTATTTCCAGGCGTTCCCAACCCTCAAGCAGCACTCACTAGATCCCCTCGCGCGAGAAACAAAAATTGACCCGAACTCCGACGTCAAGGGAACAATCGTAGTGAGTTTTCCTGTTACGCCGGAAGTTTTCGCCAACCGTAAGTCACTCAAGGTTACGATTCAGCCGTACGATCAACGAGTCGCTCTGGTACTGGTGAAGTGAAGATCGCAGCACAGATTTTATCTCGGGGTAAACTGGTCTTACTGGTGCTTCTGTAGAAATCTTCTTCGACTCAGGTGCGAATCGGCGGCAGGTTTAATCTCGTCGTATTTCAGACAGCTGATAGATCCATCCACTTCTAAAACTCCCAGTGCAACATCATGGTAGCTGGAAATTCCATGCTCGCGCAGCGCGCGCTCGAGCTCGTCCATGCTCACATGTTCTTTGGCCATATGCGCGGAGATGATTTTTCCGTCGTGCACCAGGAGTGATGGCTGGCCTTGCACCAATTTGCGGAAGCGGCGATTTCCCCCCGACAACTCCGCAACCAGGTAATTGAGAATGAGCAGCGTGGCTGCGGCCACTACTCCGCCCACAAGCGACGTGTCGGGCCCGGTCATGGCGTTCTGCACCGAGTTGCTGATCAACAGCAAGAGGGTCAAATCGAAGGGCGTCATTTGTCCGACTTCGCGTTTTCCACTGAGCCGCACTCCCAGCAGAACCACGGCGTAAACCGTCGCGGTGCGAATAACGATCTCGAGTAGCGTGTGTCCGTTCGGCATTGAATTATTCTTTTGCGCTATTGGGAAGCGGTGATTGGGACAGGCGCACCTTTTGGTGTGCTGAGGTATCCGGACGCATTTTTCTTATCAAGCGACCAGATCACCAGTTCATACAATAGCCGGTCGCGTCCGGTGTAAAACTGGATCGGCTCGCTGACGTTGCGGTCCTTTTTTAGAATCGCCTTGTCATCCGCGATCACGGCCAGCGTGTATCGTCCCTGTTTCGGATCTAACTTTTTTATCTGCAGGCTGACGGTAGAAATCGGTTTCGGCTTCGCACCTTTTACAAGGGTGAACTCGTAATAGTTACGATCCCCTTTATGTTTTAGGACGTCGAGATCATCGCGCGTTTTAGCGATCAGCCCGGTCTGCAACCCCAGATCACCGATGGTACTCTCCAGTTTAGCGCGGGTCGCGTCGAGCTCCGATTTGGCGGACGCCACGTCAGATTTGACGCCACCGACATCGGTTTTAACGGTCGCAACCTCGCCACTGACTTGCCCGATCTGCTGTTTTTGTTGCGCGAGAATGCGCTCTTCGGCGGCACGTTGTCCGCGCTGTAATTCGCGAGATCTTGCGCTCAATTCTTTTTTGGTAATTCCCAGCTGGCGGGCAAGCGCTTCGTCGTTGGCCTCGGACGTTTCAATCTGCTTCGTTAGCTGCGCGATCTGGGCTTTTGTGGCATTCTGCTCCCGGTTGAGTGATTCCAAGTGCGTCCGAAGACCAAGGATGAGATAGAGCGATCCCGCTACGTAGAGAATAGCGAGGACTAATAGTGTCCACTTGCCTGCATTGCTCTCGGATTGCGAGTAGGTTCCCGCTGGCTCCACCCCACCGTCCGGCATCATCTCCTCCAGCTATACAAGCTCGTCATGCACTCATTGTTGTGGAAGGCAGTTAGTGTGTCAATTGTCACGGACAACGAGGCGCTCATCTTTATATCTTGGCCGTGCGCAGCCGCAGCGAATTCGCGATCACGGATACCGAACTGAGGCTCATTGCCGCAGCCGCAAAAATCGGGCTCATGAGCAGTCCGAAAAATGGATACAGCACTCCAGCCGCGATCGGAACGCCAACGAGATTGTAGATAAAAGCGAAGAACAGGTTTTGACGGATATTACGCATGGTAGCTCGGCTCAGCTTGCGCGCGCGCACTATGCCCTCTAAATGGCCTTTCACGAGGGTCACGCCGCCGCTCTCCATCGCAACTTCAGTGCCGGTGCCCATTGCGATGCCCACATTCGCTTGCGCCAGCGCCGGTGCATCATTAATTCCGTCTCCCGCCATGGCGACGATGCGGCCTTCTTTCTGAAGGCGTTGGATGACATCTGATTTCTGGGCCGGCTGAACCTCCGCCTCAAAACTCTCAATTCCCAACTCACGAGCCACCACCTCGGCCGTCACGCGATTGTCTCCGGTCAGCATGACGATGTGCAAACCCTCAGCTTTTAAATCGCGCAATGCCACCGGCGTGGATGGTTTAATGGGGTCCGCAATTCCGATTACACCTGCAGGTTCTCCGCCGACCGCGACGAAAATCACCGTCTGGCCCTTATGACGAGGATCTTCAGCCTGCTTTGCTAACCCTTCGACGGAAATGCCGCGCTCTCGAAACAGCAGTTCGTTCCCTGCAATCACTTCTTGCCCATTTATTCTGCCTATGATTCCACGCCCGGTGATGGACTGGAAATCTGCCACCTGATCTAAGCTTGCGCCACGCTCTTTGGCTGCGTTCACGATGGCCGACGACAAAGGATGTTCGCTTGCCTGCTCCAGACTTGCCACCAGCCCCAACGTGCGAGCTTCATCTTTTGCGAAGTTCAATGAGACCACGCGCGGCTTTCCTTCAGTCAATGTCCCGGTTTTGTCGAGAACGAGGGCATCCACTTTCTCAAGCGTCTCCAGGGCCTCGGCGTTTCGAATCAGGACTCCCGCCGCAGCCCCGCGACCGGTGCCGACCATGATTGCCATGGGAGTTGCTAGACCCAACGCGCAAGGACAAGCAATAATTAAGACAGCAACCGCATTTACCAGGGCGTGGGCGAAGCGCGGCTGTGGGCCGAAGACGCTCCATAACGCAAAAGTGATCGCGGCTACGGCGATTACGGCAGGCACGAACCATGCAGAAGCTTTGTCCGCCAAACGTTGGATGGGCGCCCGGCTTCGCTGCGCCTGGCTCACCATTTGAACGATCTGTGCAAGCAGGGTCTCGCTGCCCACTCTCGCAGCCTGCATGACGAATGAGCCTGTCCCATTGAGGGTCGCGCCAATTAGCTTGCTACCAGACAATTTTTCTACCGGCATGGACTCGCCCGTGATCATGGACTCATCCACCGAGCTTTTGCCGTCCAGCACAACACCGTCCACCGGAACTTTTTCTCCGGGCCGAACTCGCAGCCGGTCTCCGGGGTGCACCTGACCAAGCGGAATGTCGAGCTCGCTGCCATCCCGCAACACTCGTGCCATCTTCGGAGATAGGTCCAACAACGCCCGAATGGCAGAGCCGGTGCGGCTGCGTGCGCGAAGCTCTAAGACTTGTCCCAACAGAACAAGAGTGACGATGGCAGCCGCCGCTTCAAAATAAAGTGGCGGCCCTCCATTCATTTCACGCAACGACGCCGGAAAAATCTGCGGGAACATCACCGCCGCCAGACTGAAACCATAAGCGACCCCGGTTCCCATGGCGATCAGCGTGAACATATTGGTCGAACGATTGATGATTGACGCCCATCCTCGTTGAAAGAATGGAAGGCCGCCCCATAAAACTACGGGCGTAGCCAACAGCAATTCCGTCCACGTCAGCCATCGAGGAGGGAGCAGGTGAATGCTCATGTCAGGCAACATTTCTGCCATGGCGATCACAAGTAGAGGAAGAGTGAGAATCAAGCTCACCCAGAACCGCCGAGTCATTTCATGCAATTCCGGATTCTCTTCCGCAATCGCAGCGGCTGTTCGCGGTTCCAGTGCCATGCCGCAGATCGGACAAGTTCCCGGCGATTGGCGAACAATCTCCGGATGCATGGGGCAGGTGTACTCGATGCGCGTCAGTGAAGCTGGTATTTCGAGTTCAAGTGCCATCCCGCACCTAGGGCACGGCCCCGGCTTGTCCTGTTGCACCTCGGGGCACATGGGACAGACATAGTCCCCAGCGCTAGCTCTTTTTTTGGCGGTATCGGCGGAGCGTAGGCATTCTCGCCTACAGCTGACGCTTCTATCTCATCCGGTCTCACGAAGCCAGCGATCTGGATTGGGGCGTTCAGATATTGTTCCGGATTGGCTGCAAACTTCGCGGCACAGCCTGCGCAACAAAAGAAGTAAGTCCGCGAATCGTGGCCCTGCTTATGAGCTGAGGAGGCTGGGTTTACCGACATTCCGCAAACAGGGTCTTTAACCTGCGCAGGATCGCTCATAGGATTACGTTTAGATTACCGTGAGCACTTCAAAGATGTTGTATCTTGGCACAGGAGGGTTTGGCGCAAATGACCCAAATGGAGGTTGTGTACCGATATCGCGCGACGCCGGGAGAAGCCGAGATGCGCGCACTGGATGGCATGCGCGAAGTATACGGGATTAGGCGTCTGAGCTTTGACGAGAGGGAACGAACACTTCGTTTGGAGTATGACGCTTCCCGTCTGCCGGAAGCCGCAGTGGCCGCACTTTTGCGCGGAGCCGGCATTGATATTTCCGAAAAACTAGTTCTAGCATAAAAAACTAGTCTTAGCTTAAAGGGAATTCTGGGGAAGGCCGCCGAAGCGTAACGCTTAGTTTAGGCAAAGGGGCGTTCTGGAAAACCTCTGGCCGAAGTTTATTCTCAAGAACGCCCCGTTGCGCGCCACTTCGTCTGCTGCCGTACTTGCAGCCTAAATGCCATACTTAAAGTGTTGATTTTAAATCAGTTTAATGAGGTCTAAGGTCTGTAGTTATTGCTCGAACGGAGAAAATTTTTCGTCCCGACTGGCTTCCGCAAGGGTCGAGGCAAGCCGAGATTCCCACCAATCCGGAGAGGACACGTTTACGCAGTTATGGGTTATAATCTCTCCGCAACCCGCTATAATCCATCCGCAGTAATTGAGCGCCCGTAGCTCAGTTGGATAGAGCGAACGGCTACGAACCGTTAGGTCGGGAGTTCGAATCTCTCCGGGCGCACCATATTTCACATTTTCTGCAGTTTTGTGTAGGCCGGACCCGTAGCTCAACTGGATAGAGCACTGCGCTTCGAACGCAGGGGTTGGGAGTTCAAGTCTCTCCGGGTCCACCACCATACTGACGATACAACTTTTCCACTGCGGACAGCCTCAAACGTCGCGACCAATGCGGAGTTGGGGAGAGAGGGGTTCCTGAAAATTAAACGAAAATTAATAATTTTTATGCTTTACTTTCTGCCGAACGTAGTAGACTTGTGCGGTTCCGGGTTACCTGTTTTAACCAGCGTCGTTGGGTTTTAGCCATCGTCGTTGCTCTGAGTTTTAATGCGATTTTTTGAGAGTCAAGGAGAAGGGTTATGAAGCGAGCGATTTGTACAGCTTTTCTAGCAATTATTCTACCGGTTGCGGCATTTGCGAGCAGCTCAAGCATAGTTTTTTCAAACCGCGGCGGCAAAGTTGTTCTTTCCGCCGGCCAAACAACCTTTGGTATTTCCAATTCGACTTTAGTTAGCTTCACCAATTTTAATGGGCTAACCTCAAAAGGTAATGTTGGCACGGTTAGCTTTACAACCGGAGCCCTGAATTCAGGCAGCTTGGGCTTGGGCGGAACATTCGCAGCAGGCGGAATGTTCAAGATTGTTGGTAACGGACATGACGGTATTGCCTCTGGCACGCTCTTCACTGGCACATTCACCGGCCCAACTACTTGGACTTCGAATGGTGGGGAGTCTTACACACTAAGCGGCCTGGTAAGCGGCAAAATGAGCAATGGCATGGTCATCACGAATGCTAAAGTGCAACTGCAGTTTGGGTTGAGTCAGCACTTGCCGCAGACGGCGCGCCTGCGCAGCGGAACGTTCACCGTAGTTGTCCCCGAGCCTAGTACGCTGGCCTTGCTGGGTACTGGGGCACTGGGAATCGCTGGCTTAGTACGACGCAAAATCAAGATGTAGTGAAGGCTCGCTTTCCTAACTCTGAAAAGCCCCCGCCATAAGCGGGGGCTTTTTGCTGCCGACAAAGTCCTCAAATGGACTCAAATCTGTGAGCTATCTGTTCCCTTCCAAATTACTCCCGTAACCTTACCTTCCGCGATAGCCGTTGACCCTGGCTTGCATTCTCCTTAGATTTCAAGCAGGGGGAAGCATGAAGGATATTCACGAGGTTTTGCGGCGCAAGCAGGCTAAGTACGCGCAATTGGGCAAGCAAATAGAAATGTTGCAGCAGGCAGCAGAAAAACTCCGTGAAGTGGCCCCACTACTGGCGGAAAATGACGACGACGATAACGCCGTTCTGTCGGATGTTGATGATGCCAGCAGCATGGCTGCGAGGGCGGCGGCTTCCTCCGCAACCAGTCAGCCAGCGGCGGCAAAGCCTGTTCGCGGCGTGGCCCCGCGTTGGCCGTAGACAGCCGGTTTCTAGTACCCAGACGGGCGACAGATGGCATTCCAAGCACTCCTGGTCTCGAATGACGAAAAGGCGGCGGAGGTCCTCATTCCTGCGCTCCACGGCTTCGGTGTCGCTGTTCAGATCTGCGGATACTCCGAGGGTCCGAAAAGAGTTACACAAGAAAAATTCGACGCAATTATTGTTGATTTTGATGACCGCCAAAGCGCAGTTCGCGTTCTGGAAAACGCTTCCGCCAGCACCGGCGGTAAAACCGCAGTCACGATAGCCCTTCTGAGTGACAAGACAAAGGCGCGGACCGTCTTCGGAGCGGGCGCCAACTTTGTACTCTACAAACCAATCTCGGCCGAGCAAGCGCAAACTGGTTTGCGCGCCGCTACGACCCTGATCAAACGCGAGCGCCGCGGATCTCTCCGAGTGGCTGTGCAAGTCCCTGTGCGTCTCGAAATTCAAAACGGATTAGAAATGGAAGCCGTCCTGCTCGATCTTAGCCAGGATGGCATGGACATTTTGTCAGTGCAGCCGCTTTGCCCTTCGGCTGCAGTGTTGGCACACTTCATGTTGAAGGAAACGGACACCGAGGTCGAAATCCGAGGGGTAGTTGCGTGGGCGAATCCAAATGGAGAATCGGGCGTCCGGTTCGTGGATGTTCCCGCTGCGTTACGCGCAACGCTCAAGGAGTGGGTCGTCAATCGCGCGCAGGGGTCAACGGGGGACGGGACGCAAGCACCTTCTCACTCCCATTGCAATCTGACAGACCTCAGTTCGGGTGGATGCTACGTGGAAACTGAATCGCCATTTCCCGAGCGCACCCCCCTGACGCTTTGTCTCAAGGCTGCCGGCATGGAAGTGCAAGCTGAAGGCATTGTGCGAGTGATGCATTCGGGATTCGGAATGGGTATCGAGTTTGCGCTCACGACGGACCAGCAATGCGAACAGGTCGAAAATTTTATCCACACCCTGATTGGATTGCCAAGCTCTCAGCCTGAGCTTTTGATCGCGCCGCACAATGGGGAAGAGAGCGGCCCTGGGCAATCGCACAGCATTTTGCAGCATAGCTCAGGTGAAAAAAGCGACGACGCGCTCCGCGAACTGTTGCGGAATAGCTCTCTGGGACGGGAAGAATTCCTTAGGCAACTCCGAAAACAGCGCGCCGCACGAGTACTGGTTTAGCGGGATAAATACTAATTCGTCTGCGGCTTCCATTTGTTGAGGAACGCGAGCAAATCTTCCGGTCCGAGCGACCGGGCCTTTTCGAACTCTCCATTCTTTTGGCTGTAAAGCAATTTTCCGGCACTGTCTAGAACCGCTACCCCGGGAATCCCTTTCTTCATCGGCACCTGATACTTCTCCATCAAGTCCTGGTTCTTTTCGCCTTTACCAATGTCCACATGTACCACCTCATAATTCCTGGCGATCACCGGAGCAAGGTCAGCGCGATGAAAGGCAAGATCGAGAACGTGGCAGTCAAAGCACCAGTTTGCACCGAACACGACCAGCACCCGCTTGTGGGCTTTGGCCGCCCGTCTTAGGGCTTGTTTGATTTCTTCTGCTCCGTCAACATTGCTCGGGTAAAGTTCTTTGTTGGTAGAGATTGGCTGCTGTAAGCGCGCCGCGTCCGTGCGCTGGACTGCGACGATTCGCCACTGCTCACCTTGCTGCTGCCAGAATTGCCCTTCAGAAATGAAGAGCATGGGCGGCTTTGATTTATCGGAGGATAAGATCTCCAATTGTAGAAGCAACTGCTGCAGGCCAGGCTTGGAGGAATCCGATTCGACGACGTCCACGTTAAGCTTGCGAATTCGTAAGTTTCTCCAGAATGCCACGTCTTCATCGGCCCCAATCTCTCCTCCTGGGGCGGTAATCTTGGCTGCCGGATTCGCGCTATAAAGCATTCGCAGCGCGTTGTCGTCTCCGCTGACGATGGCATTTTTCCACTGATTTAACGGTTTAAAGGGCACGCTCGCCGACGTTTGTGCCACGCCGCGCATGCCAGTAATGGCTAACATTAGTGTCAGAACCAAGCCAACAAGTGCCTTGTGAATTCCCATTTTCATTAACTGCTCTCCGTGCGCCACCGTTGTCCAGCAGAGAAATTATAGATGAGACACAAGATTTCTTTATCACTGCTGATATTCTCATACCGCCATTGAGTGCGGCGTTCCGACCGTTCTCATGCGGAGAATATTTCTGCGCCCTTCAGAATCCGGAGAACGATCAGGCGGCGGACAGTTGCACCATCCTACCTCCCTTTCCCCACCTCTTGCTCCGTGGCCGCTGTTCATCATCATGATCACAGCGCTGGCCGTAGTTCTGCCTTTCCTTCATTTCGGAATTCCTTCCGGTCACGATTTCGAATTCCATATGAACTCATGGATTGAGGTGGCAAAGCAGTGGAAACAGGGCATTTTACATCCGCACTGGGCCGCGCTCGCGCACTATGGATATGGTGAAGCTCGATTCATCTTCTACCCTCCGGCATCCTGGACGTTAGGCGCGTCGTTGGGATTATTGATCCCCTGGAAACTGGTTCCCGCCGCATACATTTGGATCGCGCTCACGCTATCAGGATGCTCGATGTTTCTACTGGCCCGCCGCTGGCTGCCCGGATGGGACGCAACCTTTGCGGCCGCGTTTTTTACCGCGAATCCATATCATCTGGTGATCGTATATTGGCGAAGCGCGTTCGCTGAACTTTTAGCAGCGGCACTGCTGCCTTCACTTATTCTTATTGTGTTTCGTATTGCAGAGGCGCCGCCCGGAAAAAGACTCCGAGCAACGCTTGCGTTGGCAATCGTTTTGGCCGTCGCATGGCTTACTAATATTCCATCCGCGGTGATGGCTACGTATTCGTTAGGTTCTTTTGCAGTGCTTTTGGCAATAACTCGCAGGTCGTGGCGAATCTTGCTTTACATGTGCACCGCGCTTCTATTGGCTGCCGGACTGGCCGCGTTTTATATAACGCCAGTGATGGCCGAGCAGAAGTGGGTCAATCTCTCGCAAGTGCTTGCTCCTGGGGTGCGCCCGGAAGATAATTTTTTATTCACCGTCCTCGATGACCCCGATCATAATGTGTTTAATTTTCTGGTCTCACTGGTGGCGGTTGCGGAAATCGCAGTACTGGCGCTAGCGGCCTTAGTCCTTTTCCGGCGCCGCACCCATGAGTCGGTCGAATGGTGGTACGTATTCGCGTGGGGTGCGGCCGCCGCAGTCCCGATGGTGTCGTTCACTCTTCCCGCTTGGAGGCATTTGCCCGAACTGCGCTTCGTGCAGCTTCCCTGGCGATGGCTACTGTGCCTGAACGTGGCGATGACCATCACGGTCGCCTCAGCTTGGCGGTCATGGATTTCGAGAGCATTAGTTGTCCTCGCCGTTTTTTCCACCATCGTATTCGTGTGGCACCGCGTGTTGCCTCCCTGGTGGGACAATTCAGGCGATATCGCAGAAATGCTGGATGACCAGGAGAGTGGAAAGGGCTACGAAGGTGTGGATGAATACGTGCCTGCGGGGGCTGACGCGTATGACACAAAGCAAGAGGCTCCTCCGGTGGAATTCGTGAGCAGAGGAAAATCCGCCGACATACCTTCCGCGGACGACGAGCGCGCGAGTAATGCCATCAGCAAGAATGTAAGAGAATGGTCTCCGGAAACAAAGTCTTTCATTGCCAAATTAAGCCGGCCCGGAACGCTGGTATTAAAGCTATTTAACTATCCGGCGTGGAATATCGAAGTGAATGGCCTGACCGTCCACGCAACCTCAGACCCGATTACCGGACAGATGGAAATTCCAGTCTTATCGGGGACCAATCGTGTGAACATTACTTTCATCCGAACCCGCGATCGTGCAATCGGCGCGACAATTTCTGCGGCGACGATGTGTTTGTTGCTCTTCTTGTTTACGCTGCGTTGGAAGTTTGCCAGACAGCTTGCTCAAGAAGTTGAGGGCTGACGCGGCGACATTTCACTTCGACAATGAAAACAATTCTTATTGCGACATCAAATCCGGGCAAACTGCGCGATTTCGCAGGAGCAGCGGCAAAATTTGGAATTAACATAGCGCCACTCCCCGGCTTCGCTTCCATACCGACGGTGACCGAAGACGGACTGACTTTCGAAGCGAACGCTTACAAGAAAGCGATGGAGTATAGCCGGTACGCTCCAGGTCAGCTGGTATTAGCCGATGACTCGGGCTTGGAAGTTGACGCTTTGGGCGGAGCGCCCGGAGTGTATTCTGCGAGATACGCGGCAGCAGATCCGCAGGCAGCGGAATCGAACACCGACGATGGCGCTAACAATGCCCGGTTGATCCGCGAGTTGAAGGGTGTTCCGGGCGCGGAAGCCACCGCACGTTTTGTTTGCGTCATTGCGGCCGCACTGGATGGAAACGTACAAAAAGTGTGCCGGGGAACCGCTGAGGGAATGATCCTTAAAACCCCTCGTGGCACACATGGCTTCGGATACGATCCTTTGTTTTATTTTCCGTTTATTCAAAAGACATTTGCTGAGCTGACCGCGGAGGAAAAAGCAGATTACAGCCATAGAGGCGCGGCGTTCCGGGAACTTTTAGACTGGTGGCAAAAGGAAAAGTGATCCGTGGTAATCGTGGAAAAATAGAGATCCGCAAAAGCTGCAGCATGATGGCAACTGCCGGCATCCTTGACTTAGTTTTTGCGCGCCAACATAATAAAAGGTTCGAATCAATCGGCTGAATCTTCAAGGGGATGTCTGTGGCGCTAGCGGCCAGTCAACCAACTTCGAGTAAGGCAGAACACTCGGTCGCTCCGTTGCGCACCGGACAGGGACATTCGTTTTTGCTGCGGCGCCTCCATTCGCTGAGCGGTATTGTTCCCATTGGGCTGTTTCTCATTGAGCATTTCGTCTCTAACGCGTTCGCCACTAAAGGTCCCGGCGCTTATACCAAGCAAGTCGAGTTTCTGAGTGGATTTCCCTTTGTAGTGGGGCTGGAACTCTTCGGCATCTGGCTGCCAATTCTTTATCACTCGCTCTACGGCTTTTACATCTGGTATCGCGGCGACAGTAATCTTTCGGAATATCCGTGGGCGGGAAACTGGATGTATAGCGCGCAGCGTTGGACGGGCGCCATCGCTTTCTTCTACATAGTTTGGCACACCTGGCATCTGCGCTTCAGCGGAGTTCACCTGTTGAGCCATCCGGCCTCAGCATTTGGGAAAGTGCAGGCGGAATTTCACAATCCATGGGCTTTGGCCTTTTACGCGGTGGGGATTCTCGCGGCGTCTTGGCATTTTGCTTACGGATTATGGCTCTTCGCCGCCAAGTGGGGCATTACTGTCGGCGATCGCGCGCGAACTCGCTTTGGATATGTTTGCGCCGTCATTGGACTGACTTTCGTCCTAGTCGGTGCGATCACGATGTACTCGTTCCTGAAAATTCCGCAGCAGCCTTGGGGAGAGAACGCACCGACTACGGAGTCCCTCGTTGTGCGATAGAGAGCTAGTGACTTCGAAGTCGAGTCCGACAAAATCGGCAGATTGGAAAGTAAGTTAGATGGCTTCAAATCCTAAAATTATCGTGATTGGCGGCGGGCTCGCGGGGCTTTCCGCCGTCATCAAAATCGCTGAGATGGGCGGAGAAGTAGACCTCTTCTCGATCGTCCCAGTAAAGCGATCGCATTCTGTATGCGCGCAGGGTGGCATCAACGCTGCTAAGAATCTCAAGGGTGAAGGCGACTCTACCTGGCAACACTTTGACGACACGGTTTATGGCGGTGATTTCCTTGCGAATCAGACTCCCGTAAAAGCAATGTGCGAGGCGGCACCGGGAATCATTGATCTGCTGGATCGGATGGGGGTGCCGTTCAATCGCACTCCAGAAGGCTTGCTCGATTTTCGCCGCTTTGGTGGCACGCTCTACAATCGCACGGCATTTGCCGGGGCTACCACAGGACAGCAACTGCTCTACGCTCTCGATGAACAGGTCCGCCGCTACGAATCAGAAGGTAAGGTCAAGAAATTTGAACATTGGGAATTTCTGTCTGCGGTGCTCGACTCTAATCGCGTATGTCGCGGCATTTGCGCCATGGACCTGCGCTCGATGGAAGTGCGGACATTTCCCGCAGACGCCATCATTGTCGCCACCGGCGGCATTGGCGCGATTTTCGGCAAGTCAACGAATTCCGTAGTCTGCACTGGATCTGCGCAATCCGCCCTCTATCAACAGGGGTGTTATTACGCTAACGGAGAATTTATTCAGGTGCACCCCACCTCGATTCCAGGCGAAGACAAACTGCGCCTGATGTCGGAGTCGGCGCGTGGCGAGGGCGGGCGCGTATGGGTGCCCAAAGCTCCCGGAGATAAGCGCGACCCGCTTTCAATTCCTGCCGGCGAACGCTGGTATTTTCTGGAAGAGTGGTATCCGAAGTATGGAAACCTCGTCCCGCGCGACGTGGCGACGAGGGCCATCTTCAAGGTTGTTTACGAACATCACCTCGGGATTGACGGCAAGCCGATGGTTTATCTCGACCTGACGCACATTGATCGCGCGATTCTTGATCGCAAGCTGGAAGGCATCCTTGAGATTTACGAGAAGTTTGTAGGCGATGATCCGCGTGACGTCCCAATGAAGATATTCCCTGGCATGCATTACACCATGGGCGGCCTCTGGGTGGATTTCAATCAATCCACGAACATCCCAGGAATATTTGCAGCCGGAGAGTGCGAGTATCAATACCACGGCGCGAATCGGCTGGGCGCGAATTCACTTGTCTCTTGCATCTTCGGCGGATTTACCGCCGGCCCTAATGCGGTGCGTTATGCGCGCAATCTGGCGGCGGCACCGACCAATGGACATTTCGAGCGGGAACAAAATCGTCAGCAGGACACCAATTCGCAACTCATGAAGGCGGACGGCAACGAGAACCCGTTCCGCTTGTGGCGCGAGCTTGGAGAGCTGATGACCAAGGATTGCACGGTCATCCGCTATAACAAGAATTTGCAGGGGACGGACGCGAAGCTGGTCGAAATGTTAGAGCGTTTCCGCCACGTTAATTTGAGCGATCGTTCGCAGTGGGCGAATACCAGCGTCGTGTTCACACGGCAGCTCTATAACATGCTGCAACTGGCGCGTGTCATCGCGCAGGGAGCGGCTTTGCGGGATGAATCGCGCGGGGCGCACTACAAACCAGATTTCCCCGAGCGCGATGATAAGAATTTCATGAAGACCACCAAAGCATATTTTGCACCCGACGCGGACGAGCCGAAATTCGAATTCGAGCAGATTGATGTCTCCTTGATTCCTCCGCGTCCGCGACGATATGACGCGGTGAAATAGGAGCTTGAGCAGTACGACCGGGAAAGACTGATTTCAAAATGGCCAAAAGTAAAACCGTACTCTTCAAGATTAAGCGCCAGGCAAATCCCAGCGACCGAGCGCGCTGGGAGGAATTCGAGCTCAACTGGCATTCTGGAATGAATGTCATTTCTTCGTTGATGGATATCGCAGCTAATCCTGTCACGCGCGATGGCAACAAAACCACACCGATAACTTACGACGCCAATTGCCTTGAAGAGGTCTGTGGATCCTGCGCCATGCTGATCAACGGTCGCGCGCGCATGGCTTGCTCAGCGCTGGTAGATAAGCTCGAGCAGCCCATACGGCTTGAGCCGTTTTCGAAATTTCCCATCATTCGAGATTTATCGGTTGATCGCAGTGTACTGTTTGAAAATCTAAAGGCGGTGAAAGCCTGGGTTCCGATTGATGGATCGTATGACCTTGGTCCGGGACCGAAGGTGTCCATAGCCGAGCAGGAGCAGGCCTATCCATTGTCGCGATGCATCTCTTGTTGTTGCTGCATGGAAGCGTGCCCGCAATTCAATGAAGAGACCGGATTCGTAGGCGCAGCAACCATCGCTCAAGTGCGACTCTTCAACACACACCCAACCGGCTCGGCCTTGAAGCGCGAGCGCTTGGACGCCCTGATGGGGGACGGGGGCATCCAGGAATGCGGGTATGCGCAAAACTGTGTGGAAGTCTGCCCTAAGGACATCCCCTTGACCCGAGCGATCTCAGACGTTGGCGGAGACGTAATGAAGCAGGCCATCGGGGACATCTTCAGAAAATAAAGACATAGTAGATCCCGTTTAAACCCGGAAATGCGGCACTGGTAACTGCTTTTGAGGTGACTATCGGGGTCCACCGAAAGTAATAGTGAAAGACGATTACCCAGCTTTCGTAACCAAATGATGTATAAGTTCTTAGCTGGAATTTCATAACCCGTAGCTTAGAATCATTCTCTGGCCGGAATAAGATTATTCGGCATTGTTTTTTGAAACGGCCCGCAGCCCACTTCGTGAATAAGAAAATTCAAACCGCGGTTTGCGCTCTACTCCTGCTTATCGTCGGGGCGTGCGCTCCCGCATTTGGCATGCATCGCCGCATGCACACGCGTCACGTGCATCGCGGGTTCCGCGCCCGCTTACGACATATTTTCTGGAATCCTTTGTTTCGGCCGTCGCATGAATCGTTGCTGCGCCAGAACGAAGAAATTGACCGCTTGGAATTGCCGCGTATTCAGGATGACGACGAATTGGAGCGGCTGAAGGCGACCGAAGAACTCGTTCCCATTGTCCCAAGCCTAACCCTGCGAATTGATCCCCGGCTCGATCCTGATCGCCGCTATTGCCGTCCGTTTACACGCGACTTTCTTGAAGACATAAGCGAAGCCTATTACAAGCAGTTCCACGATCAGATCCAGGTCAACTCCGCGGTGCGTACAGTGCTGGTACAGAAGAAGCTTCGCCGTCACAATCGAAACGCCGCGCCCGAATTTGGAGACACGGCTTCATCGCATCTGGCCGGAATCACCGTGGACCTTCAGCGCCGCGGCATGTCGCGCGCTCAGGTCAAGTGGATGGAGCAATATATTGTTCCGCTAAAGGCTGAGGGCCTGGTTGAGCCGGAAGAAGAGCGCCACCAATGGGTCTTTCATATTGCCGTTTCAGGACGCTACTCCGAATGGCGCGAATCGCGGATGCTCGCCAATCAGTCGGAACTTGAACAGGATACCGACTCGGATGCGATCACTCTCTCCAGCAATCGAGCAGCGCAATAAGTCTTTACCGTGACTGGCGTTTTCAATCCAGGATTTTCCTGAAAAGCTCCGCTCATGATTGTTCTTATGGCAGGACTTCCTGCATCCGGGAAGAGCACGTTGTGTCGCGCCTTGGAATCGCGACTCGGTGGCACAGTGCTCGATAAAGATGTTGTTCGCGCTTCCCTGTTTTCCAAACGAGACATCGAATATTCCACCGCGCAGGATGACTTTTGCGTGAAGATCATGCTCGAAGCGGCCGCCTTCACGCTTCGCAAACATTCGGAACGTATAATTTTTCTCGACGGACGCCCCTTCTCTCGTCGCTATCAAATTGATCAAGTGATCCAAGCAGCGGAACTTCTTAATCAGCCGTGGCGGATTCTCGAATGTATATGTTCCAACGAGACTGCCCGCAATCGCCTGGCGGAACAAGCGGCGAGCGGCCTTCATCTGGCGGGCAACCGCGACTACGAACTCTATGAGCGAGTGAAGAATGATTTCGAGGAGATCACCCTTCCCAAGACTGTCATTGATACTGACCAGCCTCTGGAAGCTTGCATAGCTCGCGCCAGCACCGCCCTTCAGAACTGAATTCCACATTTCTCTTCTGAATTCCGACGAAGCGTATACAATCCTCACCTTAATAAAAAAATGACGATCTCAAAGCCGCCGGCACATCTCCGTGTCATCGTTCCCCCGCTAGCCGCACTCATTATCCTGTACGGCTTCTCCAGTTTCCTCATTGCTGAAAATCTCCGGGCAGAAGACAACGCGGTGACCGCGCGAGCCCGAGCCATCCACAACTCCGCACTCATTCTCGACACGCACGCTGACACGCCTCAGCGCTTTCTGGACGAAGGCTTCGACATCGGCAACAGTGATCGTGGTGACATCGGACACATCAGCCTAGACAAAGCGAAGGCAGGCAATCTGGGCGCGGAATTCTTCTCCATCTGGGTTGATCCGGACACGAACAAGGGCAGCTTTGCGAAGCATACTTTCGATTTGATTGATTCCGTATACGAGCAGGCCGCCCGTCACCCTGATCGCATGATAATGGCATATTCGGTGGCAGACATCCGGCGTGCACACCAGCAGAAAAAGCTGGCCGCCCTCATGGGAATCGAAGGTGGACACTCCATCGAAAACGACATTCGGCTGCTGCGCGATTTCTACCGGCTGGGCGTCCGCTACATGACGTTATCGTGGTCGAACACCAACGAATGGGCTGATTCGTCCGGCGATATGACTGATCCGAGAGTCGAGCGTCACAACGGACTGACTGACTTCGGCAAGCAAGTCGTGTTGGAGATGAATCGCCTCGGCATGATGGTGGATATTTCGCACGTAGCCGACAAAACTTTCTGGGATGTAATATCCACGACCAAAGCTCCAGTAATCGCCTCGCATTCCTCGGCGCGTGCGTTAACGGATATGCCACGCAACATGACTGACGACATGCTGAAAGCCGTGGCGAAGAATGGCGGCGTGGTGCAGGTGAATTTCTATGCGGCATTTATAGATCAGGAGTACGCCACCGTTTCTAACGCCCAGAAACCCCAAAGCGAGGCCGCGATCAACGATTACATTGCAAAGCGTAAGGCCGAGGGCAAGAGTGTGACCTACGTCGAAGTGGATCGCATCAGCCGCGAGTGGGCAGCCAAGATACCGCGTCCGCCGCTGAAGTCGCTGATTGATCACATTGATCACATTGCCAAGGTTGCCGGAATTAACCACGTCGGGCTGGGATCGGATTTCGATGGCGTCAGTGGAGCGACACCGCTCGGAATTGATTCGGCCGCTGATCTGCCAAAGATTACCCAGGCGCTTCTGGACCGCGGCTATAGCGCGCAAGACATCAGCAAGATTCTTGGTGGGAATACCTTGAGGGTGTTTGCAGAGGTAGAGCGCGTCAGCCGTCAAATGATGGAAGCGAAATTCACGTCCGCGCCGACTAAGTAAATCGTGCTGTTCTGTCGTACAATTCAAGTTCGCACAAATTATATTGACCTTCGAAAAAGACTTCAGAAGGCAAAGACTGCTTTGTTGATCAGGATTGCAAACACTAACAAATTCAGGAGTGAATTATGCGCAAATTGTCAATGATTTGTTCGACGCTTCTGCTGTCTTCAGTAGTCGTGATGTCGCAAACGGCTCCGGCCAAGAAACCTGTTGCCAAAAAGCCCGCAGCCGCTGGCGCGAGCTCTGCGGCTGGGGCGCAAACAACAGCCGTTATTGACACGACTGCGGGCAAACTGACCTGCACCCTGTTTCCAGATAAAGCTCCGCTTGGCGTACAGAATTTCATCGCGCTATCCAAAGGCACCAAAGGTTGGACGAGCCCAACCACCCATCAGAAGAAACACGGCGTCCCACTGTATGACGGAACCATCTTCCATCGCGTGATTCCTGGATTCATGATTCAAGGCGGTGACCCTAAGGGAGATGGAACCGGCGATCCCGGATACGCTTTCAAGAACGAGACCTCGCCCGACCTCGGCTTCGATCGTCCCGGCCGTCTTGCGTATGCGAATGCGGGTCCCGGCACGAATGGCTCGCAGTTTTTCATCACTGAGCAGCCTTACCCCAGTTTGAATGGCGGATACACTTTGTTCGGCCAATGCGATGACGCTAGCGTCGCGCTCGTAAAGCAAATCGCGGCCATGGGACGTGACGGCAACGATCGTCCATATCGCCCCGTGAAGATCAATCACATCGCCATCACGGGTGCCGGCAGTTCGGGTGGTGCGGCGGTGAAACATCCCGCAGCCAAGGCTGGAATGGCCAGGAAAGTTGCCCCAAAGAAAGCAGCGCCGAAAACTACAGCACCTGAATAATTGATCACACTTTAATAGCGTTTGATTCGTGAAAGGATTTCTATGACTCGTCAGCCTGGCACTTATGCAGTTTTCGATACTTCAGAAGGACAGATAGTTTGTCGCCTGTTTGAAAAAGACGCCCCTAAAACTGTGATGAATTTCACTGACCTCGCGGAGGGAAAACGCGAATGGACACATCCCACCAGCCGAAAGAAAAGCAGTGACCCCCTGTATAACGGCACGATTTTCCATCGTGTGATCCCGAATTTCATGATTCAAGGCGGAGATCCGCAAGGCACCGGCATGGGCGGCCCGGGATATCAATTTGAAGACGAAACCAAAGGCTCAGCTCACAAGTTCGACAAACCCGGAAAGCTTGCGATGGCTAATGCCGGTCCGAACACCAACGGATCGCAATTTTTCATTACCGTCGCGGAGACTCCGTGGCTGAACGGAAAGCACACCATCTTTGGAGAAGTAGTGGAAGGTCAGGACGTGGTGGAAAAGATTGTGAAGGTACCGTCTAAGCAGGACAGGCCATTGAAGGAAGTGGTGGTGAAATCGGTGACGGTGGAGCGAGCTTAGTTCGAGTCCGTCGAGGGACCGCCTTTTTTATGACGATCAGAAAAAGCGGTCCCTCCACTGCGCTTCGCTCGGCCGGGATGACAGGTGATACTTAGTTTCAAAACTTCTACACCCCAATAACCCCCACCAGCTCCTTAACCGCCGCTACGCTCTTATCCAGCCCAGCCTTCTCTTCAGCGGTAAGTTTGACTTGGATGATCTGCTCGATTCCCTTGGCGCCCAGTTTTACGGGAACGCCCACGAACAGGCCTTTCACTCCGTACTCGCCGTCCAGATAAGCGGCACAGGGCAGAATTTTTTTCTTGTCTTTGAGGATAGCTTCTACCATCTCGGTTGCAGCCGCTGAGGGGGCATAGTAAGCGCTGCCAGTTTTGAGGTATTTCACGATTTCCGCTCCGCCGTCGCGAGTTCGCTGCACGAGGCGCTCGATGGTGGCGGCGTCCATCAACTCAGTAATCGGAATTCCGGCAACAGTCGAATACCGCGCGAGTGGAACCATGGTATCGCCGTGCCCGCCCAGCACAAACGCAGTCACGTTTTCGACGCTGACTTTTAATTCTTGCGCAATAAATGCGCGGAAGCGCGCCGAATCGAGCACGCCTGCCATGCCAATCACGCGTTCGCGGGGGAAACCGCTCAGCTTGAAAGCCGCCTGGGCCATGGCGTCCAGCGGATTCGACACAATAATCAAAATGCAATTGGGAGAATACTGAATAGCCTTGCTGACGACGTCCTTCATGATCTTGTGATTGGTATTCAGAAGATCGTCGCGGCTCATGCCCGGTTTGCGGGGGATGCCAGCAGTAATCACGACGATGTCAGAATTTGCCGTGTCGGCGTAGTCCTGTGTGCCGATCACATAAGAATCGCGCTTCTCGATGGGCATCGCCTCCAGCAGATCGAGCCCTTTGCCCTGTGGGACGCCCTCGACAATATCAATCAGCACAACGTCGGCGAGCTCCTTGGACGCAATCCAATGAGCGGCGGTCGCGCCCACGTTTCCAGAACCTACAATCGTTACTTTCTTACGCATGATGTCCTTTCAATTTTTGATGAATTCGGAAAAAAGATCTTCAGTCGGCCGCCACCGACGCGGAGGCCTGCATATTTTTGATAATGTGGTCGGCGAACTCGCTGGTTTTCACCTTGGTTGCGCCTTCCATCTGACGCTCGAAGTCGTACGTCACAGTTTTTTGCTCAATCGTGTTCTCGAGCCCGCGCTCGATCAGATCGGCAGCTTCGTTCCAGCCCAGAAAGCGGAACAACATCACGCCAGACAAAATCACCGATCCTGGATTAATGACATCTTTATCCGCGTATTTCGGAGCGGTGCCATGCGTGGCTTCAAAGATTGCGTAGCCGTTTCCAACGTTGGCGCCAGGAGCGATTCCCAATCCGCCTACCTGCGCGGCGCAGGCGTCCGAAATGTAATCGCCATTCAGGTTGGGAGTCGCTAAAACGGCGTATTCCTCGGGACGCGTCACCACCTGCTGGAAAATCGAATCGGCGATACGATCGTTAATCATGAGTTTTTTCTTCCATGCGCCTTTGCCGTGCGTGGAATAGATCGCGTCCAACACCTGCTTCACTTCCTGGTAGATCCCCTGCCGAAAGTCCTCGGTCGCAAACTCGAGGCCGGGCTCGATCAAGTTGGCACACTCTTCCGGAGTGATTCTCTGATTCTTGTCTTTGTTGTCGAGGATCCAGCTCTCACGCTCGGTAACCACGCGGTCGCGAAATTCTTCGGTGGCGAGTTCGTATCCCCACTTTCGGAACGCGCCCTCCGTAAATTTCTGGATGTTTCCCTTGTGCACCAGCGTCACGCTGGGACGCCCGCTTTCGAGCGCATATTGGATGGCCATCCGCACCAGTCGCTTGGTTCCGGTGATGGAAATTGGTTTTATGCCAACGCCCGAATCTAACCGGATCTGTTTCTTGCCGCTCTTCAGCATGTCCTTGTTGAGAAATTCAATTAGCTTCGCAGCGTCTGGCGTTCCCTGTTCCCACTCAATGCCCGCGTAAACGTCTTCGGTGTTCTCGCGATAAATGACGATGTTGAGACGCTCCGGATGCTTCACTGGAGACGGTGTTCCCTTGTAATAACGGACCGGACGGATGCACGCATAAAGATCCAGAATCTGCCGCAGCGCAACGTTTAACGAGCGAATGCCGCCGCCCACAGGCGTTGTCAGCGGTCCTTTGATCGCGACACGAAAATCACGAATCGCGGAGATGGTGTCGTCTGGAAGCCAGTTGTCGAATTTAGACTTCGCTTTCTCTCCCGCGAAAACTTCGTACCATTCAACCTTCCGCCTGTTTTTATACGCCCGTTCCACCGCCGCATCGAAAACCCGCACGGAGGCTTTCCATATGTCGCGCCCGGTTCCGTCCCCTTCGATAAAAGGGACGATGGGGTTGTCCGGCACCTGATACTTGCCGTCGGTGTAGCCGATGCGAGCGCCGTTTGCGGGCAAAGACACACCGTTATAAGAATTCGTCGTCATGCTGGGCCTCCAGATATCAATCGCGAATCAATGCAAACGTTCAATTATAGAGGGATAAATGGTGCTCGTGAAATATCGGTGACTCACAAGAAGGGTAAACACGCGGCATGTGCACGAACGTACAATCGAAAACATGTTTGCGCGGACTGCCATCTTTCGCGGTGCGTTGATGTTCGTGGTCGCGGTTGCGCTTTACCGTCCGACGCATTTAGAAGCACAGAAAGCGGCAATCGATTCCCAAACCGCAAACTCCGCCAGTTCTGAAATCGCCGGTAACCGCTCTGCCGACTCGGAAGCTTCTCCACATCGCTTTTGGGACCACACGAACGTCTTACTATTTTCTGGAATCGCCGCCTTTCGTGGACTCGACTACGCCTCCACTCGCAATATGCAGTCTCGCGGACGCGAGGAGATACTGATTCCGGACGACGTGGTGAATAATTCCGCAGGATTTGCCAGCTTGGAGGCAGCAGGTGCGGCGACGTCTGTCGGCATTTCTTATCTGCTTCACCGCAGCGGACATCATCGCATGGAACGCTGGCTCTCAATCGCACACATCGGGATCACCGGTTTCGGAGCCGCGAGAAATTACGCGCTCGAATCTCGGCCGCGGCGCCGGTTTGTAATAGCGTTCTGAGGCATACGCAACTCGTCCTTACCACCGTCGGGTGCCAAAGTATTTCCTCACTCCGATAGCGTTGTATCTTCCCCACGGCCCATTCGGTCCGAGGTCTGCGGCGCCGAGATTCTTATCTCGCGAGCCCAACCGGTCAAATAAGAAATGTTGTGTTACGCGAGCCTCGAAGCCTTTGCCCAGGTAAATCGCCGCCCCCCAGGAATGCTCGACGCCGATCGCGTCGAATGACCAGGTGTAAAGCGTGTGAGGAAGATTTCGTCCAAAAAGAAAATTGGGTTCGCCAAAAAGCATGAAGCGCCGCAACGGACCGCGTCCAAAGGGACGGACCTCCAGCAATCCTGAAAGCGCGTAGCGGGCAAAGGCCGTGCAGGGTGCGTTGACTCCGCCATAGCGTCCGGCGTCAGCGCGGCACAGGTTCGGATCAATCTCGTTATGCGGGGGAGCGATTTCAAATTGCGCAAATCCCCACAACATATCACTCGGTAAAAACATCCGATCGCCATTTGCCAGGGCAGGTTCCTGCGCCCAAAGACTCCCGCAAAACACTACAAGCAAGATTGCCCTAAGCAACTGCCTCATGAATCCTCCAGAATTTGAGCTGACTTTGTCGGAATCCCCCGACGAAGCTCGGTTCCGCGACCAGTTAAGAAGCTTGAGCAGATTGGTAGCGGTTGCGAGTGCGGCACATTCTACGCCACAAGCTTCTTGTGACCGTTTCGTTACTGAAAAGCCGTCTCGGGTTTCGCGGATTTCTACAAATAAACATATGCCACTTCCCATTTCTTGAAAGTGGAGGATAAATGTTACACCCAAGTTACAGCAATCCTTGGTTCTGGCGTTTGGCGACAGTATTGCTAGGAAACGCGGGGAGAGTCACGATGGCTCAGGAAGTTTCCATCTCTTATCAGGCCGTAAAAAGCAAGGTTTACAGACTGATTGATGCCTTGGTAGAAGACGCCAAGTCTGAAGGAGATATTCAGGAGTCGGTAAGGCGTTGGTGGAAGTTAATCCACCCCTCTGACCGTCCTGTGGCCCGAAAATACCTGCTTTCCGTGCTTGAGAAATCGAACGCCAGCCTGAGTGCCATCACCGATGGGCTCCACGAATTTAAGGACTTCGACGAAGTTCCGCACCTCGAATCGGAAAAGCTACCGAAGATCCATCCTATCGCTCCTCCAGCACGAATGATCAGCCGGATCTAAGTCCCTTTTGTTCTGAAAACAAGACCTCTGTTAGCTGCCGCCGCACGGCTGCCATCCCCTGCTGGTGCCAGTGCCACCAGCCTATCTGCACCTGCTACAATCCTGACTCGCAGCTCTGTCACCCATCCGGAAAGCCAATACTGACGAAGGGGCGTTCCACAGTCCCCGGGTGACGGCGTGGAAGCAGAATGCGAGCTGAAAACGGAACAGGGCGGCGCTAAATCACAGTGTCGCTGGATTTAGCGTTGGTGGTTGCCAGTTGATCGTTGCCTGTTGATCATTGCCTATGGATTTTGACCAGCTGGAAACTTTTCTTGAAGTGGCGCGTCTCTCGAGCTTTTCCCGTGCGGCGGAAAAGCGATTTCGCACTCAGCCTGCAATTTCCTCGCAAATACGATCGCTGGAAGACGAAGTCGGGGCCAAGCTGCTGGACCGCTCGGGCGGCAAAGTATCCATCACATCATCCGGCAAATTATTCCAGAAATATGCGGAAGAGACACTTGACGGCCGCAAGACGGTTCTGGTGGCGATCGCAGAAACCGAGCGCGTTCCTCGAGGCGCCATCATGGTTGGCGCTAATGAAGGCACTTGCCTGCACATTCTTCCCGAAGTTTTTGCCGAGTTCAAGAAGCAGTATCCAAATGTCGCCGTCAACATCAAGCGTTCGGACTATGCTCGTATTCTAGAGTGCGTTATAGACAACAGTGTGGATTTCGGCGTGATCTCGCTGCCGATTAGCGACCCGCGCTTGACCGTAGTCCTTATACATCGTGACGAGCTGGTTGTGATCGCGCCGCCGAAGCATCCGCTGGCGAAGTTGAAGTCAGCGACCGTTGGGGAAGTCGCAAAATATCCCCTGGTCGTCCCCAAACTTGGGCACACGCGCGACGGTTTGGATGGCCTGTTCCGTGAGCGCAAACTCAAGCCCCGCTACGCCATGGAGCTTGATTCCAGCGAGCTCCTGAAACGCTTTGTAGCCGCCGATGTCGGGGTGGGACTCATCGCCCGGTCGAATGTGCAAGAAGACGTACGTGCGAATGTGCTGGCGGCGATTCCCATGTCCGACGCGCAAATTCGCCGCGATCTCGCGCTGGTATTTCGCAAAGATAAAGCTTTGAGCCGGGCAGCGCTGGCGTTTATTGATATTGCGGTGAAGATCAAAGCGGCCGATGCCGCAGCCGGAAAACGGTAGAGCTTTTGGCTTTTTGGCTTAAAGCTTCAGTTTCAGAAACATTTTTATGTCAGCCACTTCCGAAATTACCGCCGCCGCTATACCTGCTGTACCTCTCACAATCGAGGGTTACAGCGTCCTGCACCAGATGATGAAGTTTCGATGGTCTGCGTGGAGGAAGCTGCGTCCCTCGGAAAAGACTTCCATTGTCCACGAAGCCACGAACGTTCTGGGCAAGATGGAGCAGAATGCCGGAGGCCAGTCCGGATTATTTTCTTTGCTCGGTCACAAGGCTGATTTGATGTTGATTCATTTCCGCCGCTCTTTCGATGAACTCAATCAGGTCGAACTGCAACTGGCGCAACTTGGACTTAATGAATTCCTGGAACCGACAACGTCCTATCTTTCAGTTATCGAGCTGGGACTCTACGAATCCACAATCAAGGTTTACCGGGAACTGGCCGAGCGTCGTGTCGAGCCGCACACGCCGGACTGGAATAAGGCGATCCAGGAAACACTAGACCGGCAGAAAGAAGCGATGCATCCACGACTTTTTCCCCAGTTGCCGCAACACCGCTACGTCAGTTTTTATCCCATGGACCGCCGCCGGGGAGAGAGTAAAAACTGGTACACGGTCCCCATTGACGAGCGCGCGCGCCAGATGAACGAGCACGGATTGGTCGGACGTCGGTATGCTGGAGAAGTAAGGCAGATTATCTCCGGATCCATCGGCTTCGACGACTGGGAGTGGGGGGTGGATTTATTCGCCGACGATCCCCTCATTTTCAAAAAGCTGATTTATGAAATGCGATTCGACGAAGTCAGCGCTGTGTACGCGTTGTTTTCGCATTTTTATGTAGGTCTGCGCTGTCCTGCCGCCGGATTAGGGAATTTGCTAAAAGGCAAGCTTCCGAAATATTCGCCAAAGGCTGCCGCTAAGCACTCTCAATAGGCGCGCATCTCCGACCTCGGCCAACAATTTCTGTTATCGTCCCTCCATGCCCAGAGCACCCAGCCATTGCGGAGTCATTCTTGCAGCCGGCGAATCCACGCGCATGGGCAGGGACAAGGCGTTTCTGCCATGGCCTCCCGAGCACCCAGCTACTACTCCACCGAAGCATACGTTTCTTTCGGCTGCGATACATGCGCTGAACGCCGTGAATGACATGGTGTTTGTGGTTGCGGGAAAAAATGAGTCTGAACTCATGCCGGTTGTCTATGCTTGCGGTGGACGTCTGGTCCGAAATCCAGCGCCCGAACGCGGACAATTCAGTTCCCTGCAGGTTGGGCTCCGCGAAGTCCTGAATCACGGGCGTAGTGCTGCAATGGTCACGTTAGTCGATCGCCCGCCTCCGGCTGCCAACACGTTGAAACTGTTAGTCTCAGCTTTTGAACAATCCAGCCACGCCGGCAACTGGGCTGTGGTGCCGGAATATCAAGGCAAGCATGGCCATCCGTTCATTGTTGGACGGGAGATGATTGAAGCTTTCCTGCGCGCACCCGCTACTAGGACCGCTCGCGACATAGAGCATGAAAATCAACAGCACATCGAGTACCTTTCCGTGGACGACCCATTCGTTGCCGCGAATGTGGACACTCCGCAAGACTACGAAGCGCTGCTGGCGCAAGCTGCATCGAGTTTGAAGTAATCTATCTGTAATGGATCGCATATCGAGCACTTCCCTTCTTTCTGAAAAGGCCGCAGCATTCATTGAGAGCATCCTCCGGTTGAAACCTGAAATTGCAGTTTTCGATTGCGATGGGACTTTGTGGAGCGGCGATGCTGGCGAAGGCTTCTTTAAGTGGGAACTCAACCGCGGCGTACTATCCGACGAGGTAAGTCAATGGGTCCGCGCGCGCTACGCTGACTACAAGGCTGGACTGGTGAGCGAAGACGAGATGTGCGGAGAGATGGTCACCATCCATCGCGGATTGCGTGAAACTGTTATCGAGAATCTCTCAGAAGAGTTTTTTACCCAACATATCGAGCCACAAATCTTTCCCGAAATGCGTGAATTGGTGTCCCAACTGCACGCCGCCGGAACTCAGGTGTGGGCAGTTTCCTCCACCAATGAGTGGGTCATCCGGGCAGGCATGAAGTGCTTCGGAATTCCAGCTGAGAATATTTTGGCGGCTGCGGTCGAAATTGAGGACAGCATTATCACCGATCGCCTGATCCGAATTCCATCAGGGCCGGGCAAGCCGAGAGCGATTCGCGAAGTGATCCGTCGCGAACCTGACGCTGTTTTCGGAAACTCCAAATGGGACGCCGACATGCTAGCCATCGCGCGGAATGCCTTTGCAGTTAATCCAAACCCTGACCTTGAAGAAATGGCGAAGCGGCGGGGTTGGACTGTCTACCGGCCTGAAGCCGTGGCGAGCCAGCGCTGAGATTCACTCTGGGATTTGCGCCAGTGCGGCGCGCAACGTCGCAAGCGCAAGGTGACTGGCATGTGTTGACGTCGCGGGCAAGCCGCCTACGGCTGCAACGAGCTCTTCTCGAGTAATCCTGCTAGCCTCGACCGCCGTTTTTCCCAGCAGAAGTTCCGTAATGGCGGAGCCGCAGGCGATCGCTGCGACGCACCCCTTCGCTAGAAATTTGGCTTCAGTAATCCGAGCACGGTCGAGCCGCAAAGACAATTTGAGAATGTCTCCGCAGACAGGATTTTCAAGTTGCGCGGCCGCATTGGGGGCGCCGATTTCTCCAGCGTTGCGGGGATGTTCAAAATGATCAAGCAGCGCGGCGGAATACATCATGGCCATTGTATCGCGCGAAAAACAGGTCTCCCGCAACTCCGCCCACAACGCGATACCATCGAAGCGTATGACTTCCGACTCCAGACTTCGCGTCGTATCCCTTCAGCCAAGCGCGACAGCAATCTTAAAATCACTGGGCAAGCTCGATCACGTCGTCGCGTGTACCAAATATTGCCTGGACATTTGTCCCGAGTTATTGGGAAGAGTCATCGTCGCGGACTCCTGGACAGCACAGAGCGCGCAAATTTTGAATGCGCATCCAGACTTGGTCATCGCCTCGGTGCCGTACCAAGAGAAAGCCGTGATAGAAATTCTGAAATCCGGAACGCGCTTTCTCGGCCTCGCTCCAAAAACGCTTAGTGACATCTACCAGGATATCGCGCTAATTGCTGGAGTCGTGGACGCTGTAGATTCGGGACGCGATGTTATCGAAGAAATGAAGGGCGCGATCAGGGCAATTTCGGAAAAAACTAAAGAGCTCTCCCGACGCCTCGTATTCTGCGAGGAGTGGGGGAAGCCACTGATCGCATCGCAGTCCTGGGTCGCAGAACTAGTCGTGGCCGCCGGAGGACAGTTTGTCGGGGAACCCGGCGCGACAACTTCAGCGGAAGTTGTTCTGGCACAGGACCCGGATGTATTCGTGGCGGCGTGGTGCGGCGCCGGGGACCGAGTCCCGTTGCGAAAAATCGTTCGTGACCGCAATTGGACAGAAGCTCGGTTTGTGAAAAATGCCCGCGTCTATTGCATAGCGGATGAACTCCTCAACACGCCGGCACCTACGCTCATCGAGGGATTAAGAGCGCTGGCGGCGGCGCTTCATCCGGAAATCTTTCCTTCGGTGAGAGGCCTGAAACAGATAACGTGATTGCAGCAGGTTCAAGAGCTATCAGCAATGACCTGGGAGTTTTATTTTTAGACTTGACCTTCTAGATCGAACCGCGAATACCGCCCGGCTGGCTTTGTATTTGGTTTCGCAAGGCCTCGTTGATGACTCCGTGGCGATCTTCAAAAATATAGAGAAATGAATTCACTGCGTAGTGCCAGAGTGTGGAAAGATCGGTCTGGTACCAGCAGCATTCCGTCATACGCGGCGAGAACCCGCACAGGAAGCGAAAGCGGCGATGGGCTTCGTCAGGAGAAACCAGCGTGGCCGCGGTCATGCGATGATTGCCTTCAATGATCGTTAACGGACTTCGCTCGTCAATCCCAATCAGCAACACGGAGC
>JALYIM010000027.1 GCA_030775785.1 Acidobacteriota bacterium
CACGCCGCCAGAGTATGCCTTGGCCGATGCCTACGCGGCTCAGCAGCTTCGCGAGTTCGGCCGCTGCGACGTTTACGAAAAAGCTTATCTGGCGAAGGACGGGCACCGGGTCCCAATTCTTATCGGAGCCGCAGTCATTGACGGCTCTGCCAGCCAGCCTGAAGTAGCGGCCTTCGTGACCGATCTCACTCGCTTGAAAGTTGCCGAGGCGGCCTTGCGAAAAGCAAATGACGAGCTGGAAAAGAAAGTCACCGAACGCACGGCATCGCTTAAAGCCGAGATTCTGGACCGCAAACATGCGGAGATCAGCCTCCGCGAACTTACCGGACGTCTGCTTACAACACAAGACGAAGAGCGCCGGCACATGGCGCGCGAATTACACGATCATGCAGGACAGACGCTTACTGCATTGGGGATCAATCTCGCCACCTTGCAGAATATTGCGCGCGACGGCAATCAGCAGATCGTGAATTTGGCCGCCCAGAGTCAGCAACTATCCGATGCCCTTTCGAAGGAAATACGAACCCTTTCTTATTTACTGCATCCTCCGCTGCTGGATGAAGTAGGACTGGGTTCTGCACTAAGTTGGTACGTTGACGGCTTCTCGGAACGAAGCCAAATCAAAGTTGATCTCGAAGTGCCCGGGGATCTCGGAAGGCTCCCGCGAGAATTAGAGCTGGTGATATTTCGCGTGGTACAGGAAAGTCTTACCAATGTCCATCGTCATTCCGGCACCTCCACGGCAAAGATCACAATTCAACGGCTGCAGGACGCCATCGAATTTGAGATCAGCGATCACGGTAAAGGTATCGCTGCGCAAAAACAGCGGCAGCTTGCCACGGCGAGCGCCGGGGTTGGAGTACGCGGCATGGTCGAAAGAATCCGCCAGTTCGGAGGCACTCTGCAAATTAATTCCAGCAACGAAGGCACCACAGTAAAGGGAACGCTTCCCTTGCCGGTCGAAGCTAGCGAGATTGCTTCCTAGAAATTAGCCACTTGAAGCCGCTCGGAAAAATATGATTTCCAACTTTCCGGCAGGGCTCCCACTTGAATCGCCAGGCGCAAAGAAGTCGCGTCGTCATCACTGTATCTCTTGGCAACATACAGCCGGGTGATTTCGGACACAGGAACAGCGTGCGGATCTTTGGCTATCAGCTTGATCTGGTCACCCGCGCCCACCTCGCCCTCGCGTGTAACTGCGAGATAAAATCCCGATCGTCCACTGGCGAGAAAACGCTTCACCATGTCATCCATCTGAAATCGGACGCCCAGTTTGTAGCAAGGCAGGCGCGGTTGTGTCACGATCACTTCCGCCGACCCGATAGAAAACTTATCGCCAATATAGACCGAGTCTTCCAGCAATCCATCGGTGGTGAAGTTCTCTCCAAACATTCCCATCGGCCATTCCCACCCCGGCAGTTCTCTTTTCCAATATTCGTAATGCGAGACCGGATAGCAGTAAACCGCCTTGTATTCGCCTCCGTGAACGGTAAGGTCAGCCTGGCGGTCGCCCTTCAGATTTAATTTTCGCAGGCGGACCCGCCCTGCTACGGGCTGCTTGAAAATTCCAGTCGTCACACTTCTTCCATGCCACATCACTTCTACCGGCAGTCCGACGTTTACTGATATTAGTTCCATCGAAAAAAGGGTGCTTCTCTGTTTGGAGAATCGAATGTTGAAGTATAAAGCAGCAAAAACAAAAAAGGCCGCAGACGGGTGCGGCCCTATTGCGAACTGATAAGAAGCAAGGCCCAGCCAACGGACCCCATCGCACACGCCGCCCCATGAACGCCGGGTGCCCCATCCTTGCGCGCTTTTTGCGCAAGGGTGGGATTCCACGAAAAGCTTATCCGGTGGGATTTGTTCTGAATGCAAAAGATAAGACCGGGTGGAAAAGTTACAAGAATGAGATGGGACGATCAAAAAGGAACGGCCCCGGATATCCGGAGCCATCGAAAAATCCCGTAGTGCCTAGCACTCTGTCAATTTCAGTATTGATGACCTGAAAGCGAGTCTCAAGTTACTTGAGAAGATTATCTCTGTATTCTCTCCTCAAAAAGAGACGCGTCCTCCCGAAAAAAGGAGAATGGACCCGGCAGGATTCGAACCCGCATCTGCGACTGTGACAGAGTACCGTTCCCAGATCTGGGTCCTGCCGTCAACGGCCCCGTTTTCAGCGATTCACTCCAACCTATTGCATCCGTTATAACAATTTCAATGATTATGTATCTGACTTAGGATCGCTCATTTTCGCGCCAAATAGCCCCAAGCCCCGTCCGTTTTTAGCGGACGGGGCTTGGGGGAAAGTGGTTCCTCTTCGGCCTATCTCAGAAGAATTACGGCTGTCTGGATACACCGAAGAATTACGCCCATGAACACTAAAATTGTCGTGAGCACTTCCATTTTCCGGACTGGCATCCGGCGTTTGGTGCGGGACTTCATTTGTGGTACTTCCTTGGAGGCTGGGGTCAAGTTTGAAGCCCTCCCCGCGATGGCCTCAAGGGTGATAATAGCTTCTGTTTGGCGACGCTCAATGGTGTCAGTTTTGCACAACTAAGCCGAAATATAATCTTTCCAGCCATGAAGCTGTCAATCAAGAAGGTTAACTCGGTACGCTGTCCTACCTGCGGTGCTGCGCCGAAACACAAGTGCGAACTTAATAACGGCCAACCTCGTTTCAGGCCGCACGTGGAACGCAAATGGGCGGCTTCCGACCTGCACAAGCAGGACGCTAGCTCAACTGAAAATGGGAGGATTGATGCCGAAAGAAGCTACGGTAGACAAGAAGAAGTTCGACGCACTACTTAAAAAGATGCTCAACACGCCGCCGCTTCCCAAATCGGAAGTGAAGGTAGCGAAACCAAGATCAAAGAAGCGCGACTAATCGCGGCGCAAGTGTTGTGCAAGCGAGGCGCTGAGAGCAACGACTCAAAGCTGAGAGCAGCCAGCTGCTTAATTCTGCGCTGACAATGGTTGCGTCAGCCGGAAGGTTAGGAGGCGTCCGGCGGCGAGTTCCACGTCTCCGACTCGATCTTCTAAACGAGCACCGACTGCAATTGGCCGGCTGCTGGAAGGGCTTAGTCCGGAGTAGCGGTTGCGTCCATTCACGAAGACGCCTGACGTCTCGATGGGACGGATTTGACCGCTGATCTTGATCGTGGTCAAAGCTAAACGCAGGTAGCCGGGTTGCTGGGTGCCGGCCGCTGCGACTGTGGTGATAATGGCGCCAGTTAGAGGAGTGCCTTCGGTTGCGATCTGCTGACCTTCGGCGAAGAGGGGTTCAGCCAAGGCTGCATTGAAAATGTCGCCTGCGCGAGATTTTGCGCTGGAGACGCGGGACAGCAATCGAACGGAAACCAGAGTTCCAGCGGGAATCTCCTCCGCCCCTAGTGAGGCTGATGGGGATACGCCTTCGAGATCGGTGGCACGGCCGAAGGGGAGGGGGCTGCCATTGCTGTTCTCATTGTCACTGGTAACAAAGTTCGCAGCGGACGGACCCGTTTCCTGCATCCCGCGCTGACGGGCGCAGCCGATGCTAAAGCTAAAGAAGAAGAGGAGGGGGAGGGCAAGACTAAAAACTTGGGCGCGTTTCATAGGGAACCTACTGCGTAAGAGGTACTCTGATTTCTTGTACCGGATAAGTGGCAAGTCAGAGGCCACTCTTTGGAGGAATGGAATTAGTGAGTTAGCAGGTAGCACGATTCGTCGGCATGCAAATTTTGCATTGTTGGATGTGGAGAATGGGTAGCGATTGGATGACGCGGGGCGGCCAGTCGCTCGCCCGCAAGCTTTTGTAACGTCTAATAGTGTTGTAGGTTCTCGCCGCTTACTCCGCTCTTCCACATCCCGTACTCGCATCCATGGATTAAGAGAAGTAAGCTCGATTCATTCGTTACTTTCACTCCTGGCGTCCGTTAAATGCGACGGCGATTCCGAAAACCAAGGAGCACGCGGAAACGGCACCGAGGATTGCGCTTGGCTAACGCTAAATCGGAGCAAATGGAGTGCGTCGCGGGGAGGCACTCTATCCCCGTTGCTAGGGTGAGATAAATATTGCCGCCTGGATCCAGATCGAACTCATTTTTGCTGAAGACCGGCGAGTCTAAATGCAGGCAGCGGCTGCCGGAATGAGCCAATCTGATAAAAATCCAAGGTGACCTGGCGCGGGTTCTTTCGTAACTTTCCCAATATTTTCTACGCCTTAAAATCGGTCTAGCTGCAGGCAGAGACCGTTTCCCATGGATTTCCCAAAATTGCAAGGATCCAAATCATCCCATGAGAGGATGAGCCGCGCTGAAATGTCACGGATCGAATCCCGTGAATGGTGGCTGCTGGGATTTGCGATCGCCGTCACTCTTATTCTGACCGCGGGCATTGCTTCCCTAACTTTTCCCGGATTCCATCTACTGCAATCCAGCGGCGACTGGCTTGATCTTAGAGACTGGGTGCGTGGGCTGGCAGCCCTGGTTTTACTTTTCGACGTTTACACGCCTTATCAACATCTCCAGTTACAACGGACGCGGCGGCGACTGGTAGAACGGGACGAGCTCTTTCAGCTGATTACGGAAAACGCGGCAGACATGATTGCGGTCGTGGATCGGAACGGAAAGCGGCTTTACAACAGTCCTGCGTACGAAAAAGTTCTGGGATATTCGGTTGAAGACCTGAACGCCAGTTCGCCGATTGAGCAAATCCATGAGGATGATCGGCAGCGAGTTTTAAAGGCAGCGCAGCACGCTCGCATCAGCGGGCAGGGTGAGACGCTGGAATATCGAATGCGCCATAAGGACGGATCGTGGCGCATTCTGGAATCCACCGCCAGCGCCATCCGCAACGAGCAGGGCGAAACCGAGAACCTGGTGATCGTGAATCGCGATATCACGGAGCGCAAGCGGGCGGAAGCTCTGCTGGCCCACAATGCATCCCACGACAGCTTAACCAACCTTCCCAACCGGGGATTGTTTTTAGATCGTTTGCGCCATGCCATCGGTCTGGCACGGCGGCACTCTGACTACAGGTTCGCGGTGCTGGTGATTGACGTGGACGAATTCAAACTTATCAATGACAGCCTTGGGCATGCGACGGGCGACGAATTGCTGATTCAGATAGCACAAAGGCTGACGGCTTCGGTGCGGGAAATGGATGCGATTGCGCGGCCCCGCGTCGGAGGACTCCCCGAATTCTCGACAAGCGATCAATCGCTGGCGAGACTGGGCGGAGACGAGTTTACCGTGCTTCTGGATGACATTCGGGATCCGAGTGACGCCATCCGCGTGGCGCGGAGGGTACACGACAAATGGACCACGCCATTCGTGATTAACGGACAGGAAATCGTGATTACGATGAGCATCGGGATCACGCTGGGAGCCCCATCCTACAGCGAGCCGGAGACACTCTTGCGGGACGCGGAGATCGCCATGAACCGCGCGAAGGCGGCGGGAAAAGCGCGCTGCGAATTGTTTGACCCAGCCATGCATGCGAGGGCGGTCAAACGATTGAAACTCGAAACCGATCTTCGCAGGGGACTTGAATTGGGAGAGTTCCGGGTATTTTACCAGCCAATTATCTCGCTGGCCAACGATCAAATCATTGGATTCGAAGCACTTACGAGGTGGGGACGGCCGGATGGCATAGTACTGCCTGCAGATTTTATTCCAGTCGCCAATGAGACCGGACTGATTATTCCGATGAACCGCTTGCTGATGCAACAAGCGTGTGCGCAGCTTAAGTTATGGCAGTCCGAATTTCCCTCAGACGTGCCCCGCACCATGAGTGTGAATGTCGCGGCCAGCCAATTCGAACAGCCCGAACTCGCCGCCGAGATTGCTCTGATTATCGAAAATTCCGGTGTGCATCCATCGAGTTTGCAGCTCGAGATCACTGAGACGATTTCCATGGGAGACACGGAGCGGGCATCGCAAGTGTTTGCGGAGCTGAAGGCACTGGGCGTGCGCATCAGCATTGACGATTTCGGGACCGGATATTCGTCGCTCAGCCGCCTGCAGGGCTTTCCCGTGGATTCGTTAAAAATTGACCGCTCGTTCATTTCGAAGATGGAAAGCGATGCCGAAAGCCATGAGATCGTGAGGCTGATTGTGATGCTGGCCCACAACCTCGGCATGAAAATCGTTGCTGAAGGTACGGAAACGATTGAGCAGGTCAACTTGGTCAAACTGCTGGGATGCGAGATGGCGCAAGGCTACTTTTACTCACGCCCCGTGAGTGATGTTGCCATCGCGGAATTGCTACAGAGCGCTAACCAAAAATTTGCTTCTGTCGGGGCTTAAGTTGCTATCTCACACATAAATACATAGGTGCTTCCTCAGCGGCACCGCGCATTGCGCGGCTTCGCTTCCTCAGGATGACAGCCACTAGAAGTGACTAGTCGACCAGGGTCTCCACTGCGTTTCGAAAAACTTCGGTGTGGCGGTCAACATCATCTTCGGTTGTCGCTGGAGACATTAGAGCCATGTTGTGAAATGGCGTCAACAGGACTCCGCGGTTCATAGCGTGCAAGTGCATGAAGCGTTCCAGTTCGAAGTCCATGGCGTCGTGGGCTTCGGTCCCGTTGTGCGGGGGATTTTGAGAAAACATGTACTCGGCGCGGCAGCCGAGGCGGGTGACGTTCCACGGGACCTCGAATTGGGAAATGACCTTTTCGACTCCGGATGTCCAACGTTGCGCCAGCGGGATGGTGTGCGCAAAGGCAGCTTTGGTTAATACATTTTGCAGCGTTGCTTTCATCGCGGCCAGTGACAGGGCGTTGCCTGCGAGGGTGCCGCCCACCCCTCCGACATCGCAGTCTTCTAAATTGTGGTGGCGCGCGATCTCAGCAGCGACGGCTTCCGAAAATCCGTAGGCTGCGCCCGGAACTCCACCTCCAATCGGTTTGCCAAAGACCAGAAAATCTGGATCGAGATTCTCATCACGCGTATACCCGCCCGGCCCGGCGCAAATGGTATGAGTTTCGTCAATGATCAGCAGTGTGCCGTGACGATGAGTGAGTTCACGCAGACGCGGATGATAGTCACGGTCGGGATGCACAATGCCGACGTTCGTCATCACCGGCTCGGCTAAAACGCACGCAACATCGCCGAACTGTAAGGCAATTTCCAGCGCTTCAAGATCGTTGAACTCGACGACTCTCGTGGTCACGGTGGGATCAACGGGTGGACCGATGTTGCCGCGACGGGCCGCGGAGACGCCATTCTTTAGTGTGATGAAGCTTTCATCCACGCTGCCGTGATAACACCAATTGAAGACGAGGATTTTGGGACGCCCGGTGATTTGGCGCGCGAGACGGATTGAAAAGCGATTCGCATCGGTGGCGGTGAGGGCGAATTGCCAATAGCGCAGATTGAACCTTTTCTGAAGCTCTTCGGCAACTATGACTGCGTCTTCGGTCGGGAGCATGAAAGTAATTCCGCGAGCGATCTGCTGTTGGACGGCGGCGATGGTGGCTGCAGGTGTGTGTCCTGTCATCGCGCCGGTGTCCCCGAGGCATAAATCTACATATTCCTGCCCGTCTATGTCGGTGAAGTGCGCGCCCCGTGCTTCTTTCACGAAGGGCGGAAAGCTGCCCGGCCACTTGGCCATCCAATTCATCGGGACGCCCCCAAGCATCGAGTGACGCGCTCTTTCGAACATCGCTTGCGAGCGCGGGTGGTCCTTAATAAAACGTCCTTGCTCGGATTGCATCAGAGAAGCCACACGGCTGCGATCAATGACCGTCATATTTTTTGTGTGTGATATGCGACGCAAATCTTTTGCCTGCTGATAGTTTCCGCTCTTTTGCATTCGTACCTGGGGTCTGGGGAGTTCCCAGCCTCTCATAGGTATCCTTATATAACGGGAAGCATAATGCACGGCCGCTTTTTACCCTCGCCTTACTGCACCGTCAGGGGAATAGTCATCTGATCCGTTGCTGTGAGCCGGCTCCCGAGCCAATTATAGTCAGACCGCACGGGAAGACTCCTCGAGTTGGAAATATGCTGGTGTCTGATTACCTCCGGCGGCGCTGAAGGCTGGCGTCATCCTGAAGCCCGGGCAGAGACTTGGATTTCACAATTTGCGGCACAGTCTGAGTTCGCTTTTGATCACCGGGAAAAAGGTGGACGTGCGGCTACTCGATACGGATACTTAACACGGCATCCGCCCGTTTCTGCTCCTAAGCAGCTAGCCAAAAGCATAGGTCTTTACAAAAACTCTTATATTAGACATAATCTAAATTACTGATGGACGCAGATGCGATTAAACGGTCTTTGGACGGCAGCGGTCTGCGTTGCACTGCGCAGCGCTACGCGGTGATGGCATGCTTGAGGGACCACAAGGGGCATCCCACGGCGGCGGAAATCTTCAAAGCCGTGAATCGCATGGATCCCCGCTCTTCCAGAGCCACAACTTATAACAATTTGCGCGACCTGGTGAAGGCGGGTTTGGTGCGGGAGGTGGCCGTCGAGGGCCGCGCCGGGCGGTTCGATCTCGAAGGTCTGCGGCACCACCACTTCATATGCGACCGCTGCGCCAATGTGGAGGACGTGGAGTGGTACGAGGTGCCCAAACCTGCCGCGCGTTCTCTCGGCAAGAGAGTTGTTCGTGAATGCCAGCTTATTTTCCGTGGGCTTTGCGCGAAATGCGCTCAGCGTACTTCCCGTTAGGTCAGGAGATGTGTGGATACTTTTTGAACGGCGATCAAGAAAGTGCGTCGGCACTTAATTATGCGAACCCCAGTCTGACGGGTTCGTAGATCATTTTAGTTGTGAACTAATTCATAAGGAAAAGCCTATGGAAAATCCAAAACATATGGAAAACACACTTGCCTCTTCGTCGGGGACTGTTTCCCCGGAAGATCAGAGCAAAAACACGTCAAGCGAATCCAAGTGCCCGTTCAACCACGGAGCCTCCGGCCCCACAAACCGCGACTGGTGGCCAAATCAGGTGAATCTGAAGGTCCTGCACCAGCACTCAGACCTGTCTGATCCGATGGGTAAGGAGTTCGACTACGCCAAGGAGTTCAAGAGTCTTGATCTGAGTGCTGTGATCAAAGACCTTCATGCGCTCATGACCGACTCGCAGGAGTGGTGGCCGGCCGACTTCGGGCACTACGGAGGGCTGTTCATTCGCATGGCGTGGCACAGTGCAGGCACGTACCGCATCGGCGATGGCCGCGGCGGCGGCGGGGCTGGGCAGCAACGCTTCGCACCGCTCAATAGCTGGCCGGACAACGTAAACCTCGATAAGGCGCGCAGGTTGCTCTGGCCCGTCAAGCAGAAATATGGCCGAAAGATCTCGTGGGCTGACTTGATGATTCTCGCCGGCAACGTTGCCCTCGAATCCATGGGGTTCAAAACCTTCGGTTTCGGCGGCGGACGCGCGGATGTGTGGGAGCCCGAAGAGGTGAATTGGGGGCCGGAAGGCACGTGGCTGGCGGACGAGCGCTACAGCGGCGATCGTGATCTGCAGAGTCCTCTCAGCGCGGTTCAGATGGGCCTGATTTACGTGAACCCGGAAGGGCCCAATGGAAAGCCGGATCCTGTCGCAGCAGCGAGGGACATTCGCGAAACATTCCGCCGGATGGCCATGAACGACGAAGAAACAGTTGCACTGATTGCCGGCGGGCACACCTTCGGGAAGACGCACGGCGCGGCAGTTCCCGGTGACTACGTCGGCGCCGAACCAGAAGGTGCCGACATTCAGGACCAGGGCTTCGGATGGAAGAATAAGTTTGGAAAGGGTTTTGGAGCTGACACCATCGGCAGCGGCTTGGAAGTCACTTGGACACAGACACCCACTCAGTGGAGCAACAACTTCTTCAACAACCTGTTCGGCTTCGAGTGGGAACTGACGAAGAGCCCGGCCGGCGCGCACCAGTGGACGCCGAAAAATGGCGCAGGCAACGGCACGGTGCCGGATGCCCACGATCCTTCAAAGCGTCACGCACCATCCATGTTGACCACTGACCTCGCCTTGCGGTTCGATCCTGCTTACGAAAAGATTTCACGGCGCTTCCACGAGCATCCGGATCAGTTTGCGGATGCTTTCGCGCGGGCGTGGTACAAGCTGACGCACCGCGACATGGGTCCGATCGTGCGTTATCTCGGCCCGCTGGTTCCGAAGGAGCAGCTGCCGTGGCAGGACCCGATCCCCGCCGCGAATCATCCGCTAGTCAATGAGCAGGACGTTGCTGCTCTGAAGGCGAAGATTCTCGCGTCTGACCTGTCCGTTTCCCATCTGGTCTCGACGGCTTGGGCGGCGGCGTCGACGTTCCGCGGCTCTGATAAGCGCGGTGGCGCCAACGGCGCGCGCGTTCGCCTCGTGCCGCAAAGGTTCTGGGAGGTTAACCAACCCACGGAATTGGAGAAGGTGCTGGCGAAGCTGGAAGCAATCCAGAACGAGTTCAATGCTTCTGCGTCTGGTGGGAAGAAAGTCTCGCTAGCGGACCTGATCGTTCTCGGCGGCGATGCGGCGATCGAGAAAGCCGCGAAAGACGCCGGAACCGACGTGAAGATCC
>JALYIM010000028.1 GCA_030775785.1 Acidobacteriota bacterium
GCTTGCGATGCCTTCGCCAGGGCGCGCTCTTTCGACAAGGTGAGATAGGCGCCGATTTGCACATCATCTCTTTCGATTTTCGCGTAGAAACTTTCGGCTAGCGAGACAGCCGTAATTTTCTGCTCCTGCACAGCAGATCTGGCGGCATCAATGGTGAGTGAGGTCAAATCCATGCGGGGTAAAAACTATCTTTCGATCACTCGTGGCACTTTGAAGAAAACTCCGTCCGTCTCAGGAGCATTTGCAATTGCCTCTTGGTGCGGCAGCGACTTTCGTAATCCTTCGAGTACATCTTCTCTGCTGGCATAATCAAAGCGTGCGCTTCCCTGCAGCGACGGGTCCAATCCGTAACGATCTGAAACCTGTGCCATCGGTTTCACGTTTGCGGTGTCCAATTGATTCAGTCGGTCAATGTAGCCAAGAATGGAATTCAGGTCGCGCAACATGCGCGCACTCTCTGCCTCGGTTAATTCCAAGTTTCCAAGGGTAGCAACATACGCAACGTCTTTTTCGGTTACTTTCATGTTCTGTTATTTGTGGCGTTCTTTCTGAAGACAGTTTGCTTGAACTCGGCCTCCGCCGGCTTCTTGTCGCCAACGATCTCGAACTCGATTCGCCGGACACTCTCTGCCACGTAACGATTTATCACTGCGAGATATTGCGGCGCCAGCGATCGCAACTCTGAGCGCCAACTGGCATCGGGAACTTCGACGCGCAGAATATTCTGTTCGAAACTCAATGCCTGAGTTCGCTTTGCAACTTCCTGCCCGCAGGCTAGCGGCCATGCCAGCACTGGACCGTGTCCTTTCGGAGAGCTCCGTAAACTGCCCGCCATCACTCTTTCCAAACCAGCTGCGGCGGCTTCCATGCTCTTTGCTGGCAGACCATAACCGCGCGGATTGCGCGAAACGATTTTCGAGGACGCTGAGCGGCCGGCAGAAATTTCGTCTTTGGAGATGCTATTCATCCACAATTCTTGAGCAGAAGAAGATTTGTGATTTTAGCATCTCTTTATTTCACGCGGACGTGATTTCCAGTGAGAGCATCCCGGAATAACTGCTGATCTGAGAATATCAGTTTGATCGCGTGAAATAAGCCACACATCATCACTGAATATTTGTTCTACATTCAAGCGCTTGGCCGTCAATGTCGCTCGCAGCGCCTTGACACTATGGTTTGAACGAGCAACTCCCACCGCGCCTCAATGTCTGTCATTCTGAACAAGCGAAGGCATCAATCAGTTTTTTTAGGGGGGAATTGTGTTTTGACGAACTCCATTGCTTCGGCGCCCGTTAGCAACCGGCCTTCCAGTTGTGCGTCTTCAATCACAGATAGGATTTCCTTGAATTTTGGTCCCGGGCTGTAACCCGCTGCAATCAGGTTCTCTCCCGTGATCAAGGGTTTGGGACGCATGACCTCCGATGGCATGGTCGCAATTTTCTTCCGAGTGAAATCATAAAGTGTCAAATCGGCATGGCTGGAGAGGCAATCCAAGCGATGGAGTTCAAGATGCTCGCCGAAGTCCGGCATTCGCACAAAGCGTTTGAATGTTGACTCCTTCATCTTTTGCACGTCGCCAAATCGCATGTGATTTTCCACCAGCGCGAGAATCTGTTCGGAATCATCGTTTGAGAATCGCAGCCTGCGGCAAATCGCTCTCGCCATCGCCACTCCAATTTCGACATGTCCATCAAATCGAACGCGATCGGGAGCGATTCGAAATGTCGGCGGCTTGCCAACATCGTGCAGCAGAGCGCCCCAGGCGAGAGTGGGTGTGCAAGGATGAGGAAGTTTCTCTAGTAAGAGAAGGGTATGGACAAAAACATCTCCCTCCGGATGGAACTGTGGCGGCTGCTCGACTCCTTTCATCGCCTCAATTTCCGGCAACACTTCATGCAGAAGGCCAGTTTCGTCGAGTAATTGAAACGCACGCTGCGCGTGCCCCTCCGTCAACATTTTTGTCAGCTCGTCACGCACGCGCTCCGGCGAAACCTGACGAACGCCAGCTGCGAGCTTTTGTATTGCTTTGAACGTAAGAGGTTCGATCTCATATCCAAAACGCGCTGCGAATCGAACCGCCCGCAGCATTCTAAGCTTGTCTTCGCCAAATCTTTTTTCCGGATAACCAATTGTGCGCACGATCCCAGCTTCCAGATCGCGGCGGCCACCGACATAATCCAGAACTCGATTTTCAATGGGATCAAACATCATCCCATTGATCGTGAAATCACGGCGCTTCACATCTTCTTGGGGATCATCGCTGAATCGAACCTCGTCGGGATGGCGGCCATCGCTATATCCGAAGTCGTTGCGAAAGGTTGCGACTTCCACGACGTCATTTTCGTCTTTCGAGATTTTGTCTTTTGGCAGCGGCACCAACACCACCCCGAAGTGAGCCCCCACCGCGTAAGTTTCCGGCATAATGCCCATCACCTCGTCGGGAATAGCGCTGGTAGCCACGTCGTAATCAGCGGGTTCGCGACCGAGGAGAAGATCGCGCACGCATCCGCCGACGAGATAAGCCTGATGGCCATGCTCGCGAAGCGTACGCACGATTGAAATGGCAAACCCTTTCATTGTTTTGGGGAGAACCAGATTACATTCGCAATTTCAAATAATATAGCTATGTGTCCACTACACACATTGCCGACCGTACCGTTCGCTGCGTTTACATCTTGGGCATCGAGAGTTCGTGCGACGAAACCGCCGCCGCCGTCGTGCGCTCCGGCGAAAAAATAATCTCTAACATCGTATTTTCGCAAATCGCCACACATCAGCCGTATGGGGGCGTAGTCCCTGAGCTGGCATCACGCGAACATCTGCGTGCAATTGTTCCGGTGGTTCGCAAGGCGCTCGCAGATTCCGGACAAACTTACCAATCCATTGACGCTATAGCCGTCACGCAAGGTCCTGGACTGGCGGGAGCACTCCTGGTCGGCATCAGTTATGCCAAAGCGCTGGCATTCGCGCTCGGCAAGCCAATGATTGCTGTCAATCATCTCGAGGGACACATTCATGCCGTTCTGTTGGAAGAGCGGCAAAAGGGAAATCCCCATTTGAATTATCCGGCGCTGGCCTTGGTCGTCTCCGGCGGCCATACGCATCTTTATCTAGCCGATCGCGATTCGGGTAATCAGCGCGCATCGGACTCGCAGGAACTTTCAACAGCGCGCCTGTCATATAAAAACATCGGACACACTCGCGACGACGCTGCCGGAGAGGCATTCGATAAAGTTGCGAAGCTGCTGGCACTCGGTTATCCCGGGGGGCCGCTAATTGACAGGCTCTCCACACACGGAAATCCCACCGCGGTAAAATTCGCGGCCACCCAGCTCAAACATCGCGACCGAAATGACAAGACGACCATGGAGGACTCCGAGCGTCGGCGCGTGGATTTTTCTTACAGCGGAATTAAAACTTCGGTGCTTCGCTACCTTCAGACGCAGCAAATGCAAGCTTCGATCGAGGCGCGGCGCCGGGCGCTGGCCGGCAAATCAAATCCCAGCATTGACGACATTTTAAAAAACTGCGACCAGCAGACACTCGATCTGGTAGCGTCATTTCAACACGCAATGGTCGAAGACCTGGTGGCAAAAACTTTGCTAGCGGCTCGCACTTATGAAGTTGCGACGCTCTTAGTCAGCGGCGGAGTGGCCGCCAATAGCGCGCTGCGCAGACGCTTCGAAGAAGCAGCCGCGATGCAGGGGTTGCCAGTCTTTTTCCCTTCACGTCCACTCTCGACAGACAATGCGGCCATGGTGGCCGCGGCAGCATACCCCAAATTTGTGGCGGAAGATTTTGCGGCGGTAGATTTCTCGGCAGACGCGAATCTAAGACTCAAATAAGCTGAACGTGCGGCTGCGAGGGTCTCGAGTTACGCGTTTGTAATCCTCGTGAGGGCTTCGGCTAGCTGCTCCTCAATATCAATGTCTTTCCAGATGGTGAAATTAGCCCGCTGCTCGCTTACAGCAAAGCTGCTTTGTTTGCCGGCAACCACCAGTACAGGAATATTTTCCGTCGCCGAATTACTTTTCAAAACGCTGATAAATTCGTTACCACTCATCTTCGGCATTTCCATGTCGGTGACAATAATGTCCGGCTGCACGCGCTTCAAGACCTCGAGCGCATCGTGCCCATTGCTCGCCGCCTCAACCCGGTAACCGCGCTGCTCGAAAAACCGGCAGACGGTATGCCGAATAAGCATTGAGTCATCTACGACCAAGGCAACGGGCGGCACAGTACTCGCCTCGGACTTCCCCACAAACTGCTCTGCGGACACGGGACTCTCCCCTTGCGACCCTAGCAATTGATGGAAGTCACTGCAAGCTAAACAATTAGTGCAGCGTTACCAGCGTCACGGTGCTGTCCTTTTGCGGGAGTGCAAGCCGGCATGCTGTTCGGCTTTCGCGGGTGCGCATTGCACCAATACCGCCTCAGAGTTCGTTCGCCAGTTTGGTTTCTTCGATGGCCATGTCCTTAAATTCGCTCGACTCGAAGATTTCGCGGCATTCAAGGCATTCCACAAATTCAGCGTCTTCTTCGCGAGCAACGATTTGGACACGCGGGTGCTTACATGGCGTCATGTTGTTATTCATAGCGAGGTTCGAAGCGGCGGGAGTATGTTTCATATCTCCGGTGGCTACCAGCTGAGGTTGCTGGGTTAATTCGCCGGAATTGCGGTTATTGTAGCCTTAGGCTAACCAGTGTCAAGCCCTAAGCGTTCCCCCTCGCGGGGTTACCACGGCTTTGACTCCTGTGCCACTGGGATCGGTGCAACAGGGCCCTCTGGTGGACACTCAACCGGAGTCGTCTAAGTGGCTTCACTGCACTGGCTTACCGTTAAGGGCGGATTTGCATCCACTGGCTGCTAAGGGTTGCGCGAAAACTCCTTGACCGCTAGAATAGCAATATCCGACTAAAAAAGTCGGCATTACTCCGGAGTCTTCTGACTTGCTGAAGCTTACGAAAAAAGCCGATTACGGTTTGATGGCTATGAAGCATCTGGCGGAATACTCGCATCAGGGCGCTCGTAGCGCCAAGGATGTTGCCGAGGCTTATGGCATTCCGCAGGAAGCCTTGGCGAAGATTCTGCAGCGCCTGGCTAAGGCCGGGTTGTTGAAATCGCATCACGGAATCAATGGCGGATACCTGCTGGCTCGTGATGCTTCTAAAATTAGCGCCTTCGAAGTAATCAAAGCAATTGACGGCCCGCTCTTCATTACCTCGTGCGTCACAGTACGGGGCGAATGCGGACAGACTGATCGCTGCAACATCCGGGAGCCGTTGCGACGTGTAAGTCGCAGCATAGAAGAGGTGCTGCGGCGCATCACTATCTCAGAGATGAGAGAAGAAGTTCCCGATAAAGAAAGATCTGAGCCGGAACGGAATTCTCCGGCGGAATTGGTATCCATTACGTAGTAGCCGGTCCGAAGAACGGACGAGAAGTTTAACAGGAGAGAAATGATGAGCACCCAAACCTTGCCCGCCACCCAGCAAATCGAAGCCAACGGAATCAAGCTGCCCATTTATATGGACAACCATGCGACCACTCCCATGGATCCGCGCGTGCTCGAAGACATGCTGCCTTATTTCATGGAGAAGTTTGGCAACTCGGCGAGCCGCAATCATCCTTTTGGATGGGCCGCTGAAGAAGGTGTTGAGACGGCCCGTGAGCGCGTCGCCAAACTGATTGGCGCCACGGCAAAAGAAATTATTTTCACGTCCGGAGCGACCGAAAGCGACAATCTTGCGATCAAGGGCGTGGCGGAGATGTACCGCGAAAAGGGCAATCACATCATCACCGCAGTGACGGAACACAAGGCTGTCCTCGACACCTGCAAGCGCCTTGAAAAATATGGATATCGCGTCACCTATATGCCGGTGCAGAAAGACGGACTGATTGATCTCGAAGAATTGAAGCGCGCGATTGATCCCAAGACGATTCTCGTAACCATCATGTTTGCAAACAACGAGATTGGCGTAATCCAGCCCGTGGCTGAGATTGGAAAGATCTGTCGCGAACGCGGCGTCCTCTTTCACACCGATGGAGTGCAAGCCGTGGGCAAGGTGCCGATTGACGTGAACAAGATGAATATTGATTTAATGTCCATCACGGCGCACAAACTTTACGGGCCGAAGGGTGTCGGGGCTCTGTACGTGCGGCGCAAAAATCCGCGCGTACAGATCTCCGCAATCATTGATGGTGGCGGACACGAGCGCGGCATGCGTTCCGGCACCTTGAACGTTGCTGGAATTGTGGGCTTGGGCAAGGCCTGTGCAATTGCTTCCGAAGAAATGGCGCAAGAGGCTAAGAATCTTTCTGGATTGCGCGACCGCCTTCGTGAACGAATCATGAGCCGGTTGGACGAAGTTTACATCAACGGATCATCCGAGCACCGCTTACCCGGAAACCTGAATATTAGCTTCGCCTACGTGGAAGGTGAGTCCCTGCTGATGGGCATCAATGATATTGCGGTTTCCAGCGGGTCAGCCTGCACCTCTGCTACGTTAGAACCGTCTTATGTATTGAAAGCCTTAGGCACAGGCGACGATCTGGCGCACAGTTCCATTCGATTTGGTATCGGACGCTTCAATACTGAAGCCGAAGTGGATTACGTGGCAGATCGGGTTGTCGAAACCGTACAACGCCTGCGGGAACTTTCGCCGCTCTACGAAATGGCGAAAGAGGGCATTGATTTGACGCAGGTGAAGTGGAGTGCTGAAGAAGCGCACTAGGTTTGGTAGTAGAGCTTAAAGACTAGTTTTTCAGGAGAGTGACATGTCATACAGCGATAAAGTTCTCGATCATTATTCCAATCCGCGCAACGTCGGCTCGATGGACAAGAACAGCACGGAAGTTGGCACCGGCTTGGTGGGCGCGCCCGAATGCGGCGACGTCATGAAGCTGCAGATCAAGGTCAATCCTCAGACGAACGTCATTGAAGACGCCAAGTTCAAGACCTTCGGATGTGGCTCGGCGATCGCCTCCTCTTCCCTGGCCACCGAATGGGTGAAGGGCAAGACGGTGGAAGAAGCGCTGCAGATTAAGAACACGGAAATCGTGAAGGAGCTCGCGCTTCCTCCCGTGAAGATCCATTGCTCGGTGCTGGCGGAGGATGCAATCCGCGCGGCGATCCACGACTGGAAGAAGAAACAGGATGTCGCAAAGCCAGTCGCGGTTGCGGCCGTTAACTAGAAGCTGTCATCGTGAGGAGGCGGAGTTATGCGCGAAGCGCATGACTCCCGACGAAGGACCTATGCATTTGGTTTGAAAATGATGACGACACTCACGCAAGAGAACGCGACGAAGGCAGCTGCCCCAGCCAAAGGTATCAAGGTGACCGATAAAGCTCTGGGCAAGATTCGCACCGCCATCGTCAAAGAAGGAGTTTCTCCCGAACAGGGCGGGCTTCGACTGGGCGTGCAGGGCGGCGGATGCTCGGGACTGAGCTACAACATCCGCTTCGATACTCAGCCGCGCGAGCGCGATCGCGTGTTTCAGTTCGACGACGTGAGAGTTTTCGTGGATCCGAAATCGTTTATCTATTTGCACGGCATGACGCTTGATTATCAGGAAACGCTGATGCAGCAAGGATTCGTGTTCGTAAATCCGAACTCCACAAAATCGTGCGGATGCGGCACATCGTTCTCGGGCTAGGGTTATGTGGCGCGGGCGCCTTTGCCCGCGAAGAGGCGGTCTATCCTTAAGAGTAATCCCAGCTTCCGTTCGACCCGCTGCCATGCAGCACACACGAAATGTCAATTGAAACGCACAAATCCGTAACCGCGTCCATTGAAGACGCCGACCCCACTTCCAGTTGCTGGTCTTGCGGGGAGATGCGTGCGGCGCAATTCTGCTCGAGTTGCGGAAAAGTTCAACCTCCGACTCCGGTGGATTACTTCACTTTTTTCGGGCTGCCGCGCAAGTTGAACCTGGATGTAGCTCTGCTCGAGCGCCATTTCTATGAGTTGAGCCGAAAGCTGCATCCCGACCTCAACGCTCGCGCCGACAAATGCGAGCAGGAGTGGACGCTGCAACAGAGTTCTCACCTGAACGATGCTTATCGCACATTGAAAGACGCTGTGCGAAGGACTGAATACTTATTGCGCCTGGAGGGTGTGGAACTTGAAGAGCAATCAAAATCCGCTACCGAAGAAGCCCGCAAGACTGGCGAAATTAAGAAGCAGGTTGTGCCTCCAGACATGCTGGAAGAAGTTTTTGAGTTGAACATGCAGTTGGACGAACTGCGCGCGAATAAAAAGATGGGCGAAGATGATCCTCAATTGGTGAAAGATCTCACAGCCCAGAAGGTCACGTTTGAGAAGAAGTACGAAACGTTATTAGAAGAATTATATGGCTATTGGGACCAATGGGACAGCGCGAACGGCGACGCCGGAGATCGCGTTAAGGTCCGCGACCAGATGGTTGATTTGCTGAACCGCCGCACTTACATCAGGAATCTTGTGCGCGACGTAAATGAAGTGCTGGAAAATTAATGGCGAACGAACGCATAGTCGGAATTGATCTCGGAACCACGAACTCTCTCGTGGCTTTCATGCAGGGGGAAAGCCCTGTAGTGATTCCGGGAGAGGACGGCGTGAACCTGGTTCCGTCCGTCGTTGCGCTCGATGAGAATGACAAGACGCTTGTTGGAAACGCAGCCCGCAAATACTTGATCGAAACTCCCGAACGCGCGGTTTACTCCGTCAAACGCCTTATGGGTCGCGGACTGGAGGATGTGCAACCGGAATTGAAGCTGTTCCCTTTCCATCTTGCTAAAGATTTGGAAGCGGGAGAAGTGCTGCGCATTCAATTAGGCGACAAATCTTTTAACCCGCCGGAACTTTCCGCGTTCGTACTGCGCCAGCTCAAACGAAATGCCGAGCGATTCTTCGGAGCGTCCGTGACGCAGGCCGTGATAACGGTTCCCGCATACTTCAACGATGCTCAACGCCAGGCCACAAAAGATGCTGGCCGCATTGCCGGGCTCGAAGTTTTGCGACTGGTGAACGAGCCCACCGCCGCCTCACTCGCCTACGGACTCGATAAGAAACAAAATGGCGTCGTCGCAGTCTACGATTTCGGTGGTGGAACGTTCGACATTTCGATTCTCAAGTTGCACGATGGCATCTTTGAAGTGATCGCCACCAACGGCGACACTCATCTGGGCGGCGACGACATTGACAACTTGCTAATTGCGATCGCCCTGGATGACATCAGAGGGGACCTCGGACTCGATGTCTCGCGCAACGGCGAAGTGGTTGCCGCGATCCGCAAAGCGGTGATTGAGGCGAAGATCGCTCTCTCGTCGCAGCCGGTCACAAAATTGGAACTTGAGCTCCCCGACGGCAGACGTTACTTGCGCGAGATAACTCGCGAGCAGTTCGAGCAGCTTGTCCAGCCGGTCATTGATCGCACCGTCGGACCATGCAAGCAGGCGCTGAAAGACGCGGGACTGAAGCCTGCGCAAATTGATGAAGTCGTACTGGTTGGCGGGTCCACCCGCATCCCCAAAGTGCGTGCGCTGGTGGAAGAATTGTTTCAGCGCAGGCCGCACACTGATTTGAATCCGGACGAAGTCGTCGCGCTGGGGGCGGCAATTCAGGCGAACATTCTCGCTGGCGGTTCCGAAGCTACCCAGAACATGCTGCTATTGGACGTCACTCCCCTGTCCCTGGGCATCGAGGTCGCCGGCGGCGTGACCGATAAAGTTATTCTGCGCAATTCGACCATCCCGGCATCTTCGACGCAACACTACACAACGCAGGTGGACGGGCAAGCAAACGTAGCTATCCATGTATTGCAGGGCGAGCGCGAACTGGCAAAGGACTGCCGCTCTCTTGCGCGCTTCGATCTTAAAGGAATTCCGCCGATGTCGGCGGGCATGGCACGTATCGAAGTCAAATTCCTGATTGATGCCAACGGCATTCTGCATGTGTCCGCACGGGAACAGCGTAGCGGCAAAGAAGCGGAGATTGAAGTTCAGCCCAGCTACGGTCTGACCGACGATCAGGTCGAAGGCATGATTCTTGAATCTTTCGATTACGCGGAAGAAGATTTTCGCCAACGGCAGGTTATCGAAGCACGCAATGAAGCGGACACCATCCTCGCGGCGCTTGAGAAGGCTCGCACCAGCCCGGCTTGGGGCCAGCTCACCAGCATCGAGAAGCAGGCTATTGCGCAGATGGAAAAATCCCTGAACGAAGTGAAGGATCAAGACGACTATCAGGCCATTCGCAAGAGTATTGATGAATTAAATCAGGGCACCATGCGTCTCGCCGAATTGATGATGGATGGCGCGGTCACCACTGCTCTCAAGGGAAAGAACATGCACGATACCGACATGGGTGAAGGTCCAGTGACGGCGCATCCGATTGCGAAAGCAGATTTCGAATAGTTTTTAGCAACAAGATCGTGAGGAATTTATGGCGGAAGAAAAGAAACAGTCTGGCGGAACAGCTATCGCGGAAATGGGCGAAAACACTGTGGAGGTTACGTTCCTGCCCGAGGGTAAGACGATCCAATTCGAGCAGGGCAAACTTCCCTACAAGGACCACGGTAAGGAACAGTCGCTGCTCGACGTGGCCATTAATTATGGGATTCGCCTTGACCACGCGTGTGGCGGCAACTGTGCCTGCACCACTTGCCACATCTGGGTGAAGGAAGGCGCTGAGAATCTTTCGGAGATGGATGACGACGAAGCCGACCGCCTCGACATGGCCGCCGATCTGCAACTAAATTCGCGACTCGGTTGCCAGGCTACGATTACCAAACCCGGCAAAGTTGTGGTCGAAATTCCCGCGTGGAATCGCAATTACGTTTCTGAGGAACACTAAACTATGCCGAAAGAACTGACATGGGACGACGACGAAGACCTCGGCATTCTACTCGTGGAAAAGCATCCTCACCTGAATCCGCTGGAAGTGCGTTTCACTGACCTGCATCGTTATGTGACGGAATTGCCCGACTTCAAGGACGACCCGAAAAAGTCGAATGAAGGCAAGCTAGAAGCGATTCAGATGGCTTGGCACGAAGAATTCGAAGACCAATCCTCAAGTTAGAAGATCAACTCCACCAGAAGCTCGGCATTCGTCGAGCCTTTTTCATTTGTGATTGCTGCTATCGCAAGGTTGCGGCCGCAGGCGCTTCACACGCTCGCTGCTCGAAGAAATTTTGCTGCCTCTTCTGGCGGGGTCGGATTGATATAAAAACCTGTTCCCCATTCAAATCCCGCTGTCTTAGTTAGCTTGGGCATGAACTCCACATGCCAGTGGTAGTGATCGTTATTAGGCTCATGCACTGGAGAAGAATGAATCACCAGGTTGTAGGGAGGATTATCCAGTACGCGATCAGCCTTGGTCAGCAGTGTTTTTAAAGCTTTAGCAAGGTTCGCAAACATGTGCGAAGAAGAATGTTCGAACGCGGATTCATGCTGTTTCGGCAGAATCCAGGTCTCGAATGGAAAACGTGGCGCGTAGGGAGCAAGCGTAATGAAATCCTGATTCTCCGCTACTACTCGAACGCCAGCTTCGCGCTCCTGACGAATCACATCACAGAAAACACAACGCTCTTTGTAAATGTAGTACTGCTTGGCACCTTCCAATTCTTCCAATACGTAAATCGGCAAGATCGGCAGCGCAATCAATTGCGAATGAGCATGCTCAAGCGACGCCCCCGCCGCTTCTCCGTGATTCTTGAAAATCAGAATATATTTGAACCGGCGGTCTTTTTTGAGATCGAGAATGCGGTCACGAAACGTCCAGAGGACGTCCTCGATTCCCTTTGCCGTTAACGTCGCAAGGCTGGAATTATGGTCTGGAGTTTCAATAATGACTTCGTGCGCCCCCACGCCATTCATGCGGTCAAACATCCCTTCCGCTTGCCGATCGAGATTCCCTTCGATCCCGAGTGCTGGAAATTTATTGGGGACAACCCGCACCGTCCAACCGGGGCCGTCACGGTGCGAAGACCCACCATTATGATTGGGACGGTAGGCCTGAATTTCGGGAGGAGTTTTGCTTTCATTTCCCGAGCAGAAAGGACAGAAGCCGCCTTTCATTTCCACTTTTTCACGGGCGAAATCAGTGGGCCGCTTAGCGCGGTCCGTCGAAATGATTACCCACCTTCCAACAATTGGATCTTTTCTAAGTTCAGGCAACGACCAGTATCCTCACAATAATGATGCTCGCAGCGAAATATCGCTACGAGGCAGGGTATGCGTTCGGGAACAGCTCGAATGTAGGACGGCTGGAATTTCGTTCATAATACACGCTGACTACATCGAAACGCCACTGCGAATCCGCCGGAGCATGACGCAAATACTCTCTCGCCACCGCCGTGAGCGATCGTTGCTTATTGCGGTCCACTGCGGCTTCTGCGGGTTTAACGTCGCGACTGGTGCGAGTCTTCACTTCGATGAAGCATAAGACATCTTTTTGCCATGCGATGAGATCAATTTCTCCACGCCGTAGGGGAGAGCGGAAGTTTCGCGCCACCATCACATATCCGAGTTTGCGAAGATGGAAATAGGCATCTTCTTCGCCACGTTGTCCAGTGCGCTGTCGCTGCTGAACGTCAACAGGAGGAAGAGTTTTTTGCGCGATCCAGTCGAGGATTTTAATCGTGAGGTGGGTGAGACGGCCCGACATCTCGTCACTTCCGCTTCACACTTATCTTAAGCGGACTACCTTGTACTGATGGCAAAAGATCGCAAAGGTAAATCCGGAATGGGAAAGCGCCAGATCAGGTTCAGGCCTCGAATATAACTTCGTCACCAATACGAATGTTGCCTTCGCTCAGAATTTGCGCGCGCAAACCGCCGCGATGACGGAGACCCTTAATGACGGGAAGGTGAGTGAGCGCCTGCAGGTGGCTGCAAGGCTCGCATAAGCGGATGCCGCGAACTGCGACCCCGCCTATTTTGAAGTCGCGTCCAACCAGATGGTTCAACGCAACTCCACGCGTAACCAGATTGCGGCGAGCATCCCCAGGAGAAAGCGCCACGGCATAATCCGCCCACAAACCTTCGATGGCCTCCGCTTCGATCAACGTCAATTCGAAATCCGGCTCCGGCTTAAAGAACGTTCCCTGGCGGTTGGCATAGCGGTCGCCTTCGATTCCCACGCCTGGGACAGCTTTCGCGCAATCAACGAGACGGGTCGGCGCCTTCGCTTCCGTGGCGATGTAAATAGATTCGATACGCCCGTTGCTCATAACTTTAAATTCAGAATGAAGACGAGCGGGGATGCCCGTCTTCACGGGTTCAGGCTTCAGTTTCCCTTGCTCACTATCGCAATGCACTCATCGAGGACGTCCACCGCGACATCAGCTTCATCTTTCGTGACAACCAGTGCCGGAGCGATGCGAATGGTGCTCGGGCCGCAGCCAAGCAACAGAATGCCGCGCTCGAATGCCAGTTCCACGATGCGGTCTCGTTCGGTGGCGCCGTACTCTTGCGTCTTCTGATCTTTTACGATCTCGACGCCGATCATCAGTCCGCGTCCGCGCACATCGCCGACAAGCTTATGCTTCTTTGGCCAATCAGCCATGCGCTTCAACATATGGTTGCCGACTTCCGCAGAGTTACCGAGCAGATTCTCGCGCTCGATCACGTCGAGCGTCGCGAGGGCAGCCGCAATGCAAACTGGATTTCCTCCGAAAGTGGAAGCGTGCGAACCCGGCACCCAATCCATTACTTCGGCCTTGCTAATGGTCACGCCCAGCGGCATGCCGGAAGCAATTCCCTTCGCGCTGCAAACAATGTCTGGCTGTACGCCAGTGTGCTCGATCGCCCACCACTTGCCAGTACGTCCCACGCCGCTCTGTACTTCGTCAGCAACGAGCAGGATTCCATGGCGATCACAGATGCGTCGAAGCTCCTGCATGAAGATGGTCGGAGCGATAACGTATCCGCCCTCGCCCTGCACTGGCTCGACGAAAATCGCAGCTACTTCTTCCGGAGCAAGAATTGTCTTAAATAGCTTTTCTTCTATGTATCGCGCGCAGCCCAGAGCAAACGCTTCGGCGTCTTGCGGACCACCGGAACAGCCGCGATATACATCGGGATAGCGTACGTGGGTGACGCCTGGCATCAATGGACCAAAACGCCGTTTCTGTTGCGGCTTGGACGCGGTCAATGAAACCGCACCCATGGTGCGTCCGTGGAAGGCACCGAAAAACGCAATGATGTTTTGCCGCTTGGTGTGATAGCGAGCCAGCTTGAGAGCGCACTCAATCGCCTCAGCGCCAGAGTTTCCGTAATAGACACGGTGCGGGCCCTTCATGGGAGCGATAGCCGACAGCCGTTTAGCCAGCGTCACCAGACTCTCGTAATAGAAGTCGGTTCCAGACATGTGAATCAGTTCGGCCGCCTGCTTCTGAATCGCCGCCACTACTTCGGGATGGCAATGTCCGGTCGAAGTCACGGCAATTCCCGCCGAAAAATCAAAGAACTCGTTGCCGTCAACGTCCGTAACCACGATGCCGCGGCCGCTCTTGGCAACCAACGGATAGGACCGTGTGTAGGACGGAGAGATGTATTGGTCATCCGCTTCGACGGCGCGTTTGGCATTCGGTCCAGGCAAGGCGGTGATAAGTTTCGGGCCTGTCGTTTTCGGTTCGAGAAGAGTTTTGGTTGGCATGGAATCCTCCGGGATAACGGTTTTCGGCTAGTTGAATCATCGGCCAGGGTTCAGTCCGCCTCGAGACGGAGTTCGGCCTAAGTTAGATCGCGAAGCTGGGAGATCGGAAAGTTAGTCGCTACCGAATAAACTGGGACGCACTTGCGAGGGAAGCACTGCCATATGCCTGCGAGGGCAGACGAGAAACTGAAGCCAGCAGACTGGCAAATGCGAATTGGAAGTTTGGCAGCGCATGACTACATGACTATTAGAAAACGGAAAAGCAGAATCCTGCTTGATTATAGCGTGAGCAAAGCATCGCCGTAACCCCCAAAAGTGACTGTCCCTCTCGCAATACCGCGGTCCTCGAGGCGGTCAGCGGCGCTAGCGACGACCGGCTATCAGATTTCAGCTCTCTGCTTGCAAAAATTAAACCGTGAAATACATAGATTCTTCGCTGCGCTCAGAACGACAAACCTAATGAAGAAAGTAAATAGGTCGTTCTTGTCGTTGACGAACAATACTTCGAATCGCAAGCCGCTCCCCACTCGTCTATTCTCTAGAAGCAACTTTTTCTCCTTCAAAAATGACCACTAAGCACCAGCATCGTCTTGCGGTAATCGTTGCCTTTGGACTGGTGTATCTGTTTTGGGGATCAACCTATCTCGGCATTGACGTTGCCATTCAGCATATTCCTCCCGCGCTCATGTGTGCACTCCGCTTTCTGATTGCCGGAGTGCTGATGCTGGCGTTCTGTTACGTCCGGGGCCGCAAGGTAATTTACAGTCCGCAGCGACTCGGCAGGATGGCAGTGGTCGGTATCCTGCTGCTCGTGGGTGGGAACCTCACGCTTGCTTACGCTGAGTTGCACGTCGCATCTGGCCTGGCCGCCTTAATCCTCGCCGTAACGCCGCTATGGTTTCTGGTGCTGGATACCGCGCTCCTGGGAAATCATCGTGTTCCGCCGCGCGGAAAAATTGGACTTGCTCTGGGGGTCGTTGGCTTGGCGATCTTACTCTGGCCCGATCTGACATCTACAACGGTCTTCGGACGCGTGCAGTTGTGGGCATCTGTCAGCCTGCTGGGAGGTTCATTTAGCTGGGCCCTCGGATCCGTTCTTGCGAAGCGTTGGAAGTCAGCGGACGTGGATCCCTTTTCTTCCATCGCATGGCAAATGGTAGCGGCGGGATTGGCAAACCTGCTTTTTGCAGTTGTAGTGGGCGATTTCGCGCGCGTGGTATGGACCCGCCGCGGCATCGGTGCCATCGCATATCTGGTGGTCTGCGGATCATGGATCGGCTACACGGCTTATGTCTGGCTGCTGGGCAACGTGCCAACCTCGAAGGTTTCCACTTATGCTTACGTAAATCCCGTGGTCGCGCTCTTCCTGGGATGGCTGGTGTTGCAGGAACGCGTGGATGCATTCATGCTTGCTGGTACCGCCGTTGTGGTGGCTTCGGTAGTTCTGGTGACCAGCGCTAAAGTCGAGGCCCGCAAACGCGAGCCCGTGGCGGAACTTGAAACTGCGGCAAGTTAAGTCTCCACTAAATTAATCGAAAGCTTTTGAATTCTCTGAATTTGGAGCCTGTGAATGGCGAACTGTATAAGCTGCGGACGACAGTTGCCGCGAACGATATTCGGACAGTCCAGCAATGTTTGCGCGGAGTGCCGTAACGCGGCTGTGACTATTCCCGCATCCGGCAGCTTTTCTACACCGCCGTCGGACGGGCCGCAGCCGCGAACGATTGCCCGCAGCTATCCGCCCCTGACCACAGCTTTGGTGGGCATCAACGTTGCGGTTTATGTAGCCATGGTGCTTTCTGGAGTTTCTCCGGTGGAGCCTCACGTACCGCAGCTCTTGCGCTGGGGAGCAAATTTTGGCCCGCTTTCGCTCGGTCCGCAGCCCTGGAGAATTCTGGCTTCTAACTATTTGCATGGCGGCTTGCTCCACATCGCCCTCAACATGTGGTGCCTCTGGAATCTCGGCAGCCTCGCTGAACGCATTTTCGACGGGACCACTTACCTGCTTACCTACACTTTTTCCGGACTGGCTGGCAGTTTGGTCAGTTTGTGGTGGCATCCCGGGGTGGTGGGAGTGGGCGCGTCAGGCGCTATTTTTGGTGTGGCGGGAGCGCTGATTGCCGCACTCTACCTCGGCCATCTTCCCATTCCGAAGGCTGCGCTGCGAGGGACGCTGAGAAGTCTCCTAACCTTTGCCGCCTACAACTTATTTTTCGGCGCGCTGCCGGGAATTGATAATTCCGCCCACATTGGAGGATTGCTGGCAGGGCTCACGCTGGGAACCGCAATGTCAAGCCATCTGACCAGTTCGCCCGAGGTTCGAAACGGATGGCGGCGCGCGATTTTCATCGGAGCGGGATTGTTGCTGGCTATACTGTTCCTCGTCATTAAACATGCCAACGGTGGAGTTCCGCCTGAATCGCTAAATCCAAGCACCTAGCTTTGGAACGAATATGTTTTTACAGCAGGTCCCTCGACTCCGCAAAGTGCCGCTTTGCTCTGCTCGGGATGACGGCAACTTGGGCAGTGATTAATTGGCGAGTGGAGGGACCTGCCCCTCCGGCTCATCAAAGCCGGAACGGCTATTCCGTCCCGCTATCCTCTTCGCGATCGTTAGGAAGTACGTCCACAGCATGTCCGTGCACCAAGTATGTGAATTGCGCTTCCTGCCTGGCCGAAAAAGTCACGCGCGCCGGCTTCCGCCTCCAACTAGGGCCAGCACAATCCGGATCGCCATCCGCGTCGGTATCACTCAGACTCTTTTTTAGGATCGGTTTTCGCCGGCCCAGCTGGGCAACCATCGCATACACTTTTTTCCCGTCGTCTGATACCCCACAGTAGGCCCCATAGTCGCGATACCAATTTGTCACTGAGTAGAGGGCGTCGAACTCCGGCAGATTGAGTTGGGAAATGTGGCCTGACATTCGGTCTACCAGCAGCCATCCGCCACGCTGCCATTGCCAGTGTGCCGGAGACGCAGGTTCTGCAGGTAAAGCGTCATTCAGTCGAAATGCCCTCTGGACGACAAACAATCGGTCGGTGACTTCGTGAGGCAGACCGACGGTAAATTCCTTAAGACGGGTGTCCACATAGATGGCACGTACTTTCAAATCCAGTGCGGTATTTTCATCGGCTCCCACCATCCACTTCACCGAAGTCCATTTCCCGAAGGTGACGACGTGCGGCTTTGGGGCAGCGCTGCATTGCCCGATGAGAACGAAAACGCCAAGAATCAGAACGGGAGCCCTTGCCATAAGGCCCACGCTAGACAGGCGGCAGGTAGTCCAACAAGGGTAGATGCACCTTTTTGCGCATCAATTCCCTTTGCGGGAATGGAGACCCTAGATTGGCCACGAGACCCGAGTAATCTCGTACAATAGATCCAGAACGAATGGACCGTCCTGCCAAGCTTCGTATTCCTGAGCGCTCCCAACCTTTCAGAACTTTCGGGGAAGTGCCTCGCCGTCTGCCACGGATCCTGCTGGTGGACGACAACTCCGACCTGATGTCGTTGATGCAGGAACTGTTATCCGGCCGCGGATATGACGTGGTTGCGATGCCAAATGCAATTCAGGCCGAAGAGGAGATTTTTCGTCATCCTCCAGATTTGATCCTCAGCGACGTGATCATGCCGGGGAAATCCGGCTACGAGTTTTGCCGCGAATTGAAGGCTAATCCCGCTACCCGTCTGATTCCTTTTGTGTTAATCACTGGCCTTAGCGACCGCGGGGACCGGTTGCGCGGTATCGAAGCAGGCGCCGACGACTTTCTGAATAAGCCGATTCACGCGGAGGAGCTTTTCGCGCGCGTCAATTCGCTGCTCAAACTCAAGGAATTCACTGACGAACTCGAGACTGCCGAGTCTGTGCTCTGCACTCTGGGCCGAAGCGTCGAAAGCCGCGACCCTTATACCGAGGGGCATTGTGAGCGCCTTTCGCAGAATGCCAGCAATTTGGGACGTTATCTCGGACTCGAAGAAGAGTCCATCATTGCGCTCCGCCGCGGCGGATACCTGCATGACCTCGGAAAGATTGCAGTGCCCGACGATATTCTAAAGAAAGGCACAAACCTTACCGACGAGGAATGGACGGTCATGAAGCAACATCCCTTGACCGGCGAGAATATTTGCCGTCCGTTAAAATCTTTGAGGCTGGTCTTGCCCATTATCCGCAGCCATCACGAGCACACCGATGGCAGCGGATATCCCGACGGATTGCGCAAAGACGAAATCCCGCTGTTGCCGCGAATCTTGCAAGTGGTGGACATTTACGATGCCCTGCGCACCGCTCGTCCCTACAAACCAGCTCTCCATCACGAGCAAGCGGTGGCGACTATGCGGAATGAAGCACATGCGGGATTGTGGGACGAGGAATTGGTGATGGAATTTTTCTCCATGCTCAAGAAACAGCAACGCGTGGCCTGAGTCCGCTCCTTCGAATTCAACGCAATTTTGTCCTAGGATTCGTGAGTTCTTCCGATTAAACTCCCGAAATCGTCCGGCAGTTTTCTTCGCGAATTCACAGCAGCCGTACCAGGGCGAGAACCATACTGAGAAAACATTTTTGGAGCCTCTCACTTACAGCATCATTCTTCCCGCGTACAACGAAGCCGTGCGCATCGGCGCGACTCTGGATTTCATTCTTGAATTCGTGTCGCAGCAACACTGGAATGCGGAGGTAATTGTTGTAAATGACGGTTCCACGGATTCGACCGCGGACATCGTGCGCAGTTATTCGAAGGAACATCCGGCGCTTCGCCTCTTGGACAATCCTGGTAATCGCGGTAAGGGTTATAGCGTTCGCAATGGAATGCTTCGCGCGAGTGGCGATATTCTGCTCTTCAGCGACGCCGACCTTTCCTCTCCCATCGAAGAAGCCGACAAACTGTTCGCGGCGATCGCCGCCGGGGCCGACATCGCCATCGGTTCACGCTGGCTGCGTCCGGAGCTTCAAAAACAGCGCCAGCCCCTGCATCGCCAACTTTTTGGACGCATGTTTAATCTCGCCCTTCGCATCATTCTGCGTTTGAAGTTCAGAGACACACAATGCGGATTTAAGGCCTTTACCCGGCGCGCGGCCCACGCCATCTTCCCTCTGCAACAAATCGAGCGCTGGGGATTCGATCCGGAGTTGCTCTATCTGGCAAGGAAGTTTGATTTCACGGTGAAAGAAGTCCCCGTCAGGTGGTCGCATCGTGAAGGGACACGCATTCAACCTTTGCGCGACGGCATCCGCATGGTGGGCGAGGTATTCAAGATTCGCTGGAACGCTATGCGTGGGAAATATGCGGGCGTGAGAGCCGCATTGGAAATGCTAGGACGAGGCCGCTAATGCACGTACCAGCGGCTTCACTGTAACGCCGATGCCCTTCTGCACGGTTAACGTCACCTTGGCCGCACACTCATCGCACAGCCAAAAAAATTCTGTTCTGCGGACTGGCTTTTTGAGATGAGTTGCAGGAGGCAGAGTTGCAATCGCAGTGTCCACTTCAACGTGGAACAACTTCCCTTGATGCAGGTAGCGGAAGTCAGCCATACAGCCCGGATTAGCGCACTTCGAAACCATACCGCTTTTCCCCTCGGGGCAGGGGTCTAACAAATCGAATTTACTCCCAGAGTTGTGGCAAGAGAAGTGGAACGCGAAAAAAAGTTGGTCCTTTCTTAATATGGGCTTGCTTAGATTTCAACAGGGCGGCGGGAGAAAAACTTGAATTAGTCCTGTAGCGCCTGACTAAATATTGGACTGTTGTCATCGCGAGCGCAGTAAGGGACCTGCTATCTACACTTGTCAGCTCGCGCGCATTACTTTAACCGCTCGGCCACAGCGTTCCCCATTTCAGTCGTGCTGATGGCCTTCTCCCCCGCTCTCGCAATATCGCGCGTGCGCTTTCCCGCTTCGAGAACGCTTTCCACCGCAGATTCGATGGATTGAGCTTCAGCTTCCAGATTGAAAGAGTGCCGCAGCATCATGGCGGCGGAGAGAATGGCGCCCAACGGATTCGCGATGCCCTGCCCTGCGATGTCGGGAGCTGAGCCATGCACCGGCTCATACAAACCTACTGGGCCTCCGATGCTTGCGGAACCCAGCATGCCGATCGAACCCACAATCGCGCCTGCCTGGTCAGAGAGGATGTCGCCAAACATGTTCTCGGTCAACAGCACATCGAAGTCTGCAGGGTGCGCGACCAGCGCCATGGCGGCGGAATCCACATACATGTGCGACAGCTTCACATCGGAATAATCGTGCGCGATCCGGGTGACAACTTCACGCCACAGCCGCGAACAGTCGAGGACATTGGCCTTGTCCACAGATGTAACTTTGCGTCGCCTCGCTCGCGCCAGCTTGAATGCGACGTGGGCCACGCGCTCGATCTCCGGCTCGCCGTACTGCATCGTGTCTATCGCGGAGCGCTGTCCGTTTGTCCCTTGGATCGAACGCGGCTGGCCGAAATAAATCCCGCCAAGAAGTTCACGCACAATCATGACATCAGTGCCGCGCACAATTTCCGGACGCAAAGGAGAACTACCTTCCAGCGCCGCAAAACAAACCGCAGGCCGCAAATTCGCGAACACTCCGAGTTCCTGCCGTAGCCGCAACAATCCTCGCTCCGGACGGAGGTTACTTGGAAAGCTGTCGAAAGCAGGCCCGCCCACGGCCCCTAATAAAACGGCTTGCGAAGAAAGGCACGCTTTTCGTGTCTTCTCCGGAAACGGATCGTTGTGACTAAGAAGCGCAGCGCCACCGATGTCGTAATTCGATGACTTGAACTCGTGGCCAAACTTTTTGACGACCGCTTCCAACACACGGACCGCCTCATTGGTAACTTCCGGCCCAACGCCGTCGCCCGCAAGAGTAATGACATCAATAAGCATGAATTTCTTTTCGGAAAACTAAGCGGCTCTCATTCAGTTTAACTGTCGCTGCCACTGCTATGTCATGTTGAGCGAGAGAGTCATTCACGAAGTGAACGACGAGGAAGTCGAAACATCCCTGCTTGCTAGCGTTAGTTATTGGCAATTGGGACCCTTCGACGCAGAAATCCGATTCGAAAGCGAATCGGATTTCTCTGCTCAGGGTGACAGAGTTCTGAGTTGTAGGAAATTGGAGGCGACCGCCGGACTACACTCCCCAGAGATAATCTTCCTGCTCGCTCTGATGTTCGGTATTTGAATTGAGTGGCAGCGTGGCAGCGCTGATGGCATTCGACAGCACGGATGAATAAGGCTTTTGACTTGGATGCCCAATCCCCGAGCTAACCGCAGCCGCCGCCGCTTTGACGGAGGCAGGTCTTATGATCTCCGCATCCCGAATTATGTTCAACAGATCGTGGTCATGGACCTGTTTGATCTCGTCCGCCACAACGACGAAGCGGCGATAGATTTCATCCAGTTCATGACGCTCGAACTTGTAGCCAAGCTGTTCGCAGCGCAGTCCCAGCGCATGACGGCCGGAGTGCTTACCCAACACTAGTTTGGAATCAGGCACGCCCACCGACTGCGGCGTCATGATTTCGTAAGTGAGGCGGTTCTTCAGCATGCCGTCCTGATGGATGCCCGCTTCATGCGCGAAAGCGTTGCGTCCGATAACTGCTTTGTTAGGCTGTACCGGGATCGTGGTAATTTCGCCGAGCATCTGGCTCGCCGGGAAAAGCTGTTCGCTCGCCACCGCAGTGTCGTAGGGATAAAGATCCGACCGAACCCGCAAGGCCATCACAATCTCTTCTACGGCAGCATTGCCCGCGCGTTCTCCAATTCCATTGATCGTGCATTCGACCTGACGTGCTCCGGCCGCAATTGCGGCCAGAGAATTCGCCACAGCCAGTCCCAAATCGTTGTGACAGTGCGCGGAAATAGTCACATTCTCGATTCCGCGGACTCTCTGCCGGATGGCGGTAATCAGGGCGCCGAATTCCGACGGAATGCTGTAACCCACGGTGTCAGGAATATTCACCGTGGTGGCGCCCGCCTCTACTGCGGCCTCCAATATCTGGAATAGAAACTCCGGATCGGTTCGAGTGGCATCCTCCGGAGAAAATTCCACGTCGTCGCAAAAAGATTTCGCCAGGCGAACCGCGTTCCGCGCCTGCTCCAGGCATTGCTCGCGCGAGATCCGCAGCTTGTATTGCATGTGAATGTCGGAGGTCGCAAGAAACACGTGGATACGAGGTCGCACCGCGCCTTTCAAAGCTTCCCAGGCGCGTTCGATGTCATGATTGGAAGCCCTAGCCAGCGCTGCAATTATCGGTCGTTGGACGCTGGCAGCGATCGCCTGCACGGCGGCAAAATCACCCTCCGACGCGATAGGAAATCCAGCTTCGATCACGTCCACGCCGAGCTTGTCCAATTGCCGCGCGAGTCGCAGCTTCTCTTTCACGTTCATGCTGCAGCCGGGCGATTGCTCGCCATCGCGTAAAGTAGTATCGAAGATAGTGATCTGCGCTCGTTCCATGGGGGACTCTCCTTACTGAACCGTGTGAAGCTGTATATTACCTCTCCCTAGAATGGAAAGCAAAGCTTATAATCTTACGATTATCATTAGTAATACTTACCATGATAAGCTGAGCTAATAAGCAAAGAAGTTTCGGTTAAGACTCCAGGAAGGGAATATGGATTTAGGCCAACTTGAAGTTTTTCTCTCAGTCGCTCGCGAGGGAAGATTCTCTCGCGCTGCCGACAAACTTCACCGCACCCAGTCTGCGATCAGCCAGTCCATCCGCAAGCTCGAGGAAGAGTTAGGAGAGCCGCTCTTTGACCGGTCCTCCCGTGACGGCCAACTCACCGACGCCGGGCGCGTGCTGCAAGAATACGCGGCTCAACTGCTGAACCTTCGCGGAAGTGCGCACGAGGCGCTGGTGGAGTTGCGCGAGCTGCGAAAGGGTAAGCTGGCCATAGCGGCCAACGAGTTTACAGCGCTTTATCTATTGCCGGTGCTGGCTGATTTTCGCCGCTTGCACCCCATGATCAGAATCGTCGTCCACCGGGCGCTTGGAAGTCACATTCCGGATGACCTCTTGCAGCACAATTCTGAACTTGGCGTCCTGACCTACGACCCTCATCATCCGCAACTGCGTTCAATCGTTGTTTACCTGGACGAACTGATATTGGTGGTTCCACCGCGCCATCCACTGGCTAGCGAGACTCAGGTCAGCATCCGCCAACTGGGGGCCGAATCTTTCGTGGCCCACATTGTTTCCTCTCCCTATCGCGAGAAAGTGATCCAGGCATTCAAGCGGCATAAAACGCCGCTGCACATGGACGTTGAGCTACCGACTTTGCAAGCCATCAAACGATTTGTGGCGATGGGAAACGGGGTGGCATTTCTCCCCGAGATTAGCATTGACAACGAAATCGCTCGCGGGGAGCTGGTGCGCATCCAGGTGCGCGAAGTTCGCCTGCATCGCAAACTTCGCCTGGTATATCGCAAGTCCGCCAACCTCTCGCATGCGGCGCGGGCGTTCCTGAAAGTGGCAGAAGCCGTGGCGCTTGAGCGTCAGGGCAACTACCGCTTTCAGCGTCCGCAATAGTAGGGATTATCTCGCGACGGCGCGGTCTTTGAATGGTTCCAGCGTGAACGAGTCCAAGGCGTCCCCGAGAGTGGGGTATACCTGAAAAACCGAATTGAGATGCGTCAACTCCAACATCTTCCGAATCCGGCGTCGAGGAGCGGCGAGCTTTACGATACGATTGTTGGCTTTGGCGTGCATCCATATTGCGACCAGTTCGCCCAAACCCGTACCGTCAATCATCTCGACCAAGCTCAGGTCGAGCACGATCTGCCGCGGGTGCGGGAATAACCTAGAGACTTTCTCTGAAAGCAGCGAACTATCGGGGCCATAGACGATTCGTCCCTGGCAGCAGATGACAGTCACGTTTTCGCCCGAGCCAGTGGCCCCGCCAGTTGTAAATGTCTTCTCGCCCAGGGTTATGCCCTCGGAGTAAAAACCATGCTCCAACACTGGAGCGCATCCTTGAATGTGATTCATAGCTTTATCCTAACCAATAGACGAACGACGAAGGTTTCTGCTTCGTAAAAATCTAGTTAAATATCTGATACGTGTTGTGAGCAGAAAACGTTCGCAGAAGCGCAGACGGACGAATTGCCTATAAAGAATAGATTCTCAAGTAAGCCTATTAGATTCTAATATTTGTAAGCTAAGTCTCTGGCGGGATTATTTCTTTTCTTGCGGAACATACTGAGCTGGCGGCGCAGCTCCCTCGCCGAAGAAGTATTGCTCCATTTGTTTCACAATGGCTTCCTGATCTTCTTTTCTGGCGGGGTTCAAGCGGTATTCATTCAGCAGCATTTTGCAGAACTCTGTCCATCCCGCCCAAGCCTCTTTGGATACAGTTTCGTAAACCCGTCGGCCCAGATCGGTATCGAAGGGCGGCTCGTCCAACCCTGGGAGTTCTCGGTGAAGCTTGGCGCAAATAACTTTTCGCTCTGCCATTTGAGTATCTTTCTTCTGTAAGCGGTTGAAAACCTTACCGGAAATGAAATTATCTCATAGCTCGTGATTCTCGTCGTCTACGTTGCGGCAGAGGAAAAAACGGGACCCACCCGGAATGGGTCCCGTTTGCTGGCAGGTCACAGGAGCAATTAAGCAGTTGGAGGAGGCGTTGTGCTCTGCGGCGTGGTTGACGGAGGCGCGGTGGTACGCGGCTGCGTCGTTGAAGGTTGTGAGGTTCCGGGCGTTGTCGTATCCGGCGTGGTGGAAGTTCCCGGGGCGGCGGTTCCTGAATTCGGAGTCGCAGTTTCGGGCGTCGGAGTTACGGTGTCAGGGGTAGCACTGGTTGTGCCCGATGGATTGGTAGTTGTATCCGGGTTATTCGACACGGGTGCGCTGTTCCCGGGAGCAGCGGATGAACCGGGGGTTGTGGATCCAGTTGCTCCCGGACTCGAGGAACCTGGGACTGTGGCACCGGTATTATTAGAAGAACCCGGGGCCTGAGTCGCGGAGCCTGGGGCCTGAGTTGCTGTGCCGGGGGCTCCTGTCTGGCTGGAAGGCGAACCGGTGCCCGCTCCAGCGGTACCTGCTGCTCCCGCCGAACCTGCCCCGGTACCCTGCATGTCAGGAGTCATCAAAACTGCCAATTCAACGTTGTTCTTTATCGCCGCGCTAGGTCCAGCGCCTTTACTGCCGGCTGCGTTGCAATGATCTGCTACCTTTGTCGCGCTGGTTACCTGGAAGTTCTTGTTGACGGAAGTCATTCCCGCTTGCGATCCCACAGCGGTCTTGTCGCTGGCATTGGAACCAGCCGAAGACGTCGCTGCCATCGAGTCGCCGTTGCCTTGTCCCGTAACTTGTACCTGTGAGCCGACGAGCACGCGAAGGCTATCCAAGCTGCCAGTTAACTGATAAGAGGTGCCAGACGCATCTGTCAGAGTGTATTTGCCGCTTGCAGGGGAACCTGAAAGGCAACCAGTCAAAGAGTTCGCGCTGTCCGGCGTTGCTGAGGTTGAAGTGGACGTTGAACCCGTGGATGAATTTGAGTCTGCGCTCGATCCCGGAGTACTCATGGTTGAACTCGAGCCCGGTTGAGCAGATTGTGATCCAGTTTGTCCGGTTTGATTAGGTTGAGCGTCGGTCTGGGAATTCGCTGTACCAGCCGTGCTGCTGCCGGAATTTGCATCCTGGGCAACTGCGAAAGATCCAGCCAGCAATGCCAGTGTAAGAACTGTTGCTTTTGATTTCATACCCGCCTCCACAGAATTTCTTCTCTAACTACCTACGACTGGGAACTGTAAGCCTGATAGCGATGCATGGAAATCCAGTAGAGTCCCTACTTAAGTAGAGGAGATTCACGTACAGCATTTTTGCTCGGTGCGAGGAAAGGATTACGCGGCAGCGGGAGTGTTTTAAACTCGCTCTCGGCCTTTGGCTCTTGGCCTTGCCCAAACTCCCACGAACTGCAAGCTAGCAGTTGCCCTCGCTCGTTCACAACGCCCAGCCAGCAACGGCTCCTGAAGACCATGCCCACTGAAAGTTGTAGCCGCCCAGGTGTCCAGTGACGTCTACCACCTCTCCGATGAAAAACAGGCCTGGGACTTTGCGTGATTGCATCGTCTTGGAGTCAAGTTCAGAGGTGTCCACTCCTCCCGCAGTCACTTCGGCCTTATCGTAACCTTCGCTGCCAGCTGGGGTGATGGACCAGTTGTGAATTTGGCGCTCCAATTCCAGCAGTGCAGCATTCGTCCATTGGGAAGGCTGATGTAACTCGATCCAGCGATTGGCAAGCCGGCTAGGCAAGATTTCATGAAGTTTGGATTTCGCCGTGGCTAGCCTTCGAGCCGACTGAATTCGAAGCTCGGCTGTTACATCCACTCCGGGGGCCAAATCAATCGTGAGCGCCTGCGGAGGCTTCCAGTAAGAAGATATCTGCAAAATTGCGGGGCCGCTCAGTCCTCGGTGAGTAATCAGCATTTTTTCCCTGAATCGCTGATTTTTGAACGATGCGACCACTTCTGCTGAAACTCCGGCGAGGTCGCAATAGTCCTGCCTACATCGGGTGTCGAAGACCAACGGCACGAGTGCGGGACGCGTCTCCTGGATGCTCAGTCCAAATTGCCGTGCCAAATCGTAGCCGAATGCGGTTGCGCCCATTTTGGGAATGGAGAGCCCACCGGTTGACACCACCAACGCTGGAGCGCGAAATTCTTCGCGCTCAGTTCGAACTACAAACTCGCCAGCGTGAGACACCTCCAAAATCGCGCAACTCAGAGAAATACGGACCCCGGCGGCGTCGCATTCCTGTTGCAACATACTTACGATCTCGCGTGATGAGCCGTCACAGAAAAGCTGTCCTAAAGTCTTTTCGTGGTAAGGGATGTTATGTTTTTCCACCAGTTCAATAAAGTCAGTCGGTGTGTATCGAGACAATGCAGATTTCGCGAAGTTCTGATTCGCCGAAATGAAATGTTCGGCGTCGCATCGCAAGTTGGTGAAATTACAACGCCCGCCGCCGGAAATCAGGATTTTCTTCCCGATGCGCTCGGCACGTTCAAGAACTGCGACTCGACGGCCGCGAAGCCCTGCCTCGATTGCGCACATCAGTCCGGCGGCGCCTGCGCCGAGGATCAGGACGTCAAATTGATGGGTTCTGTCCGGGACACTTTCGATCAGTCTCACCTCTCAGGGCACTTTTTGGATTGCAAGCTACGGAATTGCGAGCAACGGCATCTGAACTCCAAGCAATCAAATTTACATATATTTGTGGAGAGATTGTCTTGAAAAACCAGACTTTTACAATTGCTGTGTTCGCGTGCGCACTCTTCTTGGCCACCAGTTCTGCTTATGGGCAGCAGTTTGACGCAGCCTTTGGCTTCAATGCCCTCACGGCACCCTCGTCAACCTTTACCAGCAGCACTTTCACGCCCTCCGTTAGTGGCGGGCTTTATCCCAGCTTCAGTGCCGATTTTCTATTAAAACATCATTTCGGAGTAGGAGCAGAGGTCGCGTGGCGCGCCCGCCAGGGTCTTTATGGCGGATACCAGCCATACCGTCCGCTTTTCTATGACTTCAATGCTATCTGGGTTCCGACGATTTCTAAGAAGGTTTCCGGGGAACTGATGGCCGGTATCGGCGGCGAGGACCTGAGGTTCTACCAGGGCTTTTATCAATGTAATTTCGTGAGTTGTACAAACTACGTCAGCAGCAACCATTTCATGGAACACTTGGGCGCGGGATTGCGCCTTTACGTCTGGGGACACGTCTTCGTTCGCCCCGAGGCCCACCTGTATTTTGTCAATAATAACCGGGAGTTCAGCTCGAACCATTCTTCACGGTATGGGGTCTCTATCGGGTACACCTTTGGCCCTGGATTTTGATTAATTTATCCACCAGCGGCTACAAATGTTGAAGGGCACAACTTGGAGTAAAATGGGGCTTGCTAATGGTTACTGTCGCGAGTTACAACTGCGAGACTCGAACTGGAACATTTCAACAGACGGAGATTTAACGGCATGAATTACCATCAGTGCGGCCCGCAGAAAACTGATTACCGTATTGGGCGTGAATGTAGTTTTTGCCGTCAGCATCCTGACTCGCCTTACCTTCCGAAGCAAGACCTTCAGGTGCATGCGAAGTCAGACGATGTTGCATCCGCGCACATCACCGAAGATGGATACGTTCGTCATCGCATGTTGGAAATTCGTAAGCTGATCGCGCGGCGCAACAGCGATGCTATAGCCGCATAGAAGTGCAAGCCGGGTTTTTCTGCCACTATCTCCTGCCTTCGTAACCACCATGAAGCGGCCATTTTCTCGTCAACCTGAGTCTACAAAAGAGCTCAACGGACTCATCCGCCAGGCCTGCCTGGTGGCAAGAGACTCTGCGACCAATGTGCAGGAGTTCATAGAAAACTCCTCGAAAATGGCGTTCCTTGCGGTAAAGGATTGCGAAAAGGAACTCGACCGTATCGAGCGCACCGTAGACCAGACCATCACCAGCGCCATCACCGAGGTGACGGAGCCCGAAGCACGTGAATTACTCGCATGCCTGAAATTCATCACCGACCTGGAACGGATCGGCGATCTCTCGTGGTCAATCACCAAGCGCTTGCAGACGAGCACCTCGCGTGTATTTGCGGACGATAAGCGTGATTTAAGCGCCATGGCCGAAACGCTTCGCAGCATGCTCGACCACATCCACGAAGGTTTTGTGGACCGCGAAATCGAGCCTGCCAACTGGGTGTTGCATCACGACAGCCAGATTGATGACCGCTGCCGCTCGATGTTTCGCCGTCACTTTGAAAGCACCGTGCGCCGTCCGCGCGAGTACAGTACGAACTTATTATTGATAGCGCAGGCCTTCGAGCGCGCCGGAGACCATGCAAAGAATCTCGCCGAAGAAGTACTGCACTTGGTAGAGGGACGCAGCGTGCGGCACGAATTGAAGCGCCGTAAGGCAGAGGGCTAGGCACAAAACACAAAGCACTGTCATTCTGAACATCGCGAAGAACCGCTATCTCACAGCGCAACAATGGTGATTCCCAAATTCCTTCTACCCAAATCCCGGTCCTGCTTTAAGTCAGGATGGGATGTGAGCAAACGCCAGGTCCGTTCGTCTGAAATTGACCAGTCCTCACCGAAAATACATGCTCGAATCCTTCCGGCGGCGACACTTTCACGCAAAGATTTTTGCACTGCGATGCGGATATCGCCGCCGACTCCGCTCGAGCCATAACCATGAACGAATTTCACAAAGTGATTGTGGTGTTGCGTCGCAATCGCCAGTTCACGATCGAGCCGCAGCAGTGCCTCGCGGACCAAAGGCATGCCCTCCTCAAGATTCACGATCTTGATCGAGGTTCCTCGGGGAGACATTCTATTTCGCGGTTTCACAGCTTCGGCCCTTCCAAAACCAGTAATACTTAAGCCACATGATCCGAACCAGTAATAAGCGCGATAGTTTCGTATAGTCGAGACGGCCAATTTGAGCATCGAACGGTCATACTCTGACTATGAATATTCACTCCATTTCTTATTGCCGCTCGATTGCGATATTTGCTTTTCTTTTTACCGCGCTCTCCGCTTCTGCACAAGCACAGAGCTTGGATTCGGGAAATGCTGCTTTCCCGAATCCTGACCCACAACCGCAGGCAGTCTCCGCCGACTCCGCGGACAGAGAAATCTGTGGCGCGAGGCACCTGAACGAATGTCTGAAAGACCTATTGGGAGACCAGATAGGCATCTGGACTAGTCCGTTTCGCTTGCGAGGGCACGACGCGGCTTGGCTGCTTCCGCTTGCGGGAGCAACCGCCCTCGCGATCCACTACGATGCGGACGCTTTGCGCCAACTGGGCGGGGACAAGGGCCGAATTGATACCAGCCATAAGATAGCCGCCTTCGGATCACCTTGGGTAACAGGCGGCGGCGCCGCTGCCGTCTATTTCCTGGGCGCTGCAACCCACAATGACAAACTTGCCGAGACCGGACGTTTGGGCGCAGAAGCCGTCATCGACGCCTCGATAGTTGCGGAAGGCCTGAAACTAGCTACCAATCGGCAGCGTCCCGAACAGGGAGATGGAACGGGTAAATTCTGGCCTGACGGCACGCGGATCTATTCCGTGAATTCTGCCTTTCCCTCTGGCCACGCCGCCGCAAGTTGGGCTTTGGCTCGTGTGGTTGCCGGCGAGTATAGGGGAATTTGGATGAAACTCGGCGCCTACGGATTCGCCACTGCCGTTAGCGTCAGCCGCGTTACTGGAAATAATCATTTCCCATCGGACGCTTTGGTCGGAAGCGCCGTCGGCTACCTGGTGGGGGGCTATGTACTCCATCATCACGCGGACAGCACTTTGTCTTCCTTTAACATCACGCCCATCGTGGATACCAATACCCGGAGTTTCGGTCTTAGCGCTACGATCCCCGTTTCATCGCTTGGTATCACAGCCACAGGATTACATTCACACTTACACGGGCTGCTGCATGGCAGCGCGGAGGCTTCGTCGAGCTACCGTTTTTAAACTTTCCTGCGGCCGCTTGTGGCAGCATAGAACTTGATGGCGAACAGCAGACGGTTCTCTGAAGTGACGATGAGCAACCCCTTTCGCCGTTACGCTGCGGCGATTTTGGCCGCGATGGCAGCGCTCGTAGTCCGTGCGTTGCTCCAGCCTGCTCTTGGAACTACGAGTCCGTATGTCACACTCTTTGCCGCCATCGGTTTTTCCGCCTGGTACTGTGGACTGATTCCGGCCATCGTTTCGACCTTAATCGGTCTCCTGGGGGCAATTTACTTCTTCATCCCTCCGCTGGGATCTTTCTCCATCAGCGACAGCCAAAGTCTTGCGCACTTGGGAGCGTTTTTATTCTCCGCGTTTGTCATCATTGTCATGGGAGAAGCGAACCGCCGATCGCGTGCGAAGCTGGAATCCACGCTTCCGGAATTGAAACAGAGCCGCGACGCAGCCAGCTTGAGCGAAGGGCAATTTCAATTGCTGGCCAACTCAATTCCAGAGCTGTGCTGGATGGCAAATCCCGATGGGGACATCTTCTGGTACAACCAGCGCTGGTATGAATACACCGGAACAACTCCACAACAGATGGAGGATTGGGGCTGGCAAAAAGTGCACGATCCTTCGGTACTGCCCGCTGTTGTTGAGCGATGGAAAAATTCTATTGCGTCAGGCGAACCGATGGAGATGGTGTTTCCGTTAAAGGGCGCGGACGGCATTTTTCGATCCTTCTTGACCCGAGTGCGGCCTTTGAAAGACTCCGGCGGAAAAGTCATGCGCTGGTTTGGGTCGAACACCGACATATCTTCCCAGATGAGTATCGAAGCTGCTCTGCGGGAAAATGAAAAACGTCTGCGCGCGGCTTTCAGTCAGACCTATTCATTCATGTTCTTTCTTACTGTGGATGGGACCGTTATAGACGCCAATGGGGCCGCTCTCGAAATGGCGGGATTCAAACGCGAGGAAGTTGTCGGGAAGAAGTTCTGGGAACCCTGGTGGTCGCCACTGCCCGCAGAAGCCGAGAAGTTGAAGACTGCGGTTGCGAGTGTTGCATGCGGAGAAACCGTGCGCGAAGAAGGCTCCTACGCTTTACGAGATGGCACTGTCCGCTTTGCCGATCGTACTTTGACTCCCGTCAAAGACGAAAACGGCCAAGTCGTGATGATTGTTGCTACCGGCATGGATATAACGGAACAGAAAGAATTGCGGGACCGTCTGGAAGAGCGCGTCAATCTTCGCACCGGTGAGCTAAGGGACAAGAATCAGGAACTGTTCAAACAATCCGAAATTGTGCGCGAGCTTTCGGGACGCGTCCTGAGAATGCAGGATGAGGAGCGGCGCAGGATAGCCCGCGAACTCCATGACAGCGTTGGACAGCTCTTGTCTGCCTTGGGCATGAATTTTTCAATTATCGCTACCTGTCCCAACCTCACGCCGGCGGCCGCCAAAGCTGTCGCTGAAAACGCTACTCTGCTGAATCAGATTCTGAGCGAGATACGCACCATTTCTCACCTTCTGCACCCTCCGTTGCTGGATGAGATCGGGCTGCAATCGGCCTTGAAATGGTATGTAGAAGGCTACTCGGAGCGCAGCAAAATCAAAGTCAAGCTGGAGTTGGGTCCCAGCTTGGGAAGGCTTTCGAGGGAGGCGGAAATCTCTATTTTCCGCGTCGTCCAAGAGTCGCTTACAAACATCCATCGCCATTCCCAGAGCCCAACGGCGACGGTCAGATTAAATCGTGATTCTGACAACTTGCGGCTCGAAATCGAAGACTCTGGCAAGGGTATTACGCTGCAGAGACAGGGTACCCTCAGCAATCCTGGCAGAACAGGGGTGGGTATTGGCGGCATGAGAGAGAGGCTCCGACAGCTAGGGGGGAACCTTGAACTCACCTCGGACGGCTCAGGAACCAAGTTGTTGGCTATACTGCCTATTAACCCTCAAACCGTGGGACCGCAAGACGGAATCGAGTAGAAAGCCCGATATTGGCAAGATTTTAAAAAAAATCGGTAAAAAGTGTTTCTTTTCATTTAACTCTAAGGTAACCTTCCTGACAGATCTCGCCATCGAATAACCATCTTGGGGTTAACAGCAAAAAACGATTTGGCTCAGAAGCCGCCCCTGCCCATCCGCATTCTCATCGCGGATGACAGTCCTGACATGCGCAGATCTATCCGCAGCCTGCTCGAAAGAAACCCGGGCTGGGAGGTATGCGGCGAAGCTTCCAACGGTCAGGAAGCCATTGACAGCGCCATGAAGCTGACCCCTGACATCATCGTTATGGATCTTGTCATGCCAGTCATGGATGGCCTGCAGGCGGCGCGCAAGATTGCGGTCATAGCCCCTAAGATCCCTACCGTCATGTTGACCATGTACGCCTCAGAGCAGCTCGCCGCCGAAGCGTCCAGCGCGGGCGTGCGAACTGTTCTTTCCAAGGGCGAGAGTTCCGCTATCATCAATACCATCGAAACGCTGCTTCGCAAGCAGCCTAACTAAGATCGAATTTGTGATCGCAGCAGAAGCTGACCAGCTTCGGGTTGGACTATGCCTGACGTGCGTGCACTCAGGACGTATCGAGTCCGATCGCGGCTCCACGTTTTTTCTCTGTCGGCTGTCCAGAACCGACCTCACCTTCCCCAAATATCCGAAACTGCCGGTTCTGCAATGTTCCGGATATACCCCTGAGTGACTTAGTGGCAATAAGTAGACAGGGTGGGCTTTACTTCGGTAACTTTGTTTCTCTTTAGAACTCTGGGAGAATCGGGACTACAAGCGTATGCCAACAGAGTCTTACGATCAACGCGTCGGAGGAGCCTATCCTTCTGGCGTGCACATTCCGCTCAAGAAGAAACCCTCGCGTTCTTACGGTTTCAGCATTCGAAATCAAGAGCGGATTGGAAGCTTGATCGCGGCGGCAGGAGTGGTTTGGTTCGTTTACATTACGACTTCCGATCTGACCGCGTTTTTTAAATTCGATATTTTGCCCCCTGGACCGATGGAACTGTGCGGACTCGGCATTCTGCTCTGGCTACACGCGAAATATCGGCGTTCCACAAAATTGACCTGATCGCCGCCTCGAAGTCCACCCTATCCCAGATAACGCACACTGCGCTCGATCAAGTCCTGGGTGGCAGCATAGGGATCGCCCGCACCGTCGTATTCGATTGAGCAATAACCCCGATATCCGCTAGATTTCAGAATGTTGAAAGTCCGCTGCAAGTCAATATCAACGCGCTTGCCCTGGGCATTGGTTTCTCCATCCTTCACATGGCAGATGCCAAACGCGTGCTGAAACATTGCCTCGACCGCGCGATAGTTGAAGCTAGCATTACCACTCATCATTGAATTACCGAAATCGGGGAGTGCGTGCAGGTACGGACTATTCACCGCCTCGATGACCTTCACGACGAAGAACGCATCCTCGCTGACAAGGTTGTCATTTTCGAGGTTCACGACAACATTTTTGGACTCACCATAACTTGCTACTTCTTTTAGGCTCTCGACGACTAGTGGAAGGCTCGGAGAAGACTTTCCGGACTGCGAGTTGCTGGTGCGAATTCCGGGTGAGCCGATGCGCGCGGCCACGTCCACCCACTGCTTCGCGTAATTGACCGCCTTCCGGCGGACCACCCGATCGGCGTCATAGAAACTGGGTTCAATATCCACTGCGATGTTTACCGCGTGCACTTTCGCACTCGCCAGTGCCTCGCGAAGAGCGTCCAGATAATCGTCATTTATGGAGTGGAAGTGCTGGTTGTATGGCTCAATATTGTGGACGTTAAATTTTGCCACTACGTTGGAAGCGAAATCTTTTAGGTCCATTCCCCGCACGCGCGGGTCGCGTTCCGAATTTGTTGGACTGTCAATGTAAGCGCGAAACGGCCAGGAGGCGACCGCAATTCGCTGGCGTGCCTCGCTCGGAAAATTGAAATGCGGCCCGGACGCGCCAGCTTGCTCCGCGCCGGCAGGAAAATTAATAAGGGGCAGCGCAGTAGCTGCCCCCGATTTCAATGCCAGCCATGAGGCGGCAGTAATCCCAGGCAGACTGCGGATTAGCGAACGTCGCGTCAACATGTCTCATCCTCGTTAATTAGAATGCAGAGAATTTCCGTCACTCTTATATTCTTTAGTTCTACCGCAAACCCCTTACTGAAAAACTACAGTGCCGGAAGTGCGAATCTCATCGCATCAACTGACAAAACGTTCTACACTGTCGGAAGAGCGATAGAGACGCCTCTCGCAAGTGTAACTGTTGAAGATTCGCAGTCGAGCAACAGATTTTACACGTCCATCCATTAGCAGGCGGCAAAGGCATTTCATCTGTAACGGGCCTGATAACACAGCAGCAAGCAAGACAGAAAATGTCGTCAAACTATAGCGGGCACTGGCAGCATCCAAGGCGTTGTGAGCGAGGACAACCACATGGACCTGTTTACCGAACATTACCGAGTCGTCGGAGTGGAGAGCCAGCGTCTGTTGCTTAAGGGCGTCCGCACGGGCGAGACATTGACCATCATCAATGCTGATCCCGAAACTCCGTTGACCGAAGAAGATTATCCCATCGGAGAATTGATCTCGTTGACGGATGAGTCCTCGCAGGTAAATTGAGCGGAAACCCAGGGCGATACTAGCTCAAAACTTGCAAAAGAGCCTACAATAGCGGGCGAACAGGAGGCAGGAGGATAAATGGCTAAAAAAAAGGCAAGCAAGAAAGCTAAGACCACTAAGACCACAAAGAAGAGATCAACGAAAGCCAACTCGGCTTTTATGAAGATGGCCCAAGCACAACTGAAACCATCGGCACAACTGGCTGAAGTGTTGGGATCGCCGGATCCGATTTCGCGTCCTCAGGTGGCGAAAAAAGTTTGGGCCTACATCAAGAAACATAAACTGCAGGACCCTGAAAAGCGCCGCGAAATTGTGGCGGACGATAAGCTGAAAAAAGTCTTCGGAAAACCGAGACTCGATATGTTCCAAATGACCAAAGCCATCAGCAAGCACTTAAGCAGCTAAGTGTCTGAGACGGGCCGGCCGCCCGCATTAACTTAACTCCCCACCTTCGGGAACCCACGGTTCAGGCCGGCCTTCAGATTTATGCGGATTCTTCTAACGCCAGCATTCGCACGCTCGATTCAATCCGAGATAACTCAATGTCAGATCCTGGGGAATGCGGAGACTGGTCCGAAATAAAAACTGAGAAAGATGCGGCACATCGGGGAATGGTGGGAGGGGCTGTCCATTTGATGTGCCGCAATGCGGGCCACGATCCTTTGGGACGCGACCCTTATACCCTTTCGCAAATGATGCTACAACGGTCCTATCCCCAAGTGACTGCTCAATATTGAACACTTTTAGAAATAAATCCCCGTGCCACCTAACTCATGGTCTTACAAGGTAATAAATTTCCCGTTTTGAGCAATATTGAACAGTCACGTTGGTGACTCGATGTTTAACCTTTCCGCATGGAACAAGAAAATCATGACTCTCTTCTGAGATCAAAGCGAAAAAATAAGAAGAAGACGATTGACAGTCCACTTCCATGGGCGGCTTTGTATGAAGGAGCTCTGCTGGAATTCGAACCCGAAAAGCTCATTGAGCGCATTGATTGTGCCGAAACAGCGATCGAACAGCGTCTGTATGACCTGCGTTTTGACAGTAATCATCACGCGGAACGTCAGATGATTCAAGATGCGCAAGGTGCTCTAAGATTCTTGCGGCGATCGGCTTCGAACAAAAGCTAAACGCTCCCTGGCGAATTCGTCCTATCTGGAACTGACGAAGTTTTGATCTGAATAGTGCAGTCAAGGCGAGCCCTCCCCTTCAGCGCATGCCTTGACTCCGCATCTTCCGATGCGAGGATCGGGATATCTGTATCTCTACTTCGATTGCACTACGATCGGCTCCGCCAGAGTCATCGTGTGGACGCCTTGGCTGCCGACGTCAATGGGTCGTCCATGTTTCAGGTAAGCGGCAATCACTCCCGGTTGCGACCAATCCAGGTCCCAACCATTCTCAATGGCGACGACGTTGTACACACCCGGAATTACGCCCTTCAAGCTGAACGTCCCATCTAAATCACTTTGGTCGCGCCGGAAAAGAGCGCGATTGGTCTCGGGATCTTTCGGTACCAGAACTATCATGGCTCCCGCGACAGCTTTTTCCGCCCTTTTCGCAATGCCCTCCACGGTCGTGGAACCTCCCACCAACGTTATCGTGATCGCTGGAGAAGATCCTGCTTTCACATCTAGATTGTGACCGGACAGTTCGCTGCCGTCAGCACTGATATGGGAGATTGCGTAGGGCTTCCCAGAACTTGCAATCAGCACTTCGTATACGCCGGGAGCTATCTGCTCAACCAGCGCTTCGCCTTTTGCGTTGACCAGTTGCCACGCCGTGTTCACCCTTCGTTTCGGGCGCAATCCAACTGCGAGTCGCGATGGAAGAGCTGGCTCGCCTGCAATCTGCACCGAGATTTTCACTTTACTCGAAGCCTCGCCGGCGGATGTATCAATTTCCTGTTGGCTGCTGTTGAGATCAATTCCGTTCATCTGGAGAGCCTGTTCGCCTCCGTGTTCCCCGATGCGAATGTTGTACCTTCCTGCAGGAATCCCGCTGATTTCGAAAACACCCGGCGAAGGGAAATTTCCGCTGGACTCGGCGGAAATAGTGTCATCAAAAACAGGCTGTTGCAGCTGCGGAACGACGAATCCGCCCGCAGCTAAGTTGGGATCGCGAAAGATCACACTGACAGCCGGCACTGGGCTCACGTGAATATCCGCCTGCAAATGGTCCCCCCCGCGAACGGGTATGGGCGTCGCGCCGTCAGCGTCGGTAACATTCGGATAGTAGGTCGTCGGATAGGCCACATCGAAAGAGCGATCAATCGGCGCGGGTGGCGGAGTCTGGCCAGCGGGAGGCGAGTTGACGTGGATGGCGTACCAAGGCTTGGCTCGAGCGGCCAGAAAATATGTTCCCGGCAGCAGTGGAGTTATTTCGTATTCACCGAGGTCGTTCGTCTGAGCGCTGCCAAATTCATGAATGACGCTGACTCCAGAGCTGTGGTCATCGTGGTAAGCAGTCACCGTAGCTTGGCGGACGGGCTCGCCAACTTCATCAAAGACGACGCCGCTAATAATTGCCGCAGGGGCAAGCCGCAAAACCAGCGATTCCGTATCGAGGCCGGCACCCAATACAATCGCGGTTGAAAATTGATCGTGCTGATCGTAGGCGCCCGAAATAAATCCGCGCTTCGCTCCTCCCAGTGAGTACTTCCCTACCGGCAGCCCACTGAAATTAAATTTGCCGTCCTCCGAGGTGATTGCAGACAATATCTCTTCAGGCTTCTTTACCGCTTGCACCATAATTCGAGCACGCGCGAGCGGACGTCCATCCGACTTGCTTACGACCGTCCCGGCAATGCTGTAGCCTCCGCCAGGAATTGGAGATTGCGGCACATTGGCGAGCTGCAAAGCCTCAGCCGATTTCCCAAAGAATGAAATCAGGAACACTAACGAGAGTGCGCAAACCGTCCGTGCCGATTTTAAGGTCGTTGCCATATCAATTTTTAGCCGAGATCACTGACAATTGGACAGATTGCTTCTGGCCAGCCTCAAGATGGACCACCTCGCCCTGATTTTCGTACGCTTTCATTGCTTCAGCATCGCGGTATAACAAATCGGGTTGCGGAGTAGAAAAAGCCAGAAGCCGGTAGATACCGGGAGCCAGCTTGGGCATCTGGAATTTTTCGCCGGGGGACACCCTAAGTTCCTGAAGTTGCCCTGCACTGTCAGATAGCGGAATGCAATATACAGAAACGTTTGGAGCGGATGGCCCGCGCGCGGGGCTGCCGATGTTCCCTGCAGTTCCGGGCATTAGCAGCGTGCCTTCAATTTCGCCGCCGTCGTCCCGCATCGTGACTTCAATTGGAGCGCTGGAGCCCGCGGTGAACACCAATGGCTCGTGAAGCAAATCAGCGCCGCCCATCGTCGCCGAAGCTACATAGCCTCGGGACGAATAAAATCGCATCGCGTATTTCCCCGGTTCGAGGCCTTCGAGCACCAGCGAATTATCCTCTTGTTTCACCGGCGGTCGTATGTAAACGTTTCTCGGCGGACCGAGATCGTCAAACGGGACCGCCGAGATCTGCAGGTAGAGTCGTGGGCCGTGATATGTGAAATTATGTTTTCCATCGCTCCAGCGGCCTGGCTCATTGGTATATGTGGAGGTGAATTGCTCGTCCACATTCACCTCAATGGAGCCGCTCTTAGTGAGTATGATGCCTGGACCTTCGATTGGCACACCGGCCACCGCAATGTTCGCAATGCCGCTCGACGGCGTAGGGCTATAGGTGTTTGCTTCCACCTGGTAATTCCCGCTTGGCAGCAGCCCTTCGATTCTGTGTTCCTGCTGGTTGTAGCCGAGCGAATATCCAGGATTGCGGTGTCCTTGCACGGAAACGGTGACGCCGACGCCATTGATTATGTCGCCCGCAACCGGGATACGTACGCGGTAATAGGGCTTGCGAGTTAGCGATACGTTCGCTTGAAATGTTCCTCCGGCCGTCAGCTGGATGGTTGCCGCGGCTGAAAAGTCATCAACTCCGGGGTAGCAAACGGGAGGAAACCCATAAGGTTGCGCACGCGGGCTCGCACTGACTGGATCGGTGTCCAGCAATTCGCCGGTTACCAATTTATAAGCGCCGGGCCGAAGACCAGCGAAACGGTATTCTCCGTTGGAATTTGTTGGGGCTGTGACGCTGAGTCCCCATCGGGCCATGCCATCCTGAACCTGGCGGTTGAACAACTGAACGGTGAGACCGGCAGCAGGATCACCGCTCGAAGTCGTTACATTTCCGTGGACCACCCCCTCGGGGACAAGGGAGATCGTCAGCGAAAGTCCGGGAACCGCTCGCGTGTCCATTCCGTTTTGATTTACATCCAGAAATCCCGGTTTGCGAACTAGTAGAAAGACACTGCGATCTACTGCCTGCTCGATAGGGCGCGCCTCGCCGGAATCGCGGCCAGCGTTTTCATCCGCCGCCGGTAGCTGGAATTCAAAATGTCCTTCATTATCTGAAAACATGGCGAAGTGGTTGTCGGCCGAATACACCAGAGCGCGGGATACGGGTGCGTGCGTAACAGAATTAACTACCGTGCCTAGAATGGTCGCCGGTGTGTTAGAAGGCTCAATCTCTTGTGCTGAAATTGGATTCGAGCAGATTGCGAGGGTGATCAGCCAAATAAGAACATGGGGTTGCTGTAACGTGAAAAGAGACTTCCAGCGAGGAGTTCGCTGGGCTAGAGACTGCGCGCTTCGCACAAAAGCCACTCCTACGAAATCACTTCTAACATAGTAATAGACACCGGATCGGATTTTCTGCGATAGCATCCAAAATACGGACGCTCCTTCGCACTCGCACAGATTCCGAAACTGGATGAACCTCCCAACCAATGCCATCCTCGTTCTGAAGCGATTGTGTGCACAGGTGTAGAATGCGCTCGTTTCAGGTTCGAACTATCCGGATTCGCACCTTATTTCAGTTTGGAGGTTCAATATGGCAGTGGATAGTAAGTCGGTCTCCCGCCGCGTCTTTGAAGAAATCTGGAACAGTAAAAAGCTCGACGCCACACATGAGCTCATGGCATCCGACTACGCGCATCATGACCCCCAGGCGCCAGTCGCTCCCAAAGGAATTGAGGCCTACAAAGATTTTGTGATGCATTTTCACAATGCTTTTCCCGATCTTCGTTTCAATATCGAGGAAGAGTTCTCTGAAGGGCAGAACGTTGCGAGCCGGTGGACCGCAACCGGCACCCACAAGGGGGATCTATCCGGTATCGCCCCGACGGGAAGAAAGATTTCGGTCACTGGGATGACGATCGCGCGCGTAAAAGATGGAAAGGTCATTGAAAGCTGGAGTAACTGGGACACTTTGGGATTGATGCAGCAACTCGGGGTAGCGAACCAAAGTCGAGACCGCGCCTAAAGTGAGACCGGATTTTCGGGGTGAATAAAAAGGGCCCCTGGCGGGGTCCCTTTTTCGTTCACGGGCAGGTTGCCGTGAGTCCTTTTCTACTGGCACTCATTGTGCAGAATGCTCGGTGCAGGCGGTCCCTCGATGCATGGGATCGCACTCAAGTATTCGTAAATGGCGCGCAGATCGTGAGTAGTCATGTTCTTGTAAACCGGCCACGGCATTATCTGAAGAAGATCGCCATCAAACGGCGGCGGAATGCAGTTGGATGTGACGGTAGGTGAACAAGTGGGATGAAGGTGATCAAAATCAGTCCCCTTCCTGATGATTTGTACAAACTCTTCGAACGTACGTCCGCCTTCGGGACGTCCGGTTTTGTCAGGGGTTAGATTGCGCGAGATGATGTTTGGGAATCCCGGCGCTGGGAACGGACCGAAATCTCTTCCCCCACCAAGATAAGTCGCGGGATTAACTACTTCTGGCTGTCCGAAATATGGATTCCCACCACGAGCAAATTCAGTAGCCGGTCCGGCGCTGTGGCAACCGTTGCAATCTCCCTGCGCATTGACGATGTAGCTGCCCAGCCCGACCAGGTTCCGGTCTTTGCCTTCCAGATTCAGCGGCACTGGGGCAATCGCTAAACCCCGTCGAATTTCTGATGCTTCATTTCCTTCACTGGACGCCTGTCCACGTCGAGACGCGGTTAGCATCCCGATCAACACCATCACGGCAAGAGCCGTGAACGATCCGAATATTTTTGCAAATTTCCGTTGCTTCATCTCAGTCCTCCTTCGGCAAATCTCACTTTCAATTCCGGGCGGAGTATACTCCGGCTCGCAACGCTTGAACAGCAGTGTCGAGAGAGTTTTTCTGGCTAATTGAGCAACGGAATCGGCCGCTGGAAGCCGTATTCTGCAGGAAACGCGATTGACCAGGCGGCTTCCTAAACAAATCATCGGTTTCTCGATTGCGTAATAAAGCGCGATCGGAACGGTGGCAGAATTGATGCTCCGGATCCGCACAGTTGTCCATTCTGAGGGAAGGGGCTTATACGGACCGCTTGGAGTTTCCTGGACGCGCATGGATACCGCGTTCAGGGCTCTAAACTGGGATCGCATTTTCTTAACACCTACGATGCCCAATCCCGCTTGAACCGCGCTGCCTGCATTTCCTCGTCACTGGTTTGAGATGGAGTTTTCCATGGGGAAAGATCACGATCGAGCAGAACTTCAAGCTTTTCGACTTCCGGCAGGAACTGTTGGTAGAGCTTATGAATGAGTGCATCTGGCACGGCCGCGAAATCTGCACCTCCACCCAGAAATAGCTTCAGCATCCTCGACTTCTTCACTCTCGTGACTACCATGTTTAAACGATGCGCCTTCAACCAGTCGGCCACGGCCGTTCCAATTTTGGTGCGCCGATAGCTTTTGGGCAGGGTCATTTCCGCCGAAGTGTGCATCAGTTCAATGGAAGTCAGTGGAAACCGCTGAATCCCGATGAAATCAACCAGAGCGTCAATATACTGCTGCGGATCTCGACGCAAATCATCATAGAAAGTAGCCAGAACTTGATCGCGTCCGAACTGGGCCTGCCATGCCCTGAGGTGAGTTGCATATCTGCTTGATTCGATCAGTTCCGGGTCGCGACGCATGGCCTCCTCGAGAGTCCAGGGAAACATGCCATAGGCTCGCTTTAAGCGATAGAGCGAGAGCACACGATCCACTGGATTTCGAAACGTGCAGACAATTTTCGCTTCCGGATTAAGTGCTGAAATGCGTGTGCGTGCTTCTGCGGACGCGAAATACGTAGGCGCCACTTCGCCTGTTTTCAGTCTTTCAGTTGCTTTAGGATAGTGAGCGCGATACCAGGCCATTCCACGGTGAAAATGGATGTCAAAAAAACGGGTCTCCTTTATTTCCCTCGGTAATACCGCGTGCTTGCTTAAGACGTGATGCAGCCAACTCGTTCCTGTACGGGGAGGACCGACGATGAAGAAGGAAGGTAGCGCGAAACGAGTGGCCATGGTGGTGTAGGCGCGGCAGCCCTGTTGGATATCTATGTGTCAGTCTGCAACCTCGGCTTCCGCGGGGACAAGTATCTATTAAGAACCCCCTGCTCTGCCAGTCACATAAGGGCAGTATGCCTTGGCGTTTTTGGGCCATTTGTGACACGCTTCAAAATCCCGCCGGTCTTTGATCCGCAACATTGAAGATTTTCTCCAGCGCCAATCCCGCGCTTCCTACCGTTCCCTCATCGAACAGGCGTCCGATAAGAGTCACTCCGTGGGGCACGCGGCGGGGCGTAGAAAATTTCGGCAGCGGATGTTTCGGGTCGGGCGCCCAGTCGCTACGCGCCTCCGATACTTCCACGAAACCGGCGCGCAGTGTCAGTGAGGGATGTCCAGTAAAGTTGGTGATGACGAGAATCTCGTCTCGCAGCGACGGGACCAGCAACAGGTCTACCTCCGAGAAGACGCGCGCCATTTCTTCGGCGACCTTGCGGCGGAAGCGGTCTGCCTGCACAAAGTCTACCGCCGATAAGAAGCGCGACTGGCGAAAGATGTTTGGCCACGCATCTGGGACCTGCGCCTTAAGTTCGATTAAGTGTCCACTTAGGGTCAAATCTTCGAAGGCCGCCGCAGACTCGGCAAAAAGAATAAGGTTGAGCGAATCGTACGGCCAATCTGGCATCGAGACTTCCACCAGCTTCATCCCTGCCTGCTCGACCGCCTTAAGCGCGGCGCGATCTACATCGGTTGCCGGAGATTCCTTCGTCCACTTGGGAAAGTAGCCGACGCGCAGACCCTTCACGCTGGCGCTGGCTTCGAAGTCGAGATGGCTGGGGACGCTGGCAATGTCGCCTGCATCCGGACCAGAAATCGCTTGCAGGACCAGCAAAGTATCTTCGACCGAGCGCGTCATCGCTCCCAATTTATCCAGGGACCAGCAGAGCGTCATCGCTCCGGTACGCGGCACGCGACCGTAGGTCGGACGCAGCCCCGTGACACCGCAGCGCATGGACGGACTGACGATGCTGCCTCCGGTTTCGCTGCCAATCGAGAATCCGACGAGCCCCGCTGCGGTGGCAGCGCCAGGCCCGGCGCTCGACCCCGATGAGCCTTCCTCGAGCAGCCACGGATTCATCGTCTGGCCGCCGAACCAGATATCGTTCAGCGCCAGCGCGCCCAAGCTGAGCTTTGCGACTAACACCGCGCCCGCGTCGTTGAGACGCTTGACCACCGCCGCATCTTCTTTCGGCACGCGATTGCGATATGGCTCGGCGCCGTAAGTTGTCGGAATGCCCGCGGTATCCAGTAAATCTTTGCCTCCCCAAGGAATACCGTGCAGCGGCCCGCGATATTTTCCGGCCGCGATTTCCGCGTCCGCCCGTTTCGCCTGCTCCATCGCGTGATCGGCGGTCAACGTGATCACACATCGTAGCTTGGGATCGAACTGCTGCAGGCGTTTGAGGTATATCTGGGTGATCCGTGTCGAGGTAAGTTTGCGCTGCTCGATCCAGCGCGAAAGTTTAGTCACGGACGCGTAAGCAATATCTTCATCGCTATTGGGCAGCGGTCCCGGATCAGCAGTACTGCGGACGAAGCGATCACGCACCGTCACTACTTTCACATCCGCCAGCGCAGGATTCCACTTTGTCGCTGGAGCGAGAGTCGTCTCCAGTTCCACCTTGCGCGGCCCGGTGCGACGTTGGTAGAGAGCAGCCATGTTCGGACGCCAGCTCGACGCCGCGACCTCAACTTCTCTGTCAGACAAGGTAATTTGCACGAGCTTTTCCGCCTCGGCCACAGTAGTGGGAGATATCTCTGGCCCTACCAGCGGCCCAGTACCAAATGCTGGAGGCGCGCCCGCAGTTGCTTGCGATTGCGTGTCGGGTGTTTGCGCGAAGCCGCGGCTCGCGACTGCGGTGCCAATCAATCCAGTGGATGTGACAATCAAAAACTGCCTGCGCGATTTCGTCATGGTTCCTCCGAAGGGAGATTGTAATCGCAAGAACCCTGGCCGACGAGCAACGACAATGCCCGGTAGTGGGTCAGTTTGAAAGTTAGCCACTACCCGAGAGCAACCGGGGCCTCGGAGGTTTGGGCATACACTTTGCGAGAATGCGCAAGCGCCTGAAGTGGCAGGCGTTTACACTGTCTCGTTGAACAAAATTTGGAGAACCAATGCAGAAGCGCAAACTTGGAAAAAGCAACTTGGATGTCTCGGCCATCGGACTTGGCTGTATGGGGCTGAGTTTTGGTTACGGCCCGCCGGTAGAAAAACAGGAAGGGATCGCGCTCATCCGGGCAGCCGTGGAACGCGGTGTCACATTTTTCGATACCGCAGAAATTTACGGCCCGTTCACGAATGAAGAACTCGTGGGCGAAGCTCTCGCTCCCTTCCGCGAGCAAGTTGCGATAGCCACCAAGTTCGGATTCAAAATTGACCCGGCCACAGGCAAGCAGGCCGGGTTAGACAGTCGGCCAGAGCACATCAAAGAGGTCGCCGAGGCTTCACTTAAACGACTAAAGACTCACGTCATTGATCTTTTCTATCAGCACCGCGTTGACCCGGACGTGCCGATTGAAGACGTCGCGGGGGCCGTGAAAGACCTCATCCAACAAGGCAAGGTGAAGCACTTCGGACTTTCCGAGGCTGGGGTAGAAACCATCCGGCGCGCGCATGCAGTTCTGCCGGTAACAGCGTTGCAGAGCGAATACTCGCTGTTTTGGCGTAAACCTGAAGAAGAAGTGATCCCTGCGCTTGAGGAACTTAAGATCGGCTTCGTTTCATTTAGCCCTCTGGGGAAAGGCTTTCTCACGGGGAAAATTGACGAGAACACCACGTTCGACAGCTCCGACTTCCGCAACATTGTTCCCCGCTTTACGCCCGAGGCCCGGAAAGCAAACCAGGCAGTGGTAGAGCTGCTGACGAAAGTGGCGGAGAAGAAGAAGGCGACACCTTCCCAGATTGCGCTCGCCTGGCTGCTTGCTCAGAAGCCATGGATCGTCCCAATTCCCGGCACCACAAAGATGCACCGGCTCGAAGAAAATCTGGGAGCGGCAAACATCGAACTTACGCCTGAAGATCTCCGTGCTATTGACAATGCCGCCTCAAAGATCGCGATCCAGGGAGCGAGGTATCCAGAACATCTGGAGAAAATGGTCGGTCGCTGAGCGGCCGGTGCGCAAACGTTCGTAACGTGCCGTCCGATAATCTGCGCCTTAAAATCATAGGCGCGCATGCTTGAATCGCTGCAATCAATTTTTGACCAACCGTGGAAGCCTGTCTCACGTACGGCACTGGCGGCGTGGCTACTTTTTTATGTGGCTTTTCTCGTCTATGCGTTCTCCGCTCATGGCGGCTTCCTTTTCATTGACAGCGCCAATCTCGTCGTTCACGAGGGCGGCCACAACCTCTTCGGATGGTTTGGCCCCGCTCTTGGGCTTTGGGGAGGGACGCTGTTGCAATGGCTCGTCCCATTTCTTCTGGCCGCGTACTTTTTCAGCCAACGCGAGACTGCCGGATTTGTTTTCTGCCTGTTCTTCTTTTTCGAAAACTGGCTCTACACGGCAACCTACATGGCCGACGCGCGCGCTCAGGTCCTCCCACTGGTAACGACAGGCGATCCTGATTTCGTTGAGCACGACTTCCACGCAATCTTCACGAGCTTTGGAGTCCTGAACTACGATACGAAGATCGCCGCCGTGGTTCGCGTGCTGGGATGGTGCGGGATGCTGGCCGCGGTGGCGTGGCTGGTTACGAGAACCAAGATTACCTCCAGCGCACGCATTTACGCGGCCTAGCTGGGAACTTTTCCCACTCGAGCCAAAAGATAGCTACACGTGCCCGCACGCGAGGACATTTAGGCGGACAGTAATGCGCGCAACTAAGGATGCGGTTCCTGCTCGAGTTGATCGAGCTTTTTCTTCTGGTCATCATTCAGGAACTTGCGGGCTTGTTTCGAGGCTTTTTCGTGCAACGTCCTCTCTTTCTCCTCTCGCGCCTCGTTGGAAAGGCTGTTATCCTGCGTCAGCTTTTGTCTAGTGTCAAACATTTGTTGGAGGATGGGTCTGATTTTGGCCTGCTGATCAATGCTCAGACCAAGCTTCTCGGATAGCAGCCGCAAATGCTGGTCAACGGCGTCAGCACTCTGAGCGACTGGCTGGCCGCGCTCTTGTTTGTCGGCAGCGGCGGGAGTCGAAGCGGTCTGTTGCGCCATAGAGATCAGCGCAAACATCAACATCGTCTGGATGACAAATAAGCGGAAATGGTTCATCGATCTTCTCCTTTGTAGCGGCGGTTTGTCATATGATTCGCACTGTAACGGTCAAACGCCGCACTGTCGAGAGTGAGTTCCGCGTTGTTGAACAAAGAGGTGGCTGCTGTCCATAAATGAACGCCGCAGGCTGCAGAAGCATGCTACGCAAACAAGAAAAACGTCGGCGAAAACCCGATGAGCGCATCCGGCGCACGCACGAGCGGCTGGGTAATGCTCTGGTGCAGTTAATCGGTGAGAAGCCGATCAATGACATTACCGTGCAGGAAGTGTTGGATCGCGCATCGGTCGGTCGCTCCACTTTCTATCTTCACTTTCGCGACAAGAATGATCTGCTGCTCAGCCAGTTGGAGATGTTTCTGGAAATGATGAGCACGGCACTCACCAGGTGCGGGGATAAATCGGATCGAGTTGTCCCTGTGGAGGAGATGTTCGCGCATATCGGTGGTCAGAACAAGATTTATCGCGCGCTGGCGGAGTCAGGCCGCCTTAATGATTTCTTCGATCTTGCGCATGGTTATTTTGCTCGGGGCATTGAACAGCGTCTACGGGGATCCAAGCGTCTTCCAAAACTTCGGCAGCATGAATTGTCTGTTCGCGCTTTTGCATTGGCGGGGAGCTTGCTGGCGCTGCTGCGATGGTGGATTGATCGGGGTGCGAAGGAAGCACCGCATGAAATGGACGAATTGTTTCACCGGATAGTGTGGGAGGGGTTAAGTTCAGCAAAGTACCTACCGTTGATCCAAAGATGACAAATCCGTAGATTGTTATCCCCTCGACTTGTGTGCCATTCCTCATACTTGCAACCATAGCTCATACACTCACCCAGTATTGTGCAGCCCCGCCGCGATCCCATTGATGGTCGCTCCCAAAGCGTAGTTCAGCTCCTCGCTATCCTCACCCGCGCGTTTGCGGCGGAGGAGATCAACCTGGATGAGGCTCATGGGATCCACATAGGGATTTCGCAGGCGAATGGAGCGCGAGAGAACTGCATTTTGTGACAGCAGTTCGTCCTGGCTGGTGATGGACAAAATCATCCGGCGGGTGCGATCGAATTCTTCTACCAGCATCTGCCAGACTCGTTCGCGGATGCCGGCATCTTTCACGAGGTCCGCGTACAGCCGCGCGATGGTGAGGTCGGCTTTTGATATAGCGAGTTCCACGTTGCTGAGCAGATCGGAAAACAGCGGAAACTCGTCGGCCATTTTTCGCAGCAACTCCTGCTCGCGCGCGCCGCGGGCGGCAAACCGCTCCAGCGCATAGCCAACGCCGAACCATGCGGGCAGAGCATGCCGGCTCTGCATCCATCCGAAGACCCAAGGGATGGCGCGCAGGTCTTCGAGTTTGCGGCTCTGGTTGCGGCGCGACGGACGCGATCCCATGCGCGCATGCTCGAGCTCATTCACCGGGGTGCCCTGCTCGAAGTATTCCAGCACTTCGGGATTCTCCGCGATATTCTTGCGGTAGAAAGCAAACGCGTCGGAGGACATCGCCTCCATCGCATCGTTCCAGCGTGAATCGTCTCCGGCTTGCGGACCGTCAGGACGCATGAGCGCCTCCAGGCAGGCGGCAGTCATAATTTCGAGGTTCCACTCCGCCAACACCGGATCGGAATATTTCCAGTTGAGCACTTCTCCTTGTTCGGTGATGCGAATCTCTCCGGAAAAATCTCCCACGGGCTGCGCCAGAATGGCGGCATGAGTGGGACCTCCGCCGCGACCGACAGTGCCGCCGCGTCCGTGAAACATGCGAAGCTTGACATCATATTTTCGCGCGACCTGATGCAGCGAACGATGCGCCTTGTACAACTCCCAGGTACTGGTGAGCATGCCGCCATCCTTATTGGAATCGGAATAGCCGAGCATGACCTCTTGCCAGCCTCCCCAGGAAGTGAGAAACGGTTTATAGGCTTTGTCGCACCACAAGGATTCCATAATTGCAGGCGACCCTCGCAGAGACTCAATGGATTCAAACAACGGCACCGGCATCAATCCCGGATCGGCGCCAGAAGCGGCAACTTGAACGCCGGCAAGCTTCGCTAACTGGAGGACTGCGAGTACGTCTTGTGCTGATTCCGCGCCGCTGATGACGTAGCAACGGACGGCCTCAGCCGGAAAAGTTTTCTTCATCTCTGCAATGTTCTTGAAAGTGTCGAGCACATCGGAGGCTTTCGCCGGGCCTGGCGGTGCGTCCAGCTCTCCGCTCAGCTCTTGCAGCGCAGCGGCATGAACGCGCGCATGTTGGCGGATGTCGAGGCTGGAGAGATGAAATCCAAAGGTATGTCCCTTGCGAAGCAGTGGATCGAGCAACAGCTTTGCGAGTCTCTGCCCGCGATTCGCGATCAAACTACTTCGCAGGACGTTCAGATCACGCGCGAATTCTTGCGCGCTCGCATACGAGTTCGGATGGCGCGATTCTTCTCTGCTATGCCGCAACCTCACGATCATGAAATTCATGAAGCGTCGGTAGAGCTCGGTCCTCGAGATGCGGGCGGCCTTCGAATGCTCATCTCCCATTTGTTTTGCGTATTCTTCTGCGCGCGAACGAAGCTCTTCAGAAACCGGAGCCTGGTGAAATGACGAGCTGATGTGAGCCATGGCGCGCTCAAGTTGAGCGATGTAATGTCCGAGGACCGCATTGCGCGCCCGCTGTAAAGCCTCCCGAGCCGAATCAGCGGTAACAAACGGATTGCCATCACGATCGCCGCCGATCCACGAGCCGAAGTGGTGCAGGTCAGGAATCTCAGCGTCGCTCAAGGTGGTGCCGTAGATTTCGCTGAATGCGTCAGCGATTTCGGCGTAGACGCGCGGAAGGGCTTCAAAAATTGACATTGGATAATGGTCCAGCCCCATGCGGATTTCATCGGTGACCAGGGGCTTTTCCACGCGCACTTCGTCGGTCTGCCACAAGGCAGTAATTTCCGCGAGAATAGAATTCTCGAAGTCTGCCGAGTCTGCAGGGGAGAGCGGCAAGCGGTCGATCCGCTCGAGATATTTGGCAATACGCCGCCGCTTCACCAGCACGGTGCGACGCGCCACCTCGGTCGGATGCGCGGTGAAGACCGGAGTCACCCTCACCGTGCTCAAAGCTCTGAGAGCATTTTCCGCAGTGATACCAGCACGCCGCACACGTAGCAAAGTTCCGCGAAACGAACCTGGCAGAGCCAACTGCTCCGTCTGCAATTTTGCGGCGCGACGACGACGCTTTCGGTGATTGGTCTCCGCCAGGTTAGTAAGTTCGAAATAAATCGCGAAAGCCTTGGTCACCAGATAAGCATCGTTCACGTTTAACTTCTGAATGAGCGCTCGTGCAGCAGCCATCTGCGAATCCTTTGCGTCGGTCGCGGACGCGTAAGACTGTTCTCGATACTCGATGAGCAACTTTCGCATCCGTTCTACAACTTCCAACAACTGCTCACCTTCTTGCTCGACGAGGACTCTACCTAACAGAATTCCGAGAGAACGCACGTCGCGGCGGAGGGGCAGTTCCTTGGAGGAGTCGGCGGTACTGGCGGAGAGTTCCGCCAGGCGGGAGCTCTGGTCGTCGGTGCTCCAAAGAGGCGCTTCGCCCATGACTGGATTCATGATGATGCGATCCATACTAAAGCAAGCTGCCGGATGAGCGCGGCTTACAAATTGCGTAGAATTTCGAGGATGGCAGAAGGCTCAGGGCGCTGTGTGTAGTCGGGATTGCTGGATGTGTAAAGTACGGTGCGGTCATGATCAAGGATGTAAGTGGCCGGAATTGGAAGCTCCCAGCTTTCATCGCCGTTGACAAACGGCAGATTGATCATCGCCTTCCGGTACACAGCTTGCTGATCTTCAGAAACGCGGTAGGTTATTCCAAAGCTCCGAGCAGCCTTATTGCCGGCATCGCTCAACAGCGGAAATTTAAACTTGTGCTGGTCCGCCATGAAAAAAGATTGCTTTACAGTTTGGGGAGAGATGGCGACAAGCGATGCTCCGGTTTCACGAATCTGCGACAACACCGCGTTCATGGCTTCGAGCTGTCCAACACAGAATGGACACCAGCGTCCGCGAAAAAAACAGACTACCAGTCGTTCTCTTTCAAGCACGCTTTGCGATGAAAAGGCGCTGCCGTCATGAGCTTGCAATTCGAAGGGTGGGGCTTTCTCGCCTAAGCGTAGTGCACGGTCAGAAATTCCGCTCGCCTCAAGTTCACGAATCGCGCGGGTATGTGTGGCTTGCGTTTCAGCAGGAAGATACTTTGCGATGAGTTCTTTGCGCTCAGCAAATTGCTCTCGCAATGGACGATCATCAACGCCCGTCGGGGATTCCTCGAGTGATCGCCATTTCATAAAAGGCCCTGACCGATTACATGCCGGGGAATTTCATTCCCGCGAGTTTCCGTCCGAAGCTGGCTTTGCCAATCTGCTTGAACATTTTCCGCATCTGCGCATATTGCCGCAGAAGATTATTGACTTCCTGCACGCTGGTTCCGGAGCCGCGTGCGATGCGCTTTCGGCGGCTGCCATTGATCACGTCGTGGTGCATGCGTTCATGCGTGGTCATCGAGTTGATGATTGCCTCGACTCGATTGATCTGCTTCTCGTCCACTTTGTCGGCGTGTTTCTGAAGACCGGCAAAGGGGCCGATGCTTGGCAGCATTCCCATCAGATTCTGTAGCGATCCCATTTTCTTAACCTGGCGCAGCTGATCGCGAAAATCTTCCAAGGAGAATCCATCGCCAGCCATCGCGCGGCTGGCCATCTCCTGAGCTTTCTTCTTATCAACGTTCTGCTCAGCTTTTTCGATCAGCGAGAGGATGTCGCCCATACCCAGAATGCGGGAGACGATGCGGTCTGGATGAAATGGTTCCAGCGCATCATATTTCTCGCCAACGCCGATAAACTTAATCGGCTGCCCCGTTACTTGGCGTATGGAAAGCGCCGCGCCCCCTCGCGCATCACCGTCCATTTTTGTCAAAACAATGCCCGTCAGCGAGAGCTTTTTGTGGAATTCATCCGCGGAGCGCACGGCATCCTGTCCAGTCATGGCATCTGCAACAAATAATATTTCCTGCGGATTGAGCAATCGCTTCAGCGACTGCATCTCCTCCATGAGTTGATCGTCAATATGGAGGCGTCCTGCGGTATCCACGATCAGCACATCGGAACCCGTGTTGATAGCCTCTTTGCGGGCTTCTTTTGCAAGGCGCTCGACGGACGCGGTATTCGCCTCCGAAACCTGGCCTTCGTAAATGTTGGCTTTGATGGCCTGCGCTACAACTTTCAATTGTTCACGGGCAGCGGGACGGTACACGTCTACCGATACCAGGAGCGGACGGTGTCCGCCATTCTTAAACCAGTTTGCGAGCTTGCCGGACGTGGTCGTCTTTCCTGAACCTTGCAGGCCCGCCATGAGGATCACTGTCGGCGGCTGCGAAGCGAATTTCACGCGCGCGGTGTCATGCCCAAGAGTTTCGATCAATTCATCGCGAAGAATTTTAATGACGGCTTCGCCCGGGGAAAGTGCCGTGGCTACCTGCTGTCCGACCGCCTTCGCCTGGATGTGCTCGATAAGCTCTTTGACCACCTTGAAGTTGACATCGGCCTCGAGCAGGGCCAATCGGATTTCGCGCAGGGCTTCGCCAATATTTTCCTCGGTGAGGACGGCTTGTCCACGGAGAGTTTTGAAGGCGCGCTGTAGTTTTTCTGAAAGATTCTCAAACATAGGCAGTGAGGGTTATTTTAACAGGGAGCCTTCCGCTGTCAGGCTTACGTCACTTCCGCGATCAGCTGCAAAAGTCGTCACGCAGGCGCTCGCCCGAAGGCGGGGATGTTTCGACTATTCGTCGTTTACTGCGTGAACAACTGACTCGCTCGACATGACAGGTTAATCTCCAAACACTTCTTTGGCAGCAACGACCGTATTGGTGTGAATTGTTACGGTGTCTTCGACATCGCGGGCGTATCCACCGGCGTAACTAACCATCACCGGAATTCTTTTTGCGCGAGCTACTCGAAAGACGAGCTGATCGCGGCGCTTCAATCCTTCGATCGTGAGCGACAGCCCGCCCAATTGATCTTCACGGTACGGATCGGCGCCAGCGATGTAGCAGATCAACTGGGGCTCGAACTGCCGCAGGCCTGAGCTCAAAGCGTTATCGAGCCAGGCGAGATAATCGTCGTCTTCGATGTTATCGGGCAAATTCACGTCAATGGACGAGGGCGGCTTCCACGCTGGATAGTTACTCTCCTGATGAAGAGAGATAGTAAAGACCTCGTTCTCTCGAATCTCGGGCGTTTTGGATTGGCGAGGATTCGCGGCTGCATTCGATGGCAGCGGGTCAGTAGGAGTCCGAACACCCGAAAAAATTGCAGCCGTTCCGTTGCCCTGATGCACATCGCAATCTACTGTCATGGCACTTGTAATTTTGCGGTCGTGCTGGAGGCTGCGAATAGCCACCGCCACATCATTAATCATGCAGAAGCCTTCACCGTGGTCGGCAAAAGCGTGATGGAATCCACCGCCGATGTTTACCGAAACTCCATCAGTTAATGCGCTATTCGCCGCCAGGATGGATCCTCCCGCCGCCAGCCAGAAAGCGCGGACTAACTCCGGCGAGTAGGGAACCTCTAACTGCATTTCCTCGCGTGGAGAGAGCGTGCCTGTCTTTAATTTGTGAACGTACTCCGGCGTATGGACACGCAAGATGTCCTGATCTGCGGCGAGCTCGGGAATAAGGAAGTCTGAATCTTCGGCGATCTTGTCGTCGAGTAATCGTTGATGGACCTTGCGATACTTGTCCGCGGGAAAAACATGCGTGCCAATCGGAAGATAGTATCCGTCGCTGTAGATGAGTTTGAAGGGAAGCATGCGGAAGTTGCTTACGACTTTTTCTTTGGAACGGGAGCAACGAACGTGCGTCGCAATGGGACAATGGCACCGCGCGAGGCATCGGTGGCGGCGTTCGCACGCAACAGCACTTCTTCCTGGATGTACTTTACGAAGTCTTGAATCTGGCGCTGCATTTCTTCCATACGCTCGCGCATTTGCAGAATGATAGCCATTCCGCTGATATTTACGCCGAGATCGCGCGCCAGCGAGAGAATGAATTCAAGCCGCTGCAAATCCTCGTCCGTGTAGAGGCGGGTATTGCCCTCAGTGCGGGAAGGTTTCAGCAGTCCCTCGCGTTCATAAAGACGAAGCGTTTGCGGATGGATGCCATACATCTCCGCCACCGAGGAAATCATGTACGCGCCTTTAGATTTACGCTTGGACACCATGCGACCGATACTACCTTAAAGACAGCATCCGAAAAAAGTACAGAGTCTAGACGTAATCCGTCACGCAATAAAAAAAGAGGCAGACAAGCTGCCTCTCAACGTTCATACCTCGGAAATGCTAAACCGGGAACTCCTGCTTCTTGGCCACGACCTCCGCCCATCCAGATGGCTTCAGCGCGTGGTTGATGAAATAGGCCACGACTCCCGCTGCAATCAGGATCATTCCAAAGGCAAATGAACTCATCCCTAGAACTTGTTCGGTTTCGCTTCTCACCACCGAAAAACCTAGCAACGCAATGGGAGCGATGCCAACGGCGATGGCGCCGAACAAGCCTCCGGGAACACGAAAAGGGCGTGGCAATTCCGGCTCACGAATGCGCAGCACGATTAAGGCGATGAATTCCAGCGTCAAACTCGAACCATAGAGAAGAATGTCAATGGTCACGAGGCGGGCGAAACCGAGACCGAGACACATCGCCCATCCTATAGCGCAAACCACAATGGCCACCCACGGCGCGCGCGTCTTAGGCTGCAACTTCGCAAAGACTTTTGGAAGCATGCCATCCTGCGCCATCGCCAGCGGCAGTCGCGAGTAGCTCATTACCAGCGCGTTAAACATACCGAACGCGCTGATCATTCCTCCGACAACCAGGCCTATGCGCAAAAGCGGTCCGCCTAGCGTCCCGGCTATGTCGGCCCAGCTTCCAGTCTCCCATGAGCTGGCAGGAAGGCCCGTCGCCCACACCGCTGCCACCGGAATAATGTAGGTCAGAGCAACAACCAAAACCGACAGTAGCATGGCTTTTGGATAGGTTCGCTGAGGACGCTCAACTTCTGTCGCGATGGTGGAGGCGTTATCCCATCCCATGTAGTTCCACAACGCGATGAGAAGGCCTCCGATCATGTCTACCTTCGACGTCGTAGGCGTGGTCACAGCGTGAAAGAGAGCCGCGTACTTCAAGGGCGCGAGTATTACCACCAATAGGAAAGGAGACGAAAGCAGAAAAAACAGCCACAGCGAGGTTGTCGAAACCACGCGCACGCCGGCAATGTTCAGCAGCGCGCAAACCACGACGACGGCGAGTCCCACGATAACTCCGCGATTTCCCTCGGAAAACCAAGGAAACAAACGCGTGAGGTACGCGACAAACAAAGTTGGATAAATCGCCATATCGAAGATGGAGGCGACCAGGGATAGCCATGCTTCCTGAAATCCCCAGAAATTTCCCATTGCGCGACGTACCCAGGCGTAATAGCCGCCTTCATAAGGAAGTGCGCTGGAGAGCTCTCCGATCATGAACGCCGTCGGCAGGCTCCAGAGAATCGGGGTAAGCAGCAGAATCACAATCGCGCGCCAATAGCCGGCGCCATGGACGATGTCTTCCGTGCCATAGGTTCCGCCCGACACCATGAAGAAGGTGGCGGCCACAAGTGGCCAAAGCGTGAGGCGAACGGATTTCTTTTTAGGGGCGATAGAGAGAGAGGTCTGGGACGCAGGCGCTACGCTAGGTGCTGCCAATTTCGATGTTTTCCTCCGTGTACGATCCTTGCACTCTCAATATCACGGCGCGGAGCAAGTTCGCATTCGTTACCATACGGCAAATTAGATGCTTGTTGAAAAAAATGAGTAATTTTTTTACTAGTCACCACGGGGGATGCTCTGGGGTAGCCTTTTGGCTAGTTCGAGGCCATAGAATCTGGATAAAAGAAAACTGATCTTCAGTCTCCTTCCATTCTGCGATCCCTAAGGAGGCGTAGGTTATCCTCTCTCGAAGGCGTGCTTTTTCTCCAGTTCATCCAATGCGAGTCGCATGTCGGCTTCGAATTTTGCGCCTTGCGTCATCCATGCCGCATTTGCTGTAGCCTGATCTCCATTCAGCTTGAGCAGTCCGTCAGTCTCTAGTTTTTGCGCTGTTTCGAGGATGTGTTGAGTGGTTGTCTGCACGTACAGAGCCTCCGTTGGATCACCTAGCCATACCGGCCCTCCAGCCAAACGCGTTTGCCAATACACCTTTCGCGACAACAATAAAGACATATCTCCATCGCTCGCCTTGCCGAAGACCCAGGCGTTTCGCTTGAAATCGTAATGCCGGCTGGAGAATTGCACCGGCACACGCTTGCCCGATTTCAGGAATTCCAGTTGCCGCTTATCCACTTCTTTTCGCAGGGCATTAATAACCGGCCCCTCGAGGTCCTTAGGATCTATGGAGGCAATGACCTCATGAACGGTGGCGGAGAGATTCACCGACACCCGAGCGTGCAGGCCTTCTGAGTTTTCCAGTTTGATGTCTCCGTGCAACACCCAGAAATCCGCGCCCGAGGTGGATTTTCGGAATGGCCAATTCAGCTGAAACGAAAGCGGCAGTCCGCTCATGGTGACATAAATATTTCTTTCGCTCATCGCACTCTCTTCCCTATCGCAGGAAACATTGTATCGTTTTCGACTGGATTCTCAGGAAGGCTGGGATTAGTTATCCGCCCGGAGGCGTCCGAAGGTGACGGTCACTCTGGACCCGGCAGGAACGTGCGATCCCGCGGCAGGCGATTGCGAGCGGGCTAGGCCGCTGCCTAGAGGCTCGAGATCCAGTCCGGTATCTTGGGCGGTTTCAACTGCGTTCCTGACTGTCTTCCCGAGAAAAGAAGGGACTGTGATTCCGCCCTGTTCAACCTCGAGCACAACCGTTCCGCTTGCAACTGGTGGTTGTGCATGAATGGATGCCATTCCCGCTGGAGCGGGACCCTCTGGAACAGCAAGCTGGGAGTGCTTCGCAATCTTGTCCGCGTATTCGCGTTGTCTTAGCGCCGCCGGAATGATGTCGTTTGGCGCAATCGCATCTGGCGCCGAATTCGAATTCACCGGAGATGATTGTGGTGCCATCGGCTTCGGTGGAATCAAAGTCGCCTCAAGAGTGGAATTATCCGCCGCGTCCAATGCGGACCCCAGATGATCGGGAGACGCTTCGGCCAGCTCATCTTCTTTAACGTTTTTGCGTGCCATCAATATCTGGCGGCTGCTCGGCAGGTCTACGTCATGCTGAACATGGAGATATTCCAGTACCTGCTGCGAAATGCGCTGGAACACGGGGGCCGCCACTTGTCCACCCTGATGGAGGCCAACCGCAGAATCGAGAATCACGGCAACCACGATCGCCGGATTGTTGATAGGAGCAAATCCTGCGAACGAGCCAACGTACTTTGTTCGCGAGTACGCGTGCGTCGCAGGGTCAACTTTCTGCGCTGTTCCCGTCTTGCCGGCGGAGGAATATCCCTCGAGAATCGCCTTGCGCCCTGTGCCCTCGAGCACGACTTGCTGCATCATTTTCTTCATCTGTGCTGCAGTCATGGTTGAAATGACGCGATGTTCGCTGGCGGGATGGAACGCGATCGTTTGCGGCGTCCGTTGGGGCTCGGTGGTTGCGGCCACGATGCGGGGAGAGACCCACACTCCGTCGTTAGCGATGGTTGAAACTAGTGAAGATAATTGAATGGGAGTGATTCCGATTTCCTGTCCCATCGAAATTGCGCCCATCGAGACCTTTGACCACCGGCTCACGGGTTTGGTGAGACCGCGAGACTCTCCGGGTAGCTCGATGCCCGTCGGGGATCCGAATCCGTAGGCCCGGATATATTTATAGAATCTGTCTTCTCCCAGTCGCAACGCGACTTTGATCGCGCCCACGTCGCTCGATTCCGCGAGAATTTGCGTTACCGTCAGCAGACCGTGCGGACGGCTATCGCGAATACGCATCCCGTTGAAGACGATGGATCCCATCTGGCAGTCGAAAATCTCGTTGGGATTGGTAACTTTTTCTTCCAGGGCAGCAGACAGCGTCACCAACTTAAAAGTCGAGCCGGGTTCGTAGACGTCGCTGACGGCATGGTTCTTTAATTTCTCTGGCGTTATTTCCTTGGCAAGATTGGGATTGAATGTCGGCCGATTAGCCAGCGCTAAAATTTCGCCCGTGTGCGGATTTTCTACAACAACGGTTCCGGAAATCGCGTGGGTCTGTTCTATCGCTGCCTGCAGTTCTTTGTCGGCGATGTATTGGATATTCTCGTCGACGGTAAGGACGATATTCTGGCCGGGAGCAGGCTGCTTCTCGACGCTGCCAAACCACTTTTTTCGAGCGTCCACCGAAATCAGCATACGTCCCGTGGATCCCCGCAATTTATCGTCGTATTCGCGTTCGATTCCGCTGAGCCCTTCGTCGTCCATGCCCACATATCCCAACACCTGGGCGGCGAGTTCTCGCTTGGGATAAAAGCGCTTCGACTCTTTCTGAAGATAGATGCCGCGCAGATTAAGCGACTTAATGCGTTCGGCAATTTCCGTATCGGCCTTGCGCGCCACCCAACAAAAACTCTTCGAAGCCTTGCACCGGGCCAATAGTTCATGGGGCTCCGTTTTCGTGATGCGACTAATCAAAGAGATTGTGGACGCGAGGTCTGGAATTTCCGAAGGCACTGCGAAGACCGAATCTACCGCCTTGGACATTGCCAGTTCTCGACCAGCGCGGTCGTACACAAGCCCGCGCCTGGCGGCGATCTCAACCGTGCGAGTTTGCTGGTGTTCCGCTCGTTTCAGAAAAGCTTCGTAGCGGAAGATTTGCAGGTAGACCAGACGCAGGCAAATTCCGGCACACCATAACAGGAGGATTGCGCTCAGAATGTAGAGCCGGTTGCGGGTGCTGTTGCGGTTTGAATTCGACGCCACGGGTCTTCCTTAGAAAATCTAAAAGCTTGCTAAAGCATCGTGTTTAGACAAATCTGGCGGCATGCCGATAGTGCGCAAGCCGCCAGACGTAACCCTCAAATACCTTGGGGGAGGGTCTACATTAACTGCGGGTTGGTCCCTACCTACCCGACACCACGGAAATCGGAGTAATCGCGGCCATCACCGGAGAACTCCCTTCCACAGCGCCAGTATCCATGCGCAGCACCTGGCCAGCTTCAAGCGGCTGCAGTCCAAATTGCCGGGCGATTTTCTCGATGCGATCAGGATTGCGCAGGGTGGCTTCTTCGAGCCGCAGCGCGCGGTTCATCTCGACAATACCGTCCCGCTGCGCTTTTAAGGTTTCAATGTTGTATCCATATTCGATGGCTTTGAAATGCTGGAACGCGTACGTCATCACCAGCAGGAACAAGCAGCCGAGAGCCATGCCAAACTGCTTCATTTCACGTCCGCGTCGCGGATCTTCCACTTGGACCAGGCGTGAGTTATCTATTGGTTTAGAGAAGTAAACTTCCGGCGTGCCGGCCCAGAAAGCAATACGGTTCGCTGGAGTTGCATTCGAAGAGAATGTTGTTGCGTTTCGAGCTGCCATTAAGCCACCCCAACCAGCGAATCCAAATTCGCGATTTCGTGTCGCGTTAACGCATACCAAGAAGTGAGCGACTCTTCCTCAGGATTCGCAGGCGCCACCACTTGTCCTTCCGCCTTTGCTACTGCTGCTATTAAGTCGTCTATGAGTGTGCCCTTATACATTGCCAACCTCCCCGATTACAGTTTCAGAATGTTCAAACTCGCTCTGCTGCCCGCAATTTCGCGCTTCGCGATCGCGGATTCCTTTGCATCTCTTCTTCTCCGGGCGTTACTGGCTTTTTCGTGAGTATCCGGTAGTGACCCTGCTTTACCCAGCTGCGGAGAGCATCTTTGACGATGCGGTCTTCCAGCGAGTGAAAGCTGATGACTACTAACCTGCCTCCCGGTTTCAGCACCTGCGGAGCGGCTGTCATCAGCTCCTGCAGGTCTTTCAGTTCGTCGTTTACGAAGATTCGGAGTGCTTGAAAGGTTTTCGTCGCGGGATGAATCCGTCTTTCTGCCTGGTTCATTGGCCGGGCCGCGCCCGATACGATCTCTGCGAGTTGCGCAGTAGTTCGAATCGGCCGCGACCGGACAATGGCTCTGGCGATTCTCCGCGACCTCCTTTCATCACCGAATTCGTAAATCAGGTTGGCAAGTGTGATCTCGTCAACCTGGTTTACCACTTGATCGGCGGTCAACTCGGCTTGCGGGTTCATACGCATGTCGAGCGGTCCTTCCGCCTGAAAACTGAAGCCTCGCGCCGCATCATTAAGCTGCAAACTGCTCATTCCTACATCGGCGAGCAGCCCGTCCACTGATGCCGGACTGAAGCGCTTTCCGATTTCGGCGAACGATGCATGCAACAGCGTGAGCCTGGGAAAGTCTTCTGTTTCCAAACTCAGCTTTGCGCGCGTTGCTTCCAACGCTGCGGGATCTTTATCGAGGCCAATCAAATGTCCCAGTGCGCCGAGGCGTTTTGCGATTTCGTAACTGTGCCCGCCCAAGCCCACGGTAGCGTCTATATAGCTCCCGCTGCGTTTGATATCTAAAAAGTCGATCGCTTCTTTTAAAAGAACCGGAACATGGCCAGCCTTGATTACCGCGCCACGTCCATCCCGCTCGGGGATGTTTAAACCCTCCGCCACTAGATACCCAGCTCGTTGAGCGTGCTTTCATCCTCTGGCGTGAACTGTTGCTCCTCAATCTCTTTGCGGAACATTTCCAGGTTGCGGAGTTCCAGATAGGTGAGGTTGCCGAGCACTGCCACCTCGCCCTTGATCTGCGCCGTGTCCCGTAATAACTGCGGAATCAGCAGCCGACCCTGGCCGTCCATCTCCACTACCTGTCCCCAGTAATTCACCCGGCTCAAAAACTTTTTCTTCGTAGGATTGAAAGTCGAAAGGGCGGCCAACTTCTGCTCGATCCGTTCCCATTCCTCGAAGGGATACACTTGAGCAATTTTCCCGTCCAAACTTGTGATGTAAAATTGGGCGCTGTATTTCTCGTCTATTACTCGCTTGAATTCCGCGGGGACTTTGAGCCGTCCCTTTTCGTCTACGCGAGTTGGGTGATTGCCGCGAAACATGTGTTCGTCCCTTTACCGGGGCGGAAAATCTTTTAGCAGCTACTACCACTGCGAGGGAGGTCAAAACTGTTAAAAAGTCAGCGGTTATGGGTTCGTCAGGGCTATTTTTCGGGGAGTCAGTCTTGAATTCCACTGGCACCTCTAAGTTTTCCAATCTTGCCCACGACCTTTACTGCCATGACCACTTTGTTCCACTTTTGTCCACATCCTACGCCTAAACTGTTTGTTGTCAACAACAAACTTGTGGGTAGGTAAAGCCTTTCGTAACCGAAATGGGAAAGCACGATCAATTGTGGACGACGCATTTTGCGACCACAACAGGTGGGGTTTATAGACTGGATTCCAAAATTTTGCTTTCTCCTATTGTTCGCCCTTGACTTTTTAACTTTTGTTTAAATGGCTGTGGAAAACAAAATCAGACCAATTTGGAGCGCTGCCGATGGGAGTTAATTTGCGGCGAGGAGATGAAGTAAAAACTATGCCGACCGCCGAGCGATTACGTTCGACGAAGTTGGATGTCTCTTGGGTTCGAAAGCAGTTCCCTGCCCTCGACCAAATGGTCCACGAACATCCGGCTACATTTCTCGATGGGCCCGGCGGCACGCAGGTTCCCCAGCGAGTGATTGACGCCATCTCCGAGTACTTGAAGAGTTCGAACGCTAACACCCGTGGCGCTTATGCTACCAGCCAGCGAACCGATGCTGCCCTTGATGGGGCGCGTTCCGCCATGGCGGACCTGCTTGGCTGTGATTCGGACGAAGTGGTGTTCGGACCGAATATGACAACACTCACGTTCGCGATCAGCCGCTCGATCGCACGCGGACTTGTGCCCGGCGACGAAATCGTCCTTACTCAGCTTGATCATGATGCCAACGTTTCTCCCTGGCGCGCCCTCGAGGAAAAGGGCGTGGTAATTCGCATGGTGGACATCAATGAAGCCGACTGCACTCTCGACATGAAGGATCTGGCGCAGAAGATAACCAACCGCACGAAGCTTGTTGCGGTGGGATATGCGTCGAACGCAGTTGGGACCATCAATGATGTGTGCGAAGTCGTGCGCCTCGCCCACAAAGTTGGTGCGAAGGCCTATATTGACGCCGTCCATTACGCGCCCCATGGGCCGATTGATGTGCGCGCGCTGGATTGCGACTTTCTGGTCTGCTCAACCTACAAATTCTTCGGACCACATATGGGAGTGCTCTATGGTAAGCGTGATCTGTTGCGCGGTCTCTCTCCTTACAAGCTTCGGGCAAACAGCGACGAAGTGCCCTATCGTTGGGAGTGGGGAACGCTCAATCATGAATGCATAGCCGGCATTACTGCTTGCGTTGATTACCTGGCGGATTTAGGTCGGCAATTGGATCCTGCTGTTGCCTCGAGGCGAAGTGCTCTCACTAAAGGTTATGACGGAATCCTGCGGCATGAAGGTGGCCTAACAGAACTCATGATTCGCGGATTGACTTCCATCCCCGGGCTCAAGCTATACGGGATTAGCGATCCAAGCCGTTTCGCAAATCGTTGCCCTACCTTCGCCGTTCGTGTAGACGGTCATACTCCGCTCGAGCTCGCATCAAAACTTGGCGAACTCGGATTCTTTACCTGGGATGGAAATTACTACGCGGTGAATTTGACTGAGCGCCTGAATGTAGAAAAGGATGGCGGCTTCCTGCGCATCGGTCTGGCGCATTACAACACCGACGAGGAAGTTTCGCGCTTACTGACCGCGCTGCGGAACATTGTGAGTTGAGTGTCTTCCTTCTTCTTGCTTGTGCAACTCTAGAATCTGATCTCCCTTCGCGATCAACACTACGTCCGCCATTCTGACGAACAACCCATGCTCGACGATACCGGGAATGGCTTTCAACGCGCTAGCCAGCGCAGCCGGGTCGTCAATGTGTCCAAAATTGCAATCGAGGATGTGATGACCTTCGTCGCTGACAAATGGGCTTCCATCGCCTTTTCTCCTTTCTTTAACTTCAGCTCCCAGGCTGGCGATCCGTTTCGAGACTAACGGTTCGGCGAACGCAATGACTTCTATCGGCAGTGGGAATCTTCCAAGGACCGGAACCTGCTTGCTGGAATCCGCAACGATTACTAGCCTTCGCGATGCCGAGGCTATTACCTTCTCCCGCAGCAACGCACCACCGCCACCTTTAATTAAATTGAGTTGAGGACTGACCTCATCCGCGCCGTCAATGGTGACATCAATTTCCTGGAACTGGTCGAGGGTGGCGAGGGGAATGCCGAGACCTATTGCTAGGTCTTTGGTTCCACTGCTAGTGGGGATTCCCTGAATTTTCAGTCCTGCGCGAACTTGATCTGCCAGCAGACGCACCACGTGCTGGGCGGTGGATCCGGTGCCCAGGCCGACAATATCTCCGTCGTGAACAAACTTTAGACTGGCGCGCGCTGCGGCTTCTTTCTCTCGGTCGTTTGCCATTAGTGAATGATGGTTCGCGGCGGCTGTGTCATTTCGAATTTGTGGAGGACTCAGAAGCGGAGCGGCGCTTTCTAAAAGCGGCCAGAATAATCGCGCTGCTGATAGCGAAGGTTCCGATGGCAACAAGGGCCATTACAGGAGCAACCTCGGAAGGAAGTCCGATGTGATCAGCGAACAGGGCCGCGACTGCAAACAGGATACCTAGTGCATTGAGCCAGACTGGCGACCGCCAGCCGCGGCTTGGTCCTTGATCTCGGAAGCGAGATTGCAGCAGCACGGCGATCAGGCCGATCGCAGCCACAACTACAACTGCGAGCGGACTGAAGAAAGCGCTCTTGTTGGTGAATAGTACAACGAGTGCAAGCACTCCGCAGAGAAGGCCGGAGGCAATGACAGTCTTACGCCGTGGTTGGATGTCAGATGAAGTCACACGGGAACCAGACAGCAGGTGACATTGTAATCAGATTAGAGGCTTGCTGGCGAGGAAAGCATGTATGAAACCGAAATGTCGGAACCGCACGAGTGCGTCAGGCTGCGCCTCCAGCAATCCATTCCGCCTCCCGATGGCCGCCGTGCGCCACGGCATAAAGCACAAGCTCAACCCGGCTGAAGATGCCAAGCTTGTCAAAGATACGAAACATATATTTTTTGACGGTGTGTTCGCTAAGACTAAGTTCGCTGGCTACTTCCCGATTGCTGAGGCCGTCGGCGACCAGCGCGACCACCTGCTCCTCGCGCGGGGTCAGTAGTTTGATTCCGTTCGCGTTCACCATCCGAAGCGAAGGAACTTGCGTGACAACCTGCAACAAATAATGGAGTTGCTCGCTGTTGGCCCATACTTGGCCCTGGTAAACCGATTGGATGCACTTGCATAGCAGTTGAAAGCTGTAGTCCGAAAAGCAAAACAGCCCCTTCACTCCGGAGCGGAAAGCCTTCACAACTAAATCGCGATCGTAGTCATGAAGTAACAACACCAAAGGAATAGCGGGATGCGCGATATGAAATTGCCGCACGATCGTCATGTCTCGGCCCGCATGGCTTGACTTGTCGCCATTCAAGAGCGCGACCCTCACAGGAAAACACGACATCGCATTGAGCACTTCATCCAAATTCATGGAAGAACTGACGACTTGAAACTCCGGACACTTCTGCAGCGCGTCCACCAGCAGTTGGCTCTGCATCTGGTTGGAGTCAGCCACTAGCACGACAATGGGATTGGGCGGGGCTGCATTCGTCGGGCTGGAGATCATATGCGTTATAACCAGTTCGTTAAGTCAACGCGATTGATCATAAGTATTTTGGCCGTGCACTTCTGTGACATCTCAACACCAACCAGCCGATTTGGTTGTGGATATCTTTCTCGCCCGGAGTCTTCCACTTCGCGGACGTTCTACTTACTACCTTCGTAGATGACACTTTACATGTCTTGCCGCTGGATTACGGGAGGAATAACTTCCGAACAGAGACAGCAACGGGCGAGGTCTCTGCGGCGTTACCCATTGCGTGGTATGTGGACTAAAGATTTGTATGAAACAAACTTCTCAAATTCTTGTAATCGCAATCGCCGCTTACTTCGCGGTGAATGCTCAGACAGTGGCCGCCGCCCAGGAAGAACAGCAGCCCAGGGTCGCTGCAGACCTTCCCGGAGTGGCGAATCCCACGGAGGCCGAAATAACGGGCGGGCCGAAGGGTACGACCATGAGTCCAGCCCAGACGGGGGAACCCCGTCCGTTATACCGGCTGGGAAAAAGCGACGTGATGCAAATCAGCTTCACTTTTTCTTCCGAATTCGACCAGACACTTAGCGTACAGCCCGACGGTTTCATCACCCTGAAAGGAGTTGGAGACATGTACGTCAACGGGATGTTCTTGAATGACCTGCGAGCGGCCGTGGGCCGAGCCTACAGCCAGACGCTGCGCGATCCGGAAGTTTCGATCGTCCTCAAAGACTTCGATAAGCCATATTTCATCGCAACCGGCGAGCTTGTGCGGCCCGGAAAATTTGAGCTCCGCACCGATATTACTGTTACGCAGGCGGTCGCGATTGCCGGCGGCTTTACCGACCAGTCGAAACACTCACGGGTTGTCCTTTTCCGCCGACTCTCGAGCGACGTGGTTGAGACCAAGATTCTTGATGTTAAGTCCATGTTGAGATCGGGAAACCTCTCCGGAGACATTCACTTGCAACCCGGAGATTTGATTTTCGTACCCAAGAACACGATGTCAAAACTTCGCAGGTATTTACCAACATCCAGCTTGGGCACGTACTTGAACCCAGCCACTTTTTGACGGAAAAATTGGGAGCTCTGTGTGGTGGAGGAACTCAAACTTGTCGCGAGAGCGGTACCCGTGCCCTCTGTCACCGCGCGGGACGTTGCGGCTGTGTTTTTTAGGCAGCGACGGATAACGGCAATTACTTTTGCCGCTATCTTCGCCGTCGTTTTGCTTTACGGCACCGTTGCACCTTCTTACGAAGCAAATATGACAATTCTATTGCGTCGAGGCCGGCTGGATCCGGTGGTCACACCCACTCCAAGCCAACCTCCCCAAATTGAGCGCGGCGAAGTTACCGCGGAGGAACTCAATTCGGAAGCAGAGCTGCTGAAGGATGACGAGATACTTCGTTCTGTCAGCCAGAATTCTCGTTTGGGATTAAGGATAACTCCTGGTGGGGGAGACTGACCGGCGACAGCGAGGAGAAAAGAGTTGCTCGGGCCGTGCGTCACCTCGCCAGGACTCTGGACGTAACTCCCATACGAAAATCTACATTGATAAAGGTTAGCTACTCTTGCGCGGACCCGGGCCGGTCGGCAGAAGTCCTACGCGCTCTCGAGGCTGCATATTTGCAAAGGCATCAGCAGGTCCGACGACCGTCAGGAGAATCCCATTTTTTCGAACAGCAGATGATGCAATCGCGCGGCGCTCTCGAACAGTCAGAGTTTCAGTTAATGGCATTCACCCACGGAGAGGGCGTTGTATCGGCGGCGCTGGAACGTGATATCGCATTGCAGAAGTTAAGTAATTCTGATTCGAACCAAAGGGAAACACTGGTTTCCGTGGTGCAGATTACCGAACGAATCTCCGCCCTCGAATCCAAGATAGGTACATTGCCGGCGCGCACAACCACGCAAATACGAAATTCTGATAATCCGCTATTGCTCGAAAAAATGAAGTCAACGCTGCTGGAACTTCAGCTCCGGCGAACCAATCTTCTGGCGAAATTTCAGCCTTCCTACCGGCCAGTGCAGGAATTAGATGAACAGATTGCAGAGACAAAGGCCGCCATTGCGGGCGAGGCAACCGATCCGGTACGTGAACAGACCTCGGAACTGGATCCGAATCATGAATGGGTCAAAGCGGAGCTTTTGAAGTCGCAAGTAGAACTCACGTCGCTAAAGGCACGCGCGGCGGCAAATGGCCCCGTAGTCAACAGTTACAAAGAGGATGCGAAAAGGCTTGGAGACCGTGCCATACAACAGGAGGAACTGTTGCGCAATGTCAAAGCCGCGGAAGACAAATATCTTCTCTACGCTAACAAGCGCGAGGAGGCAAGGATTGGAGATGCCCTCGACGAGGGAGGCATTCTGAATGTTGCTATTGTGCAGCGCCCCACCGTACCGGCTCTTCCGCAACACTCGGGATTAGCGTTTGGTCTTGTCGGACTGGTCCTGGCAACGATCGTTGGCACTGGCGTGGCGTTCACCGCCGACTATCTGGATTCGACTTTCCGCACACCCGACGAAGTGGTCGCATGCCTGGGTCCTTCTGTCGTAGCTTCGCTGCCCGCCGGTGTCGAGTTCGATGAAATGTTTGAGCGCCATAGAGATTCAAGTGGCATCTAGAGTTCGCGTCCGACGAGGCGAAAGCATGCGAGTGAATGCAGAGTTGCTGGAGCAGCAAACAAAACGCGATGAACTCGGGCCGCAATTTCCCTTAGAGCCGGATACGCCACTTTCGTCATTTCCACTTGACTTCACCCGTTTTGGCGAAGACCAAACGAGATCGTTAGTGCGTCAAGTGTTTTTTCAGCATTCCGCGCGGGCTGTGCGCCAGGTTGTTTTCACTGCTATGCAATCCGACACTGATATTGCGAAAATATGTGTGCTCGCGGGCGAAAGCTTATCCGCGCAGGCATCGTAGAGAAACAAGACGAACCAGAAGCAATTAACGAAAAGTCTTATGTATCTGCCCAGAGCGAGTGCGCAAAAGTCAGCTTGGACGCGAGCGATGATTCTCACTCTCGGATTCCTGTTGGTGGCTCTCGCGAAGCACCTCCCCGATGCTGGCGCATTTTCCAT
>JALYIM010000029.1 GCA_030775785.1 Acidobacteriota bacterium
GACGGAATTTGTACCCGCATGAAGTGGAAGAGTTGGCCGGGCGGGTAGAGGGAATTCGCAAGGGCTGTATTGTGGCGTTTGGGTTGCAGGATTTAGCGGCGGGCACGGAAAAATTGGTGATTGTGGCCGAAACCCGCGAGGCGGATGCGGCTAAACGGAGAACGCTGGCCTCTGCGATTACGAATGAAATTTCCGGCGGGCTGGGAGTTCCGCCGGATCGCGTGGAGTTAATTCCCCCTGGGAGCATACCGAAGACCTCCAGCGGAAAATTGCGGCGCGACGAGACGAAGCAGATGTATATGGCGGGAACATTGTCGAACACCAAGCCGCCGGCCTGGCTGCAGATTGCTCGATTGGGGGCATCGGGCTTTGTGCGGGAAGCCGGGCACAAAGTTTGGGGAGTGCTGCGAAGAGGATTGGAAATTATTTACGGCGTATATTTCATCGTGCTTTTCTTTTTGTGGATTGTGCCGTCGTGGCTGATCGTGCTGACTTACAAAGATCATGTGGCGGCGGGAAAATTTACTTCGGCGGCGCTGAAGGTGCTGTTTGCGCTGGCCGGGATTCGCGTAAAGGTTGTGGGGAAGCAGTACATGGATACGCCTGGTGCCAAAGTGTATGCGGCGAATCATGTGAGTTATTTCGATGTGCTGCCGCTGATGCTGGGATTGGGCGTGCCGTATCGATTCGTTGCCAAGGGCGAAGTGAATGGAATGCCGTTCATCGGAACATTTTTGAACAAGATGGGACATTTGTCCTTTAACCGCCATGATCCGGGCGCGCGCTTACGGCAGGTGGAAGAGATTGAAGCCTATTTGAGAAAGGGCGACTCGGTTTTTGTTTTCCCCGAGGGAACGTTTACCCCGAATGAAGGATTACGTCCATTTCAGTTAGGGGCGTTTCGTGGTGCGGTGGCGACAGGTGTCCCGGTGATTACTGTTTCGCTGGCGGGAACGAGAAAGTTTTTGCGCGATGGGACGTTTTTACCACGGCCCACAAGCGTCACAATTACGCTTTCGCCGCCGATTTACCCGGTGGGAGCGTTGAGTTCGCAGGACCCGGGGCACTTGCAGGAGATTGTTCGGCTGCGCGATTTGGCGCGGGAGGAGATTGGGAGGCATTCGGGAGAGCCCGTGCTGTAAGTTCTTGCGTAGCAAACTCCTCCTATCGTGTCGGCTATTTTGCACATAAACCCTTTGCAATCTGCACTTGCAGCGTTATATGGGGGGGGACCCCTATCACGCTAATTCAGGCGCGTGCCTCACAGGTCTTGCGACGGAATTCCGGAGACGGGCAAGCGGATTTGAATTACTGTGCCCTTTTTGCTGGAAACAATGTCCAGAGTCCCGTTCAATTGATACACCCGCTCGCGCATTCCCCGCAGCCCAACCCCAGCTCCACTTCCGGATTTTATCTGTTCAAGTTTTAACTCTGGGATGCCAATACCTTCATCCGCGACGGTGATGGAGATAGAGTCGGAAGTCCTGCTGAGGTTTACATTGGCGTTTTTGCTTTTTCCATGCCGGTGTGAATTCGTCAAACACTCCTGAATGATCCGGAAAATGGCTGTTTCAATTTCGGCGGGCAGCCGGCCAAAAGATTCTGGCATTTCCAAGTTTAGTGTAATACCTCCACGTCGATTGATTCCTTCAATGTACCAGCGGAGCGCTGAGCTAAGGCCGACTTCATCAAGCAATGGAGGGTGTAACAACTGCGAGATCGTTCGGATTTCGGTCGATATTTGCTGGGCAATTTCGATATTTTCCGCCAAAGCCGCCTGGGGGCGATCGCTCAAGTGGGCTTTTTCCGCGCCGATGACAGATTGATTCATCGCCAAAGCCGCGAGAAGCTGTCCCACGCTATCGTGAAGCGCGCGGGCCAGGCGGCGCTGTTCGTCGTCGCGTGATTGCAGGAGCTTCGCGGTCAGTTCCCGCAGACTTTCCTCGGCTCGTTGCCGTTCGGCGACTTCGCGCACCAGTTCCGCGTTGCGACGGGAAGCTTCTTCCTCCAGCTCCCGGCGAGCACGTAACAATTCCTTTTCATACGTTCTACGATCGGTCGCATCAAAGATAGCAGTGTGAATGAGTGGAGTACCAAAAGCGACGCTTGTACGCTGCGTGGCGTTAAGCAAGACAGGCAGTATTTTCCCGTCTTTGCAAACCAGGTCAAAGGCCACAGCTTTTACGGTGTTTTGCAGCTGTAACAATGGAAAAAACTGCGTTTCGAAGAATATATTTCCGGGTACCGTCAACAGCGCCTGAAAGTGAAGCTTGGAAACAACTTCGGCTTGGCGGTAGCCGCTCCAGTTCAGAAACGTCTCGTTCACCGCGACAATTTCACCTTCCAGAGAAAACGAAACGTAACCACACGGCGCGATGTCATACAGTTCCTGTAAATCGTTGACGAATTGATGATGAAGCCTCAATGTTCCTCGCTACTTGACGAAGCTCTTCAAGAAACTGCGCATCGCGGAAATTGTTTCAGCCGGCGCACTGAGGTGGGGGCAATGTCCGGTAGCATTCAGTTTTACGAGCGCGCTGTTCGCTAAATGCCTGTTTATGTACTCCCCGACGCAAACCGGTGCGATCGAGTCGGGATCGCATTGCAAAATAATGGAAGGAATGTTTAGTTTCGGAAGATCGGCCCGATTGTCCGACAGAAATGTGACCCCGGCAAAATGTTTCCCGATTTCCGGGTCGGTGCGACAGAAGCTGTTCGCTAGTTCTTCGGCAAGTTCGGGGCGGTCCGGGTTCTGCATGATGACTGGCGCCACCGCTTTGGACCAGCCTAGATAATTGCTGTCCAAAAAATCCAGTAAGCCGTCGATATCTGCCTTGGTGAAACCGCCCACATAGTCCGCATCGTTGATATATCTAGGAGAGGGTCCGATGAGGATCAATTTGTCGAACAGGTCAGGGGCCTCAATGGCGGCCAGCACCCCGATCATAGCGCTGACAGAATGGCCAACGAAGATTACTTTTTCCAGTTTAAGTTCACGACAAATATCCAGGACGTCATGCGCATAACCCTGCAGCGTACCGTATTTGCTGCGATCAAAGCTGGACAGGTCGGAATTGCCAAAGCCTACGTGATCAAAGAGAACAATCCGGTAATTCTCTTGAAACGCCGGGGCCACCATACGCCACATGTTCTGATCGCAACCGTAGCCGTGAGCGAAAATCATTGGTTGGCCATGTGGTTGCCCAAATGTTTTCACGTTGTTTCGGCTTAAAACGGACGTAGCCTTGTTCACTCCCGCGATCCCCTGGAAGTTTCATTATTCCATAAACAAGTCCTCCTCTATAAATTCGCTTGAGAAAAATCGGTACTGCAGCTCTCGGGCGTGCGATCAGTGAGGGAGGGAGTAGATCACGGTGATGCGGGTGTCTACTTCGACTGGTTGGCCGTTAAGGATGGTGGCTTTGTAGCGCCACTCGCGGACGGCGGCGAATGCGGATTGAAAGAACATGGGGTCTCCGGAGATGGCTTCGAGCGATTGGATGGAGCCGTCGGTAGCAATGATGGCGCGAAGTTCGACGCGGCCTTCGCGATGCATTGCTTTGGGAATCGCCGGGTAGAGCGGCTCGACCCGATGCGACAGCATGGCGGGTTGCAATTGGCTGATCGTCACACGAGGAGTCTTTATTGGTGGGGAAGGGTCGGTAACATCATCGGGACGAGTAGGAGCGTTGTTTGAAGAGAATAGTATTCCGTTACGCTGTCCCTGAGGGTTTCCGGGAGGAATGTTTGGATCCCCAGGGTCGTCCTTTCGCTGTGGATCGTGAGTTGGAGTTATGGGAGAAAGGTGCAGAGTCGGGCAAAAGCTGCAGGGCGCAGTGGTGGAGTGATGATTCGTGTTGCGATTGTGTCGCGGGTGTCCATAAGGCGCGTAGGGCGGAATGGGGGTGACGTTTTTTAAATCGATGCGCTCGCCTTTGCTGAGAAGTGGAAAAAGAATTAAGCCAGCTACGAAAATCGTTTGCAGGGAAATGGAAATGGCGAGGGCGCGGTGGCGGATGTTGCGTGCGCGTTGTAACCGGGTGAAATCACCTTCCAGCATACAACTCGTGAGCGAACCCATGT
>JALYIM010000030.1 GCA_030775785.1 Acidobacteriota bacterium
CTCCACGCCCATGAGCACTTTGTCTTTGGCAACCTCAAAGTCGTACAAGAGCACGGCTTTGCGATTCTGACGGGCAGCACTCAGGGCCGCTTCGTTAACCATGTTGGCTAGATCGGCTCCGGAGAAACCCGGGGTCCCACGTGCCAGAACGAGGAGTTCTACGTCGTCTGCCATGGGAATCTTGCGGGTATGCACCCGCAGGATTTCCTCGCGTCCACGAACGTCAGGACGATTTACCACCACGCGGCGGTCAAATCGGCCAGGCCGCAGCAGCGCGGGATCGAGCACATCGGGCCGGTTGGTTGCAGCCATCAAAATCACGCCTTCGTTAGACTCGAAGCCGTCCATTTCAACCAGCAATTGATTCAGGGTCTGTTCGCGCTCATCATGACCGCCGCCTAATCCAGCGCCACGATGACGTCCGACCGCGTCAATTTCGTCAATGAAGATAATGCAAGGAGCATTCTTCTTGCCCTGCTCGAAAAGATCGCGCACGCGGCTTGCGCCGACGCCTACGAACATTTCTACGAAATCTGAGCCGGAAATTGAGAAGAAGGGAACATTCGCCTCTCCGGCCACCGCTCTCGCCAGTAAGGTTTTGCCGGTTCCCGGAGGTCCAACCAGAAGCACGCCCTTGGGAATACGTCCCCCAAGTTTTTGGAATTTCTGCGCTTCCCGAAGGAACTCGATGATTTCTTTTAACTCTTCTTTGGCCTCTTCAACGCCAGCCACGTCTTTGAATGTGACTTTTTTCTGCTGCATCGAGAGCAGGCGGGCGCGGCTCTTGCCGAACGACAGGGCCTTGTTTCCACCGGTTTGCATCTGGCGGATCATAAAGAACCACAGTGCAGCCAAGAGCGCCAGCGGAGCGAGATTGATCAGCCATCCCCAGCTTCCGCTGTTCGCGTCGCGAATATTGATGTTGACGTTCTTTTCGCGAAGCGCGCGAATCATGTCGGGATAGCTGGCCGGTACCGTGGTGTGAAAGCCCGATCCGTCGCTATGAAATTTGCCGTGAACATCCATGCCGGTGATCGTGACCTCTTTTATGTTGCCTTGGTCCACGTCCGACATGAATTGAGAGAAGTTGACGTCCTTCTCCTTCTGGCCGCTGTTCGCGCCTCTCACCACCTGCCAGAGAAGCAGTGCCGAAATGCCAATCACCAACCAGAAAACCACCGTCTTGACTGTTGAATTCACCTGAAACTCCTGAGAAAGTCGCGCCCTGCTCCAACCGCTAGGTTACTCGGGCGGCGTGACTTGTTAATTAGATGCAGGCCGCAACATTTGGATTGGAGATTTTGGCTAATCGTCATTCTAAACCCTTCGCCTGCAAAAATGGGGTGGTCGCGACCGGTAACTTAGGTCACGCTAGTGAATTGGAAAAATTTCAACTACGCTTCGCCAGATAGGGAAGGTTTCGCCCTGTCTGGTCCGCATCGCCCAATCCATAACCAATCAGGAAGTTGTCATCCACCAGGAACCCAAAGTAGTCCGGCTGCAAAAATACCCGTCGCGCGGATTGCCGGTCGAGCAAGGTTGCTAGTTTGACCGAGGCCGCTCCCCGCGCACGCAAATCACTCATTAGAAACTCAGTCGTGACACCTGAGTGCACCAGACCCTCGATCAGAAGTACGTGTTGTCCGCGAATATCGAGCTCGTGGCTGAAGAAAATTTCCAGCACCTCCGTGGCTTCGCGCTCAGGTTGCGTGCGATAGCGCGGTTTGATGAACTGGCAAATCACCGGAACTTCTAATTCTCGAACCAGGTCCCCAAGAAAAATAAATCCATTTTCCAGCACCGCCAGAGCGTGGATGGTCCGCCCTGCGTAATCCGCCGATATCTGGCGGGCCATTTCGCGGACGCGCTTCTGTATCTGCTCGGCCGCAATCACCGTGCGTATCTGCTCCGTGTTGGAGAGTTGCTGCAATTTGGTCTGGATTATCTAAACGCTCCTTCATCTTAATACCCCAATGCCATGGACAGACGCGGCGAAAAGATGCGTGTTTAGATACCTCTACCTTCATGTAGGGGTGCTCTCGACGAATGCTCAGTCAAAGGAAGCTCGCGGATGATCAATGCTCTTTCCACTCGCTCGCCCGCCATTAATCGGGAAGGAACAGAGAAGCCACGCATCCAGATTACTTCGGGGCCGCTTGCGACAACTGGCCAAAGCTTTCGTTCTGATCCGGTTACATGTTGCTCCTGAAGCAACTCTTTGATTTTCTTGGGACTTTTTCGATGGGAAGGCCAAAAACGGTCTCCGGCGCGCCAGTTTCGGACCTTCAAGTCCCCCCCGATAAGTGCGGGATCCAGAAAATTGCCCTGCTCTGGGGCTACCGATGTCGGCACCGCAATCAAGACGGACTCGAAAAGCTTGCCAAGTTCGGGAACCTTTACCCGGCCAGGGATACTAAGTTCGTACTCATACGACCCTATTGTCTTTAATTGTGCTTGCGTGCGGTTAAAGTGCAAGATCCCCTTGTCGCGGCTTACAGACCAAAGACCGGGCAGCATGGTCCCTGCTCTTGCAGGGGAGCGCGATCTCGCAATTTCCACGATTTCTTCCACGTGGCGAAATTCCAGCGCCACGCCCAGGGATTTAGCTGCCTCACGGACAACACGTCGCTGCAACGCTAACTGCAAACGCGACAACTCCGGCAAGTTGAGTGCGCCACCTTCTTGAAGTCCAAACTGCCATACCTGCGGTAATAGTCGAAGCACTTCGCCCCGCCAATATTGCTCCTCGGCACGGGCGATTTCCGCTGTGTCGGAAAGCGCTTCTGTCACAGCTGAATTCACGTGACGCTCGAGGCGCGGCAAAATGCCATGCCGCACCCGGTTGCGCGCGTGACGCAAGTCGCGATTGCTTTTATCTTCTCGCCAGCCCTGACTCACATGTGCGAGATATTCTCGGATTTCAATTCGGCGGATAGAAAGTAGCGGCCGAACAATGCAACGGGATTGCCTTGATGCTTGATCGTCAGCTTGCTTCGGGAACTCCACTTGAGGATAAATGCCAGCCAGTCCGCGGGTGCCCGCTCCTCGCGAAAGTTTCAACAAGACGGTTTCAGCCTGATCGTCTATTGTGTGCGCGGTGGCGATTCGGTTCAGCCTCTGTGTTTCGAACAAACGTTGAAAATATTGGTAGCGCATAGTCCGCGCCGCAGCTTCGAGACCCAAGCGCTTCTTTCGCGCATATGCAGCAACATCGCCACCTTCACAAAAAAAATCCAGCCCCTGGACGTGCGAAAGTTGACGAACGAAAGCTTCGTCGTCTTCTGCTTCTGACCCACGCAGTTTGTGGTTAAAGTGGATTACAGAAAGAACGACCGCTAACCGCTCTCGCAAAGCCAGCAGAAGACGCAACAGTCCGATTGAGTCTGCGCCTCCTGAAACCGCAACGCCAACGCGGTCTCCAGGCTTTAGAAGCTCATGCCGTTCAACATAATCGAGAACGTTTTTAAGCAGCTTCTCCACGACACAATAGTACATCTGTAACGTTACACGGCTAGAACCTCCAGTGCGGTCTTGTTACGGATCACGAGAGTCGAACCTTCCAGCCGAATGAGCTCTTTTCTCTTTAAATGACTTAACAAACGTGTAACCGTCTCGCGCGACGATCCAATCATTTGCGCCATCTCTTCATGTGTGAGGCTAGAACGAACGCGCACTTCGTTGAGCGTGGGATCACGGCCGATCGTCCACGACAGCAGCAGTCTTGCCAGTTTCCCTGTGGAGGAGCGCGCCAGCACCAGTTCGTGCATATCGCGATAAGCAGTTTGAAATTCCTTACTCAAAGCCTGGGCCGAGTGCAGGCCCATTTCGCCATTCTTCTCCATTAAGCGCATCAGGGCTTGGCGTTCGATGAAGTTGACCTGGCAGGGGCCTGCAGTTTCCGCTGTAAGTTCAAAAGGAGTGCCGGAAATCGCAGCACTGAGGCCGAGCACCTCTCCCCCTTCGGCAATTTTCAGAATAAGAATCTTTCCGTCCCGTGAAGTCGTGGACAGTTTTACTTTTCCGGAACACAGAACATAGGCCCCTCGCGGCGTCTGTCCTTCCACGAACAGCAGTGCTTTTCCGGGATAGGTGCTGAGGTGGCTCGCCGCGCTGAATGACTTCATGAACTCAGAAGAGAAGCGGCAAAACCACTTGTCCTTCCGAAGCTTGCACGTTACACAGCTGTCAATAATTTCTAGTCCGTAAGGGGTATTCATCTTTGACTCTCCAGTAGTCCGTTGCTCGAAGAAATTGTGTGCAACGCCAGTGTCTTCTTTGAGAGCATTTCTGGTTCTTCGCAAATCCCGCACCAGAAGGCGTGCGTATTCGGTGTGCGACAGGGAAGCAGCGGCGATCGCCCTGGCCCGCCCGTCCCATGATCTCAGGGCCTGAACCAACTCCCAGCCAGCGTTTGTATCTCCCTTGCTGCGCCATAGCACCCCGCAGGTAAAAAGAAACACCGGGTCCCAGCGATGCTGAGGCGCCTCGACGGAAGCAAGTTTCCTTCGCTGCTGCTGAGGAAAATTGAGAATCCTAAAACTCGCTGGTGCTTGCGCAGTTGAGGCCAAGCTGACGTCCGGACTCGCGATTAAAGGAGTGTCCATACGAGTTATCCTCCTGATGCGTCAAATACCAGCGAGCGATAACTTTTGAGGGCATTTCAGGTTCCAAAGGGAGGGATCGGCGACTTCCATTAAACAACAATGAAATCAACGGCGGCGTGTGAATGAGCGACATTCTCACGCGAATATGTCTGACGAAGTTGCGGCAGAATGCCGAATATTCGTCATGAGAAGGAAAGAACTAAAACGCAATGTCAAGTTGAGAGAGAAGAGTTTCCGCGAGGGACCACGAGCGACTCGAAACATCCCCATGCCGTTCTCTGATAACCGTGTAGGAATCTTCGACGCGGAATCCCATTCGCAAGCGAAATCGGCTTCTTTCCTCAGGAAGGCATGGGTTCGTTTGTTACGTGTTCTCACAGAATGACGTCGGGCGTTGTAATCAAATTCTCCTTGGAGGAACATCAATCAATGTAGTTCTCGCGGGAAATCCCCAGCTTGATCATTTTGGATTGCAGGGTCGTACGTTTCAGGCCTAACCGCACCGCGGCGCCATGCAGGCCTGCGATCACACCTCGTGTGTCTTTCAGCACTCGGATAATCTGTTCGCGCTCCAAGCTTTCCAGGGTACCGTCTGCCTCCTTGCCGTTGTAATCGAGAATTCTTAGCTCCGCCAGCGGGACGTTCAGCACCGGCCCCTCGGACAAAATGACTGACCGCTCGAGAAAATTCTCGAGCTCCCTTACGTTGCCGGGCCACTTCCAATTCGATAAAGCCACCATGGTTTCCACCGGGACAGTTTCGATCTGTTTGTTCATGCGGCGGGCGTATTTCTGCACAAAATATCTCACGAGCAGCGGAACGTCGCTTTCACGTTCGCGCAGGGGTGGCATGCGAATGGGAAAGACGTTCAAGCGGTAAAACAAGTCGCTGCGGAACTCGCGTTCAGACACGCTTTTTGCTAAATCGCGGTTGGTGGCCGCTACTAAGCGGGTGTTCACTTTGATCGTCCGGTTGCCGCCGAGGCGCTCGAATTCCTGGTCTTGGAGGACGCGCAACAATTTAGGCTGGAGCTCTAACGGGATATCCCCGACTTCATCGAGAAATAACGTTCCCTTGTCCGCCAGCTCGAGGCGGCCGATTTTCTGGCTGATGGCTCCGGTGAAGGCGCCCTTTTCATGTCCGAAGAGTTCGCTCTCCAGTAAACCAGTTGGAATGGCGGCGCAATTAAGCTTGATAAAACTGTTATCTTTTCGCGAGCTCATGCGATGGACAGCACGTGCGATTAATTCTTTGCCGGTGCCCGTTTCTCCCAGCACCAGCACGGTCGCATCGCTGGGCGCCACAGTCTTGGTTTGCCGCAGCACTTTTTTCAGCGCAGCACTCTCCCCAATGATTTCCTCGAAGTTCCGCTCCGAGCGGATTTCATCCTGCAGATACAGTTTCTCTTTTTTTAGCTTTTCGGTAAGAGCCGCGATCTCGCGATAGGCGCGGGCATTGTCGAGCGCGATGGCAACCTGGCTTGCGACCTGCTTCAACAGATCGAGATCGGACCCCGAAAAGGCATCGAGTTCATGACTGGCAAGACTGAGAGTACCGAGAACGCCTTTTTTAGTCTCGAGCGGAATAGAGCATACGGACTGAACTCCTTCTTGCAGCAATTGCTTCACGAAGCTGGAATTAATGGCCGCCAAGGTGTTGTGATTGAATATCTTGGCTTCCCTCCGCAAAAAGGCGGAGCCGCAAGGGGCTTCATCCATCGGCACTAGGGTCCCATCCTCAACGAGCCCGTGCGGGATGGGAGAATCCAGAGAATGCACTCGCAAGGAATTGCTCGGCTCGTCGTAAAAGCTGACATTGGCAAAGTCGTGATGGATTACTTTGCCGATGCATTCCGAAATAGCGGGGAATAAGCGTCGAAAGTCCAGGTTCGAAGCCAGCGCCAAACTTATCTCAAGCAGCATTTTCAGGCGCTGCTTTTCCTGCTGGAGGGCTGCGCGGGTGAGTGCATTTTCGAGCGCGAGCGCAACCAGTTCCGCAACTCGTCGCAGGAGTTGCAGATCTTTTTCGCCGTAAGCGCCCTCGCGTTTGCTGCCCATTCCGAGAGCGCCCAACCTTCGTTGGCGGGTGGTGAGGGGGAGGGTGCAATAGGAGCGCAGACCCTTTTTCTCTAGCCAGTGTAGTGCCTGGGGAAAAAATGGCACGTCCTCTGCCCGGTCGTGCACGATGATTGGTTTTTGATTCTGAAACACCCACCCGCTGAGCGACTCTTCCAGAGGAACCTCGTCCGCCGGGGACGCAATTTGACTCTGCTCCCACATATGCACGCGCATTACATTTTTGGTGGGATCATGCAGGGAAAAACTGGCGACATCACATTCAGTAACTTTCTGCAATCTTTCGGCCAGATCGCGAAACAGCCCAGCGATGTCCCGATGCTCGGCCATGAGATCAGCCGTTTGCAGTAGAGCTTCGTAACGGCTCGAATCCTCGGACGAATTTGAGGGACCGGAAGTGACTTCCATTGCACGGATCCATCGCTCGCGCCCCTCGGACATTGCCGACGCAAAGGCATTACTCAAAATTGAGGGGATAATACATAAAATTGTGTTTCCCGCAAACGTAATAACCGTGAATTTACGCTATGCGAACTACAGTCATCGGTGGTGACAAGGATCGTATTCCTTACGAGGCACGAAAAGTGACTGATTTAGGTTGTGCGAGAATGCGCATTCCCGATAGCGGAAATTTTCAAAAGCGTGCGATTGCGGGCACTTAGCGAACTGGCAACGTATAATTTGGTATGGCCAGAGGCTGGGAAAGTAAGTCGGTGGAAGAGCAACAATCCGAGGCTATCTCGATTTCAAACAGTCAGAAGCGCCAGTTCACGGCCGCTGAACTGGTTACTAAAAAAGAACGGGACGGACTTGCGCTCAGCCGAAAACGGGTGCTGCAAAGTCTGCAAAGAGTGGAGAATCCGAATCACCGCAAGATGCTCGAGACCGCGCTCGCTGACCTCGACGTGCAACTTTCAAAATTAACCTGAACCCCGCCAGATACCGATAACCAGATCGGCATAACTCATTCCCCTGCCACACCTTGGTCACTTACGTAACGTATAATGTGCTTTACCCCATGAAAGCTTACGTGTACGTTTCTCTTAAGAAGAGCGTGTTGGATCCCCAGGGAAAAACCATCCACGGGGCGCTCAAGAAAATGGGTTATCGAGGCCTGGAGGAGGTTCGCCAGGGCAAGTATTTCGAGCTTACGCTTGATGGCGGACTGGATCGTTCCCAAGTGGAAGCTGAAGTTTCACGAATTGCCAGCGAAGTACTCACCAATCCGGTCATTGAAGAGTTCCGCTTTTCCATCGAAGAGTAGCAGTAAGCTTCGGTACCCCCGCCGAAACCAAGGAGCAACTCACCATGTGTGGCATTGTCGGATACGTAGGCAAGAAAAGCGTTGTGCCCGTCATTATCGAGGGGCTGCGACGCCTAGAATACCGGGGATACGATTCCGCAGGGATTGCGGTTTGCGGCAATGGCCAAGGGCTGCAGATTCGTCGCGCAGAAGGCAAGCTGCGAAATCTGGAAGAGGCCATCCGTGTAAATCCACTCGATGGAACCTACGGCATCGGACATACCCGCTGGGCCACACATGGCCGTCCCACGGAAGAAAATGCTCATCCTCATCGCGACTGCACCGGGCATGTCGTGGTCGTACACAATGGGATCATCGAGAACTATGTAGTCCTCAAAAGGAAGCTGATCGAAGAAGGTCACAAGTTCGTCACCGAAACCGACACCGAAGTGATCGCGCATTTGGTGGAGAAGTTCTACGTCAACCACGGCAATGGACATCGTCCGAGTCTGGAAGAAGCGGTCCGCAAGACGATTCTGCAATTAACGGGAGTTTTCGCGTTAGCGGTAATTTCGACGGATGAGCCAGACAAGATTGTGGCTGCGCGCAACGGACCCCCGGCGGTCATCGGATTGGGCAAAGACGAGTTTTTTGTCGCTTCCGATGTGCCTGCCATTCTCTATCACACCCGAGATTTGTTTTTCCTCGGCGATGGCGATCTCGCGGTTATCACTCCGGCGGGAGTAAAGCTCACCGACTTTAATGGACAGCCAGTAACGCGCGAAGTGCAACACGTTACCTGGGACCCGATCATGGCAGAGAAGGGCGGCTTCAAGCATTTCATGCTCAAGGAGATTTATGAGCAGCCCCGGGCCGTGCGCGACACTACTCTGGGCCGAATCTCGCAGGAAACTGGACACGTTTTTCTGGACGAGATGCAGATCACGGAAGCCGAATTCAAAGCCGCAAAGAAAATCAATATCGAAGCCTGTGGAACCAGTTGGCATGCCGGACAAGCTGGCAAATTCATGATCGAGACTCTCGCGCGCATTCCCGTGGAGGTGGATTACGCCAGCGAGTGGCGCTACCGCGATCCCATTGTTGCCGCGGACACTATTACGCTTTTGATTTCCCAATCAGGCGAGACCGCTGACACCATCGCGGCCCAACGTGAGGCCAAAGCAAAAGGTTCTAAGACACTGGCCATCTGCAACGTGGTTGGTTCGATGATTACGCGCGAGGCGTCGGGCACGATCTACACCCACGCTGGTCCTGAAATTGGCGTGGCTTCGACTAAAGCCTTCACCGGTCAGCTCACGGCGCTGTATCTCTTCGCGCTTTACCTTGCTCAGGTCCGCGGGACGATGACGCCCGACCAGGCAAAAGAAGCCGTCTATGAACTCACGCGCTTGCCGGGCAAACTGGAAACGCTTCTCACACGCGATGAACAGTGTGAAGAGCTGGCGAAGTTATACGTCCGCGCACAAGACTTCTTGTTTTTAGGCCGCGGCATTCACTATCCCATCGCGCTCGAAGGTGCATTGAAGCTGAAAGAAATTTCTTACATCCATGCAGAGGGATATCCCGCAGGCGAGATGAAGCATGGTCCGAACGCACTGATTGACGAGAATCTTCCGGTGGTGATCATTGCCACGCGCGATCCTAAGAGCGAACTCAGCATGGTGCGCTACGAGAAAACAATTTCGAATCTGAAAGAAGTCAAAGCGCGATCCGGTAAGGTCATTGCTCTGGCAACCGAGGGTGATGAAGACATTAAAGAAGCCGCAGACCACGTTTTGTACATTCCCGCTGCGCCCGAGGAATTGTCTCCGATCCTCGAAATCGTGCCCCTGCAATTGCTCGCTTACCATATAGCCGTTCGTCGAGGATGTGACGTGGATCAGCCGAGGAATTTGGCGAAATCGGTGACCGTCGAGTAAGACACAGTATTATCTTGAGCCCCCGCACAATGTAATCCTGAGCAAGGAAGCGTCGAAGGATCCATGGCAGCTTAAATCAGCTATGGTTATAGGGTTATAGGGATGTTTCGACTCCCTCGTCGTTCGCTCGCGAACGATGCTCTCGCTCGACATGACAAGTGGATAGCGTCCTAAAAGGCATTGCTATCATCTAGTACCTTAATGCCCTTCCAAACTTTCACGGCAAAGCTACTGCGCTCGTTCTCGCTGTCCGAACAAACCAAGCACCTGGAGTTCGAAGTCGCTGACATGCCTCGCTTCGGATTTGTGGCTGGGCAATGGCTTTCGCTTAAGCACGACAAGGCCGACGGAGAAGAGATCACGCGCGCCTACTCCATCGCCTCGCCTCCAAGCGACGGCAACCGTTTCGCTCTCTGCATGAACCGGGTGCAGGATGGGTTCATGTCCAATTTTCTGTGTGACATGAGGGAAGGCGACGAGATTCGCTGTCAGGGGCCATTCGGAGACTTCATCCTGCGGCCTCCCGTGCGCGACACAATTTTCGTTGCCACGGGCACTGGGATAGCCCCTTTTCGCTCCATGTTGCATTGGCTGCTCGAGGACGAGACGCGACATCAATGTAAACAGTTGACGCTCCTATTCGGAAACCGGACGGTCACCGATATTTACTATCACGATGAATTTCTGAAGCTGGCCAAAAAGCATCCAAATTTTGATTACCTTCCCACGCTGAGTCGCGGGGATTCTGATTGGAAGGGTTTGAAGGGATACGTGCAGGAGCACCTTCCTGAAATCGCCGGCGGAAGAAGTGACATGCACGCTTACATCTGCGGACTGGACAAGATGGTCAAAGCCAATCGCGACTTGCTAAAGGGCCTAGGTTGGGACCGGAAGTCAATACTTTACGAAAAGTACGATTGATGAGTGGCTGATTCAGCTAGCGGCGGCTCCCGGACTGACATTCACTCCCAAATAAGAATCCGCATTTCCGGCGTCTGCATCTAAACATTGACAACGAAACACTCAAGTCCTATCATGCAACTGTTTGCAACGGTAAGGTAGTTGATTATAAAGGATTTATAAATTTTGAAGGGAGCCTCTTATGGCTAAGATTATAGGAATTGACCTCGGAACCACCAACTCCTGCGTGGCAGTAATGGAGGGTGGAGAGCCGAAGGTGATTGCGAACGAAGAAGGCGGGCGAACTACGCCTTCCGTCGTTGGTTTTACCAAGGGCGGAGAGCGGCTGGTGGGGCAGGTAGCCAAGCGGCAAGCCATCACCAATCCGGAAAACACCGTTTACTCGATCAAGCGCTTCATGGGACGGCGCTTTGATGAAGTCACGGAAGAAATCAAGATGGTGCCGTACAAAGTCGTCCAATCGGGCGATCACGTGGCTGTTTTGGCCCAGGGCAAGGAGTACACGCCTCCCCAGGTTTCCGCGATGATTCTTCAGAAGCTGAAGAAGGCGGCGGAAGACTATCTTGGCGAAAAAGTGACGGAAGCCGTCATCACCGTACCCGCGTATTTTAATGACGCGCAGCGGCAGGCGACCAAAGACGCCGGACAGATAGCCGGCTTGGAAGTGAAGCGCATTATCAACGAGCCTACGGCCGCTGCTTTGGCCTACGGACTCGATAAGAAGAAGGACGAAACCATTGCGGTTTACGACTTCGGTGGCGGCACGTTCGATATTTCGGTGTTGGAAGTCGGCGAAGGCGTGATCGAAGTTAAGGCCACGAATGGCGATACTCACCTCGGCGGCGACAACTTGGACCAGCGCATTGTTGACTGGCTTATTGACGAATTCAAGAAAGACGAAGGGCTCGACCTGCGCGGCAAAGGCAACGAAATGGCGTTGCAGCGTCTGCGTGATGCTGCGGAACGCGCCAAGATTGAGCTTTCCACCACTATGGAAACGGAGATCAATCTGCCATTCATCACAGCAGACGCGGGCGGTCCAAAGCATCTGGTGAAGAAGTTGACGCGGGCGAAGCTGGAATCCATGGTCGAAGCCATCATCCAGCGGTCAGTGGGTCCGTGCAAACAGTGCATGAAAGATGCAGGAGTGGACGCCAGTAAGATTGACGAAGTTGTGCTGGTCGGCGGACAAACCCGTATGCCCCGCATCCAGGCCCTGGTGAAAGAACTGTTTGGAAAAGAGCCCCACAAGGGCGTAAATCCGGACGAAGTAGTTGCGGTTGGGGCGGCGATTCAGGGTGGCGTACTCGGCGGCGAAGTGAAAGACCTGTTGCTCCTGGACGTGACTCCGCTGTCGCTCTCTATTGAGACTCTCGGTGGGGTGGCTACCGCCATGATTCCGCGCAACACGACGATTCCCACGCGCAAGACAGAGACTTTCTCGACGGCGGCAGATAGCCAGACGTCGGTCGAAGTCCACGTGCTGCAGGGAGAACGTCCGCTGGCGAGGGACAACCGTACTCTGGGCAAATTTCACTTGACCGGAATTCCTCCGGCACCTCGTGGAGTGCCTCAGATCGAAGTAACGTTTGATATTGACGCCAATGGAATTCTGAATGTGACCGCGAAAGACACAGCCACCGGCAAGGACCAGAAGATAACGATCACGTCTTCCTCCGGTCTAAGCAAGGATGAAGTTGAGCGCATGGCGAAGGAAGCGGATTCGCATTCGGCCGAGGACAAGGCTAAGCGCGAAGAGATCGAGTCGCGAAACCAGCTCGATTCCATGGTCTACAGCGTTGAGAAGATGCTGCGTGAGAACGGAGACAAAATCTCCGGCTCAGAGCGCGGCGACATCGAGAACGCGATAGCCGACGCCAAGAAAACGCTCGAAGGCACCGACAAGGCGGCAATGGATAAAGCCCGCGAGACGCTCACTCAGGCCTCGCATAAGCTGGCGGAGCAGATGTACAAAGCGGCACAGGCAGCTCCGGGCGCGGGTGCGGCGCCAGGAGCGGATAGTGCCAGTGGGGCCGGTGCTTCGTCCAATGGTGGAGCGGCTAAGAAAGACGAAGGAGTCATTGACGCGGAGTATGTAGACGTCGAAGACAAAAAGTGACCGCGCTCAGCGGGCGTTCGAGCCGCTGCGATTATTCTGAGGAAAACGAAGGATCTGGAGTCAGTTTTCAGTGGGGGCGCCAAGGTGGCGCCCCTTAGCTCTAATTATGGCAAGAGTACCTGGCTGAGACGTTCTACTTGAGAGGGAACGTCCAAGATGCTAGAACGAATTGAGGAGATTGAAATTGCAATTTCAAGTGCATGGGCAGGAATATTTTTTAAATTTTGTGGAAGATGAAGGGCGCTGGTATGTGTTCGCGCCCACGGAGACAGGAGTGGAACGGATTCCAATCTACATGGACAATCCAAAATACGAGCGCCTCGGAGTGTTAGAGGCTGGAAGGCATAAAATTCAGAACTGAGTCAGAACTGAGCTGGTGAGAGGTAGGGATTCTTCGGGTCGGATTGATTAATTGACGACCGCATTCTTGGCTTCCGAAATTGTCACCTCGAGCGAAGCAAAGCGATTCGCTTTGTATAGTCGAGAGACCCGTTCTCATGTGGCATTCAGAAAGAAGCAGGTCCCTCCACTCGCCGACGGCTTCGCTGCGCGCAGCCATCGGGTCGGTCGAGATGACAAGACACTTTCAACGGTGACAACGAATGGCGACTGCGACCAAAGACTATTACGGCATCTTAGGCGTAAAGAAGAGCGCTTCGGCGGATGAAATCCGCAAGGCTTTTCGCAAGCTTGCCCGTAAATATCATCCTGACGTAAATCCCGGAGACAAAGGCGCGGAAGAGAAATTCAAGGCCATGTCTGAGGCCAACGATGTCCTCAGCGATCCCAAGAAGCGCAAAATCTACGAGCAGCTCGGCTACTATTCTGACAACATAGACCCGGCAGCTGCCGAAGCTTACTCGCGCGGCGGACAAACCGGCGCGGGCGGATTTGGCGGCTTCTCCGGCGGCCACCCCGGCAATGGCCCGCAAGGCGCCAACTTCGATTTCAGCGGCTTCGATTTTTCCGACATATTCGAAGGCGCTCGCGGACGCAAGCCGGGCGCGTCCGGAGGTGGGGGAGGCTTCCGCGATATCTTCTCCGGCATCTTCGGCGGCAAAGGTGGAGCGCCAGCGGCGGAAGGTCCCGACATCGGCTCGGATCTCGAATACCAAGTCAATGTTCCGTTCTGGACGGCAATTCGAGGCGGCGTTATCCGCCTGAACATCGCCCGGCGCGATGCTTGCTCGAACTGTCACGGTAACGGCTTCATCGAAGCCCCCGGCGCTTGTCCTGAGTGTGGTGGCAAAGGGCAGGTCACGCAGACAGGCGGCCGCATGAAGTTCAACGTGCCATGTCCACGTTGCCAAGGTACCGGGCGGAACATCTCGACTTGCCCGACATGCCATGGCGAGGGAAGTGTGGAGCGTACGGAGCCGCTCGAAGTTCGTATCAAGGGAGGCACTCGCGACGGCCAGCGTATAAGAATTCCGGGCAAGGGCAACGCCGGATTGCGCGGCGGCCCGGCGGGCGATCTTTACGTCATTATTCGTATGGGCGAGCATCCGATCTTTCGACGGGACGGAGACGATATTTACGTCACGGTTCCGGTCAGCGCGACGGAGGCCGCATTGGGAGCAAAAGTCGAAGTCCCGACCATTGACGGGCGAGCGCAGCTAAAGATTCCCCCGGGCACTCAGTCCGGACAGAAGCTACGTCTGCGGGAAAAAGGAGTTCCTTCGGCCACCAAGGAAGGCGCACGCGGAGATGAGATAGTGGACGTCAAGATTACCGTCCCCATGCCGCGCGACGAGCGTTCAAAAGAAATTCTGCGAGAACTGGCTAAGTTGAATCCCGAAGATCCTCGTGCGGAACTTTGGAAAGCGGAATAGCCGTAGCAGCATTTAGGTACAAGTGGAAAAACTGACCACAATATTCCCTAACTTGACTGCATATATCTGCATCACTGCTGTTTGACCGCGTCAATGAGTTGAAATAACTGACTCATGTCGGTCACTTCCACGTAGGGCTTGCCTTGCGGTTTGCTGCTCACCACGTAAACGGTTGGTGTTTGGTGAATTCCGACGCGGTTGCCAAGGTCCCGCTCAGCGTTTACTTCTGCTGATAATTTTCCCTGCGGATCAACCACAAACGGCAAATCCACTTTATGTTCAGCGGCGAATTTGTCGGCGAATCCTCGTAGATTGTCCGGCAGGATCTCCACTTGATGCTCAAAGATGTAGTCGCGAAATTGATTTCCGAGTTGTTTTGAGTGGCCATCGAAGAAATGCGCAAAGATAGTGGCCTGATAGGACCAGCTGTGCATTGGCAGAGGGAAGTCGTAGCGAACGACCGGAATCTTATAAGTCTTGCCGGCTTGGCTGACCAGAGGAGCAGCGCGGCGGCACTGCGGACACTGCAGGTCTTCAAAAACAACCAGCGCAACCTGCGATCCCTTTGGCGGTTTTAGTACGGAGTTGATGTCCTGAGCGAAGGCGGCTTGCGCTAAGCCGGACATCAGTGTAAGGACTCCCATTGCGACTAACAGATTGGCTTTTCTCATAAAATAGATTAGATGCACGCTTCCGAAATCATTGCTTATGTCGCCGGCAATCTATGGTAATCGAACGAACCCTGGGTACGGAACCCCGGTCAAATTGCCATGGGTTGCTGGCGCCGCTTCCCCTGAATTTCGATGAATACATTCACCAGTGAGACCGCCGCGGGAGTTACGCCCGGAATTCGGGCTGCATGGGCGAGGGTCCTAGGACGCACTCTCAGGAGAATCTCCTGCATTTCTTTCGAAAGGCCGCTGATTACCCCGTAGTCAAACCAGTCTGGAATAGTGCGTTGCTCTGATTTCTTGAGCCGGTCAATGGCCCGCTGCTGCTGCATTAAATAGCCTTCGTACTTGATTTCGGTTTCAACGCACTTCAGATCATTGCGGACCTGAGAGGGCAAAACGCAGGTTGCGGTCGCGGCTGCGCCAACGCCACGATCAAAAAAGCCCGGCGTCAGCTCGCGTAAAATCGGAACCAGTTGCTCAATGACTACTTCGGGCCGCTTGAGTAGCTGCGCCAGCGGCTGTCCTATAGCGGACGAGAGGTCTGCGGCCAGCGGAAGGGCTTCACGCGCGGAAGAAAGAGTCTCGACCATAGGTGCGGTAAGCTTTTTGGTAGCCAGCAACTGCTTCATTTCTTCCAGGCGCGATTGCTTGGCGAGATATTCGGACCAGGCAACGTCAGAGATAAGTCCTATCCTGCGTCCATGCGGAGTGAGCCGCCGGTCGGCGTTGTCAATCCGCAAATGCAGTCTGAATTCGGCCCTCGAAGTGAACATCCGATAAGGCTCATTAGTGCCTTTTGAAATCAGGTCATCTATCAGAATCGCAGTGTATGCCTCGCTGCGATCGAGAATCAGCGGCGGAGCATTCTTGACCTTCAGCGCAGCATTGGCGCCTGCCATAAGTCCCTGGCAAGCGGCCTCTTCATAGCCGCTGGTGCCGTTGATCTGGCCCGCCAGAAAGAGTCCCGCGATCTGCTTGGTCTCCAGCGTTCGCTCAAGTTCTGTAGGGTCAATGGAATCGTATTCAATGGCGTAACCCGGGCGAAGCATTTCGGCGTTCTCAAGTCCAGGGATAGATTTCAAAATCGCCACCTGAACTTCCACCGGCAGGGACGTGCTCATTCCGTTGACGTAGATTTCATGCGTGTTCAACCCTTCCGGCTCGAGAAAAAGCTGGTGTGAGGTTTTGTCGGGAAATTTTACGATCTTGTCTTCGATAGAAGGACAATATCGCGGCCCGATTGATTGAATCTGTCCGCTGTACATCGGCGAACGATGTACGTTGTCGCGGATGATCCGCTGAGTCTCCGGTGTGGTCCAGGCGATGTAGCAAGGGACCTGCGAGTCGTGATGTGCGACGCGTTTTGTGCGGAAACTGAATGGCGTCGGGTCCACATCGCCGGGCTGCAACTGGAAATGCGACCAGTCTATGGTGCGTCCGTCGAGACGAGGCGGAGTTCCGGTTTTGAGGCGGCAACCGCGAAGTCCGAGCTGCTTCAGAGACTCGCCTAAGAGAACGGCGGACGGCTCGCCCGAGCGCCCAGCAGGATATTGCTGCTCACCGCAATGGATGAGGCCGTTGAGAAAAGTCCCCGTCGTAATGATTGTGGCAGCGGCGCCAATCGTACGCCCGTCGCGCAGGCGTAGTCCGCGAATGACCCGTCGAGATTGAGTTTCTGAGCCGACTTCGCGTTCGATCACCAGATCCGCAACTTCAGCCTGCTTAATCTTTAAATTGGGTTGCGACTCCAAAACTTCTCGCATTTTGAGCCGGTAGGCCTGCTTGTCGCACTGGGCTCGTGGCGACCAAACGGCAGGTCCGCGAGACGTATTCAAAAGGCGAAATTGGATGCCCACGGCGTCAGTAATTTCTCCCATGATCCCGCCGAGCGCGTCCACTTCGCGCACGAGATGCCCCTTAGCTATGCCTCCAATGGCAGGATTGCATGACATCTGTGCGATTAAGTCCACGTTTAGGGTGAACAACGCAGTTTTGAGTCCCATGCAAGCGGACGCCATAGCGGCTTCGCATCCGGCGTGCCCCGCTCCCACGACAACGACGTCGAATTGTTCGGTAAATTGCATCAGGCTAACTTCATTCTAAACAATCAGGGCAGATGTTGCCGAGGAGCGAATTAGCGCATGGACGGAATCTTGGGGCGTCAGTTGCGACGGGCGGGATATCAGAAAACATGACCTCCTGCCATGCGGCCGAGGGGAAATACCAGTTGCTGACACCGGCTTCATGATTATTTCCCCCGGAACCATACGGCGTCGTGGCATTGCGCCAATAATCCATTCCGATTTGAAGCAGAGCTCCCGGCGAAATCTTAACCAGAGCTTTGACCGTACAACCGGCGCGGTTGCCGTGGGGCAATCGTGCCCGGGGAGAAGCGCTCCAAAAATGCCATACGCGGTCAGGATGTTGCCCCACTCGAAGAGTTGTGAACGTCTTGAGCGGAATAGCGGGGTTGGAAGAATGAAGAGTTGGCATCGGTTCGTGTTCGTCTGTCCCGAACCAAGGGAAGCGGCGATAAAGTCCTCCGCGAACATTACCCCAATCATCGTTCAGAATCACGGTTTTTCCGGCCACGAGGCAGGATAGTTGCGTCCAGGCCACACTCACCTCTGCATTTCTGAAATCGGATGCGCGGGTATCGGCGATGGCAATTCCCCACAGCAGTGCAGACTCGAAAATCTTGAGCGGTGAAACAGGGTTAATGTATCCCGTTTTGTGGCGTACTTCTGCGGGAATACGCGGGTCGTCTGCAGTTGTCTGCCCTGTAAGAAGTGAGCAGGAGGCAAGAGCAATCCCGATACATTGCAGTTTGACTGCGACCCGCCAAGTCATGACGACAGCTTCTCATGGGCGTCACTTCTATCGCAGGCATTGCGCGCGAATAGTGGCAGTTTTTCCCGAACTGGATTGACTCCCCGCCCGAAGATTCCTTTGAGATTCCTATAGCGTCAACATAACACCAGATATCCTCAAAGCGGGTTGCCACAAACCGCGCTCGGCTCGTATATTGGTTCCCTCACCAAACGGATCGAATGAGAGGACTATTTATGACGATGGAATTTTTCTCCGAACTGGATGCGCGAATCGCAAAATATGATCTGCTCTGTCATCCCTTCTATAAGGCGTGGGCTGCGGGCGAACTGACGCGCGATGACCTGCGCGAATACGCGCGAAATTATTATCACCATGTTGAAGCATTTCCTACGTACCTTGCGCAATTCGGGATTCGTTTGGAAGACGGGACACTTCGTCGCGCGGTCCTGGCAAATATGGCGGATGAAAAAGGCATGAGAAATTCCGACATGGAAGCAATTCCGCACTCGGAACTGTGGCTAGACTTTGTCGAAGGCATGGGAAGTGACCGCAACATTCACCGTCACCACCTTATCCCTGAAATCGCAGAACTGTTGAAATCGTTCCACAGGATTGCCAGTGAAGGTACTGAGGAAGAAGCCCTGGCAGCTTTCTATGCCTATGAATCGCAAGTGCCGCGCGTCGCCAAGGAAAAAGCTCGCGGATTGCGCGAAATGTACGGAGCCGACGAGAAAACCTGCGGATACTTCACTCTTCACACAACAGCCGATGTTTTTCACTCGCAGGTTTGGCGGCAGCAATTGGGCGAATGCGTGAAGGCGAATCCGGCGGTTCGCGAGAAGGCCTTGGACGCTGCTGAGAACGCCAGCAAGGCTTTGTGGCATGCGCTGGATGGAATTGAGGCGAATCGAATGGCGAGGGCAGCGTAGGAAACTACTTCCAGAAAATTGGCTATAGCCCGAACAATTCGCGCAGACGCTTCGTCTGCGCCCGGCTCACGGGAATTTCGGTTTGTTTCTTATCATCCATGCGGAGTTGATAAGAGCTTTTAAACCACGGCACCACTTCCTTAATGCGATTGATATTCACCAGGTAGGATCGGTGCGCGCGCCAGAAAAAATTGGGGTCCAGACTGGCCAGTAACTCCTCCAGCGTGCGGCAGTTCGAATGGCCTTCCATGCCCGTCGGGCCGCAACTCACAACGGTTATCACTCCATCTTCGATGGATGCGAAGCATATGTCTTTCTGGTTGACCAGAAAGAGGCGTCCGGCAGCTTTGAGCAGCAGCTTGGACGTCTGCGGTTTCTGGGCTTCCAGCATGCGCATGAGAGACTCCAGTTTGTCCGCGGAAGAGTTGGGCGCCTCCAGTTTTTCGCGTGCCCGTAGCACTGACTGCGCGACACGCTTTTTGTCGAACGGCTTCAGTAGATAATCGGCGGCATTCACCTCGAACGCCTTCACGGCATACTGATCGAAAGCTGTTGAGAAAATGATTTTCGGGAGCGGAAGTTTCTTGTCGAGAAGCTTTTTGATTACGCCGAAGCCATCAAGGCCTGGCATCTGCACATCCAGAAAAACCAGATCGGGATTGTGTTCTCGAATAAGGTTGACGGCTTCCACGCCGTTCTTTCCCTGAGCGACAACGACCACGTCGTCAACCTGCTTCAAAAGGAATGCCAGTTCGTCGCGTGCAAGCTGTTCGTCGTCAACGATGATGGCTGATAAAGGCATTCAGGCTCCAGTGCAGCTATTGGGGAAAAGTATAGTGGCCCTAGCTGACGTTTTCCAGCGCCATCGCCATTCCCATGCCGCCGCTGACGCACAGGGTTGCGAGTCCTAGCTTTGCTTTTCGCTTGAGCATTTCGTGAATCAGGGTCACGATGATACGAGTGCCGGTGCATCCGATGGGATGCCCCAGCGCAATCGCGCCGCCATTCACATTCAATTTATCGCGGTCAAAGTGCAATTCGCGATCGCAGGCCAGCACCTGAGCGGCGAATGCCTCGTTCAATTCGATCAGATCGAAGCCGGAGAGAGGAAGGCTGTGTTTTTCTTCCATCTTCCGCAGTGCGGGTACTGGGCCGATGCCCATTGTGCGAGGGTCCACGCCAGCCGAGGTCAGCGCGCGAATGCGAGCTAGCGGTTTCAGGTCATTCTTGCTTACAAACTTCTCCCCGGCGAGCACCACAGCAGCGGCTCCGTCGGTTATTCCCGACGAGTTGCCGGCGGTGATTGTGCCGCTCTTCGAGAAAACCGGCGACAGCTTGGCTAACTTTTCGCTGGTAGCGTCTGCAAAAGGATGCTCGTCTTCCGTAACGATCCGAGCCCCCTTCTTGCTCTCCAGTGTGATCGGGACAATCTCCTCATGAAATCGTTTAGCGTTGATGGCGTGAGCGGCGCGCGTCTGGGAGCAAAGCGCAAATTCGTCCTGCGCTTCCCGCGTAATTCCGTACTTCTTCGCAAGAACTTCGGCGGTCTCACCCATCACCATCTTCGCCATCGGACAGAAGAACCCGTCACGATACATGCCATCCACCAGTTCTTGATTTCCCAGGCGGTAACCCCAGCGCGCTCCTTCTAGATAGTAGGGCAAGCGGGACATTGACTCGGTGCCCCCCGCTAGTACGCAATCAAGGTTGCCGGCCGCGATTTCTCCATAGGCGAGAGCAATGGACTTCATCCCCGAAGCACACGCCTGGTTCACGGTGTAGGCAGTTACTTCTTGCGGAACACCGCTGAGAATCGAAATCTGACGTGCTGGATTGGGTCCGCCGCCTGCCTGCCGAGCGTTGCCAAAAATTGTTTCCCCGATCTGAAAGGGTCCAACTTTGGCGCGCTCCATGGCCGCCTTCGCTGCCACTACACCCATGTCAACGGCGGTCATTGAGGCCAGCGAGCCTCCAAACTTGCCGATGGGGGTACGCACCGCCGAAAGTATATAAACGTCTTCGACGTTCTCCGTCACGTTTAAAGTCTAGCACCGCCCGAATTGACTCGCGGTGCTGACCTCGCCTCAAACAGCCCCAGGCAGTAAACTTGAATTCACATGAATTACATCTATGGCATCAATGCCGTGGCCGAGGCGCTGAAGGCCCGCGGGCGCACTTTTTCATGGGTCGGCGTCGCGAAAGAGCGCAACGATATTCGCCTTAAACGCGTGGTGGACGAATGCCGTAGGCAAGGCGTAGCTGTGCGATTTGTTTCGCGCGCGGAGCTCGAACAGATGTCCGGCAACAACGCGCATCAGGGCGTCGTCGCGGTCACGTCGGCTAAGGCTTACAACGAACTCGAAGACGTAGTCGCCGCCAAGCGCGGGCAGTATTCTCTCATCGTCGTTTTGGATGGGGTCGAAGATCCGCACAACCTGGGCGCGATTCTTCGTAGCGCCGATGCTGCCGGAGCTGATGGTGTTGTTGTTCCGGAGAGAAGAGCGGCGGGAATCACGGCTACCGTGACCAAGGCGTCCGCAGGGGCGAGTGAGCATCTGCCGGTTGCGAAAGTCACCAACATCGCGCGTACGGTCGAGGAATTGAAAGCGCAAAATATCTGGATGGTTGGCTTGGACGAACGCGGAGACAAGACCTACGATTCCCTCAACTACAACATGGATTGCGCCATCGTGCTCGGTGGCGAAGGCAAGGGATTGCACGATCTGGTAGCGCGCAAGTGCGATTTTCTGGTTTCGATTCCGATGCTAGGCAAAGTTTCTTCCCTGAATGTTTCCGTGGCGGCAGGCGTCATGCTCTACGAAATTGTGCGCCAGCGACGACAGAAAATCGCGACGGCGGTTGCCCAATGAAGTCCCTTAATTCGGCCGTGAAATGAAGTCCCTCTGGATATTGTGTTTTTTGTGCGTTTGCGGGCTTACCTGTGCTGCGCTCGATCGCGAAAGTTTTACGTTCACAAAATATGATCTGGAAGTGAGAGTCGAACCTGAGCAACAGCGACTCGCCGTCCGCGGGAAAATTACGCTGCGCAACGATTCCCAATCTTCCCAGAAAAATGTCGCTTTACAGATTTCATCAACTTTAGATTGGAGGTCCATCCAACTAGCGGGGCAGCCAGTGCAGTTCGTCTCGCAACCTTTCACTTCAGACATTGATCACACCGGCGCTCTTTCGGAGGCGGTCGTGACTCTGCCTAAGGAAGCTGCGCATGGTCAATCGGTCGAGCTTGAGATCGGCTATGAGGGCACGATCCCGCTCGACTTCACTCGCCTTACGCGCATCGGAGTTCCTGAGGAAACTGCGAAACACAGCGATTGGGACGGCATCCGAAAATCTGGGACAGCTGTGCGCGGAATCGGAAATGTGGCGTGGTACCCGGTGGCTACGGATTCGGTAAATTTATCAGACGGAAACAGAGCCTTTGACATTATTGCTCGATGGAAGGAACGAGAACAGCAAAGCGATTTCCGCGTCAATCTTTGCAATGTGAGCGACAAGTTCGTCAGCTTGCAGCGGTTGACGAATGGTGTCCCGTCTCCGGGAGCGCACGCAGGCAGCGAAGACGAGCCCTTCTCAGCTTGCACGGAATTTTTGTTCCGGCCTTTGGGATTCACAGCGCCCACATTCGCGATAGGAGACTACGAAATTCTGAATCGCTCGGCCCTAAACACTTTTTATCTCCCCGGCCATAGGGCCGCCGCGGAAAACTACGCGCTCGCCGCTGAAGTGGCTGCTCCCTTAGTTAACGAATGGTTTGGCTCAGCAAAAGCAACTGCGCAGACAGTGGACCTCGAAGACAGTCAGGCCTCTCCCTTCGAGAGTGGAGGAACACTATTTACGCCGCTGGCGACAACTAATTCCATGTCGTATGACCTGACTGCAGTCCATCAACTGACGCACGCGGCCTACCCATCGCCTCGACCTTGGATTTACGAAGGGTTAGCCCATTTTGCGCAGGCGTTAGGCCGAGAAACCAGGGATGGCCGCAAGTCCGCGCTAGACTTCATGGGATCGCATCGAGATACATTGGCTCAGTCGGAAAGAGCTATCGCGTCTGAACATGCGCTGAATGCCGCTTCGAAGCAATCGCTGATCAACACCGGCAACGAAGAGTTGTATCGCAGCAAGGCAATGTACGTCTGGTGGATGCTGCGCGACATGCTTGGGGACGAAAATCTAAAGAAGTCCCTGGCCGCCTATCACCCAGAGCAGGATACGGCGCCTGCCTATATGCAGACTTTGCTCGAGGCGCAGTCCAAGCGCGATCTCGAATGGTTCTTCGATGACTGGGTGTATCGCGATCGCGGGCTTCCGGATTTTCGTATCGCGTCCGCCCATGTACGCAAACTTTTAGGGAACGGGTCCATCGTGACCGTCACCGTCGAAAATATCGGGGATGCCGGTGCGGAAGTTCCGGTCACCATCCACCTCGAGGGCGGCGACATAACTAAGCGCCTCGAAGTGCGAGCGAAATCTAAGGCATCAATTCGGATTGAGGCGCAATCGGAGGCGCGCGAAATCTTCGTAAACGATGGCAGCGTGCCCGAAGGCGACCTCAGGAACAATTCTTATAGAATGCAGGACGTGCCCCCCCGTGAGTAAATTCGCTTAATAAGTGGAGGTTGCAAATGACGGAGTCTGAATTGAAAGAGCATCTCGATTCTGCGGAACAGAATCCGAAGAACTTGCTCTTGCTGTAGCTGGCCTGCAGGATAAAGCCTTGCGAAGAAAACCCGCTCCCGATAAATGGTGCATTCTCGAAGTCGTGGGACATTTGGCGGACTCCGAAATTGTCTTCGCCTACCGTCTGCGGCAAATGCTGGCAGACAAAAAACCGGTGATCGCTCCCATCAATCAGGATGACTGGACAAATAATCTCGGCTATATGAACACTCCCCTGCCTGAAATGATCGCTCTATATGGACTGAATCGGCATGCAAACTGGCGACTACTGCACAACTTGAAACTCAGCGATCTGGGGAAATCTGCATTTCATCCCGAGATCAATAGAGATGTCACTGTGGCAGAAATGGTCGAGAAACTCGATGGGCACGGCGCCAGCCATCTCGCGCAAATCGAAAGGCTGAAGTCGTCCATTTAGAAATTATCCTGTGGAAGTAGCCTCAAACTCGCGCGCATGAAGGCTGCGAGTCGAAGGACGTCTGTTTTGCGTTAGCCTGCCGCTGCTAAAATTCTCAGCGAGCACCAAACCCATGCGTCGTTTCTCGACTCTTCTTTCTCGTCTCTTTTTCTGTGCGCTCCTCCCGGCAGGGGTGAGTTACGCGTACGCGCAGGAATACGCTCTCCCAAATGCAGCGAGCACGATTCTGCGGCTGGAGCTGGCTGCTCCTGTCAAAGTAAAGTGGGGAGCGCCCGTGGCTGCGCGGACTGTTGAAACACTTTATCGCTCAGACCAAGTTTCTATTCCGGCGGGGACGGTGGTGACTGGCAGAGTTGTCAGCGTGACTCCGGCGGCGCGCAATAAACGTATCTCCGCGATGTCACACGGAGACTTCACTCCTCTACATGAGGTAGCCATTCAATTTGACACCCTACGTTTCGCGGAAGGTTCCAGCGTGCCGATCTCGGTTTCTCTCGCTGAGCAAAGCAGCGAGATAGTCCACTTTCGAAGCTCGCCGGCCAAGCGGCTTTCATTGATGAGCCGCTTGAGAGCAACTTTCAATGATCAGAAGAAGCAAGCCATCAGCACGGTCACGGCACCAGGCAAACTCGACCGCATCGAGCAGTACGTATACTCGCAATTGCCATGGCATCCAGAGCGCATCAATGCAGGATCGCAATACGACGTAACTCTTCTGCGGCCCATTCAAATGGTGCCGGGGAATGCAAGCCGCACTGACAAGAGCGGTACTAAGAAGGAAGATGACGCGCTGCGCGAATCAGCGACTTTGCATGCCCGTCTTGAAGATGAACTAAGTTCGAAGACCGCAAAGCAGGATGACGCAGTCGTGGCCGTGGTAACTGCTCCTCTCCTAGACCCTACGGGGCAGATTGAAATTCCGCAGGGCTCGTTGCTGCGCGGGCGAGTGCTGCGCTCGCATCCCGCTAGGAATTGGGGACGCAATGGCGGCTTGCGCTTCACGTTCAATCGTGTGGATTTTCCGCAAGGCACCCAGCAGCAGGTCGCCGGAGTTCCCGCCAGTGTGGATGGCTCCAAGGACGGTAGTTTGAGATTGGACGCCGAGGGCGGAGTAGAACCGGACTCTAATAAGGGATTCATGGCACCCTTTGCGCTCGGAATGTTGGCGACGTCTGCATTCCTCGATGACGAGGGTGCCTTAGGGCATACCGCAGCCGCAAGCAACGGCTTTGGATTAATCACCCGCCTGGTCGCTATTTTGACAGGATCAAAGTGGGTAGGAGGAGCAATCGGCATAGCGGCAACAGGCCGGACGGTCTATACCCGCTTCATCGGACATGGCCGGGACGTAGTATTTCGCCGTAATTCCCGGGTCGAGATCGAGGTCGGCCCCATTCACAAATCGCTGGTGACTTCGGTTCAGCCCTAGAGTGCCGTCGTCAACAATCTTGTACATCTGCGGTTTCCCCAGCCGTGAACTTCACCAGAGCGTCCAATTTGCTCGCAGCAGCGCCGGAATCAATCGCCCGGCTCGCGAGCGGTAGAGCGTCCGCAAGATGATCTGCCTTGCCGCCCGCGACCAGCGCAGCCGCAGAATTCAACAGTACAACATCTCGCTTTGCAGATTTCTGTCCCGCGAGAACATCCCGGATAATCGCCGCGTTCACATTCGCGTCACCACCAGAAAGTTCCTCGATTGGTGACCGCCTCATTCCAAATTCTTCGGGAGTCACTTCGTAGCTCCGCACTCGGCCTTCTCGCAACTCCGCGATGCGGGTTGGTGCGGTAATCGTGATTTCGTCCAACCCATCCATACCGTGAACGACCATCGCCCGGCGAAGTCCCAACATGCTAAACGCTTCTGCTAATTTTTCCACCAGTTCGAGGGAATAGACTCCGACAACCTGCGCGGAGGCGTGCGCGGGATTGGTCAGTGGACCGAGTAGGTTGAATATGGTCCGCAATTTGAGTTCGCGGCGGGCGGGCTGCACATATTTCATCGCCGAGTGCATGGCGGGCGCGAACAGAAATGCGATGCCGACTTCATCCAGGCAAGCGGAAATACGCTCCGAAGGCAGGTTTATGTTGACCCCGAGAACTTCCATGACATCGGCCGACCCGCATTTGGAAGTTATGCTGCGATTGCCGTGCTTGGCAACGCGGACGCCCGCGCCTGCCACCACGAACGCAGTTGCGGTAGAAATATTGAAGGTGCCGCTGGCATCGCCTCCAGTGCCGCAGGTATCCACCAGCGCATCGCGCTCGGTGCCGCTAACGTCCAGCGTGGATTCACGAACACTCAATGGTGCCGCGGCCGCGCGGACGGCCTCCGCGAAGCCCACGATCTCCTCGACCGTCTCTCCCTTCATATATAGAGCGACGAGCAGGGCTCCAATCTGCGCGTCCGTGCATTTGCCTGCGAGAACTTCTGCCATCACAAGGCGGGACTCATCGCGCGTCAGCGATTCACGGTGAGTGGCGATGCGATGGAGGGCGTCAGTTATCATTTTGGTCGCCGCGTAGTGCTTTGAGAAAGAAGATTGTAAGGCATGCAAAAGGTCGCCGAGCGAATTGCCGTTGCTTTACCGATTTGCCGCCCTTCTATAAACTTAAGAGTTTGCTGCCCGCTGTCCTCAGCCGCAAGCAATGTCCTGCCAGTTTGAAGTTGATTCAGGAATCATTATGAAAATTCATGAGTATCAGGCCAAAAGCATTCTGAAGAAGTATGGCGTGGCAGTGCCTCGTGGAGAGGCGGTAGAAAGTCGCGAAGACGCAGAGAGAGCCGCAAAGAGTCTTTTTGACGCTGGGGCAACTGGCGTAGTGGTGAAGGCTCAGATTCATGCCGGCGGACGTGGCAAGGGTGGCGGCGTCAAGATTGCCAAGTCGGTTGCAGAGGCGTCCGAAATTGCTTCGAAGATGTTGGGCATGACTTTAATCACACACCAGACCGGTCCCGAGGGACGCGAGGTGCGCCGTCTGCTAGTCGAAGAGACTCTGCCAATTGAGAAGGAACTTTATCTAGGGATTGTGATTGATCGCGCCGAGGCAAAGCCCGTCTTCATGGCCTCGGCCGCGGGCGGCATGGAAATCGAGCAGGTAGCAGCGGAGAATCCGGACGCAATCCTGAAAGAATATATAGATCCGGGTCTCGGACTTGAAGCTTTTCAGGCACGCAAGCTCGCGTTCGCCTTGGGATTGAAGCCGTCGCAAATAAATCAAGCTGTCCAGTTGATGAGCGGTCTATACAAGGCGTTCGACGAGAACGACGCTTCGCTGATGGAAATTAATCCGTTCATTACTTGCACGGATGGTCGCCTTTTCGCGCTCGACGCCAAGATCACGTTTGATGATAATGCGATGTTCCGCCACACCGATCTGCGTGACTTGCGCGACGTCACGGAGGAAGATCCTCTCGAGGTAGAAGCCTCGAAATACAGCCTGAATTACATCAAGCTCGATGGCAACGTTGGCTGCATGGTGAACGGCGCGGGCCTGGCGATGGCGACCATGGACATCATTAAATACGCTGGCGGCATGCCAGCGAATTTTCTGGACGTTGGCGGTGGCGCGAATGCCGAGCAGGTGACGCACGCATTTGAAATTCTGCTCAGCGATAAGAATGTGAAGGCTGTCCTGATAAATATTTTTGGCGGCATCCTTCGTGTGGATACATTGGCCAAGGGAGTTGTGGAAGCGGCGAACAAAACTAAATTCCAACTTCCAATTGTGCTGCGCCTCGAGGGCACAAACGTGGAAGAGGGTCGTCAAATCCTAAAGGATTCGGGATTTAATTTTATCGTCGCAGAGACCATGAAAGACGCTGCGGAAAAAGTTGTGGCAGCGGCCAGATAGAAGAAGTAGTCAAGAGCAAAGAAAAGCGAAATCATTATGAGCATTCTGGTAGATAAAAACACACGGGTGATCGTGCAGGGTTTGACGGGACGCGAAGGTACTTTCCACGCCAAGGGCTGCGCGGAATACGGAACGAAGATCGTTGGCGGCGTGACTCCGGGCAAGGGTGGCAGCACTCACGAAGGCTGGCCGGTTTTCAATACCGTGCAGGAAGCGGTGGAAAAAACGGGCGCTGATGCCACGATGATCTTTGTGCCTCCTCCATTTGCCGCTGACGCAATCATGGAAGCGGCCGACGCCGAAATCGAGCTCATTGTCTGCATCACCGAAGGCATCCCAACTCTTGACATGGTGCGGGCGTGGGAATATCTGCAGGACCGCCGCTCGCGTCTGATCGGACCAAATTGCCCGGGAATTATTTCTCCCGGCAAATGCAAGATTGGAATCATGCCCGGGAGAATCCATCTCGAAGGTAACGTAGGGATTGTTTCGCGCTCCGGAACTTTGACTTACGAGGCGGTGTATCAGCTCACGACGCGCGGCGTTGGACAGTCCACGGCCATTGGAATCGGTGGCGATCCACTGATTGGGACGAGTTTCGTTGACGCCTTGGAATTATTCAACAAAGATCCGCAGACCGAAGCGGTGATTATGATCGGCGAAATCGGCGGCAACGCCGAAGAGACAGCCGCTGAATATGTGCGAACGCGCATGAAGAAGCCGGTGGTGGGATTCATCGCAGGTCAGACCGCTCCTCCCGGGCGCCGCATGGGTCATGCGGGCGCGATTATTTCGGGTGGAAAGGGTACTGCCGAGGAAAAGATTAAGGCGATGGAAGCAGCGGGCATCCGTGTTGCTAAGTCTCCCGCCACTATAGGAGAGACTGCAATTGCCGCGATGGGCGTGGCCGCTAAAGCCTAGAACCGCTCAACACTTTCAATTCGAACAATAAGGACGAAATACCAATTATGAAGACTCTGCAACGCACTTTTACCATCATCAAACCCGACGCGGTTCGCCGTAACGCAATCGGAGACATCATCGAGCAATTCGAAAAAAATGGCTTTCATATTCTTGCTATGAAGATGCTGGAAATATCACAGCATCAGGCCGAGCAATTTTATGCGGTGCACGCCGCGCGTCCATTTTTTAGGTCGCTCACCGAGTTCATGTCGAGCGGACCGATTGTTGTGCTGGCGCTGGAAAAAGAAAATGCCATCGCCGATCTTCGGAAATTAATGGGAGCGACGAATCCTGCGAACGCTGAAGAGGGGACTATCCGCAAGAAGTGGGCGACCAGCATCGAACATAACGCCATTCATGGTTCAGATGCCGACGATACTGCGCGCTTTGAGCTCAGTTACTTTTTTGCGGGCTACGAATTGGCTCAATAATAGCGGTCTTGAAGATACAGCGAGGAGTTGTCATGCCGCTAGTCCAAGTCACCATGTTGACCGGCCGTACCGCTGATCAAAAACGCAAGCTAGCCCAGCGGATTACCGATGCAATGGTCGAAGAAGCGGGAGCTCATCGCGAAGGCATCGTGGTAGCTTTTCATGAAGTCTCGAAGGAGAGCCACGCTTCAGGTGGAGTGCTAATGGTAGACAAACAGAAGTAAGGCAATCTTGTCCTTTTGATGCGCTCCTTAACCTAGCGGCTCGTACAGATGACCTTCCACACGCTCAGCAATCCGAGGCAATTCTTTTTTCGCATGCTGCAAAAAATGTGGGGCCGCGCGGTGAGTCTCTAGAGCGGCATCATCTTTGTATTGCTCATAGATGAAGAAGCGGCGAGGTTCGGTCTTGTGCTTATGCACCTGGTACATTAAGCAACCGGGTTCCTTGCGAGATTCCTCGGTCAACTTGGAAAAGATATCTGCCACCTCAGTCTCTCGGCCAACTTTTGCCATCCAGGTTACTGCTAACACAACCATCTCTCGCTCCGTTCTTTCGCTTCTGGAATTTTGAGTCTGCTCATTTCACTTGCGGGTTAGGTCTGCTAACTCCGCCGAGAAATCATCCACAAACATGGTTTGCTCGCGGCCTGGCCCGGTTGAAACTACGCCTATACCAGCCCCACTTTCCTTCTCCACGAAGTCCAAATATTCGCGGGCCTGTTTCGGTAGCTTCGCTAGTTCCGTAATCCCTTCTGTCGAAGTGCGCCACCCCGGCAGAGTCTTGTAAACGCACTCGATGCGGTCATAACCACTGGCATGAGCCGGAATTTCCGTTGTAGTCTTGCCGTCAATCTTGTAGCCGACGCAAACTGGAATCTCAGGCAACTCATCGAGCACATCGAGCTTTGTCACCACCAGCCAACTGATGCCGTTGATCATCGCCGAGTAGCGCAAAAGCGGCAGATCGAGCCAACCACATCGTCGCGGACGTCCCGTCACCGCGCCATATTCATTGCCGCGCTTACGCAAAAGATCGCCAGTGGAATCCAATAATTCCGAAGGAAACGGCCCGCCTCCCACTCGAGTGCAATACGCCTTAGTGACTCCGATCACAGCGTTAATTGCATTCGGAGCCACGCCTGTCCCGATAGCCGCGCCGCCGGACGTCGCACTTGAAGAGGTGACAAACGGATAAGTTCCGTGATCAATATCCAACATCGTCCCTTGCGCGCCTTCGAACATGACGGACTCGCCATCGCCAATGGCTCGATTCAACAGCGCCGCGGTATCGCACACGAAAGGCGCAATCTTTGCGGCAGCATCCGCATACTCCTGATACATCTTGTCGGGATCGAGCGGCTCAGAATTAAAGAGCGCGTGCGCAATCATGTTCTTTTCGCGACAGGCGTTCTCGATATGAGTCTTCAGCAGCTTTAGATCGAGTAGGTCAGCCACGCGGAGACCGCGGCGTCCCATCTTGTCTTCGTAGGCCGGACCGATTCCACGCGAGGTCGTCCCAATCTTTACGCGCCCCGGGGCATTCTCTGAGGCTAGCTCGATCATTCGGTGATAAGGAAGGATGACGTGCGCGCGATTGCTTACGAAAAGAGTGCCGTCGGTCTGCACTCCAGCCTCACGGAGCGCACCCACTTCGCGAAGAAATGCGAGGGGGTCCAGCACAACTCCGTTTCCAATTACACTTCGGCAACCTGTCCGGAGCACGCCGCATGGCACCAATTGCAAAATGAACTTCTTGCCATTGATGATGACGGTGTGTCCGGCATTGTGGCCCCCGGCATAGCGCGCCACTACGGAGAAATTTTCGGAAAGGACATCAACGATCTTGCCCTTACCCTCGTCGCCCCACTGGGCGCCAACAATGACCGCGGTCTTGCCCTTCTTCAAATGCTGACTCCGTTAAAAGACTTGGTGCGCCACTCCGCTGCAAGAAAATCGCACACTTGTTGCTCCCGGGGAATTGTAGCAACTACTGGATACGGGGATGAAAGGTAGAACAGTGGGTACTGGAAATGATAACCCGCAGCGTTACAAATGAGCAATATCCACGAGATTGATCTGGGGAGCGCCGTGCCTCACAATAGAAGGACGGAGTGAAAGTGCCCGAACTTCCTGAGGTAGAAACCGTCGCCAGAGGACTAGCGAGTCGCGTCACCGGCGACGTGATCGAGTCGGTGTGGCTGGGAGACAAATGTGAGCCGCTGAAGTCTCCCCCTGAAGAAATCGTAAAGACGCTGGAATCTCAGAGGATCGCGAACGTCAGGCGGGTGGGGAAGCACATTGTCATTGATCTGGAGCCCAATGGTGCGGGACCGTCGAAAGCAAAGGTTGATTCCAAGTTAATCGAAGCTCAACCCCATGCACAATGGATCGTCCACCTCGGTATGACCGGACGTATGCTCGTTTGCGCACCAGATGATCAAGTATTGAAGCATACGCATGCCATCGCGCGCCTGAAGTCTGGGCGTGAGCTTCGCTTCGTGGACCCTCGCCGCTTCGGGCGTTTGAGTGTTGCGCACGAATTCGCGGCCAGCGGCTCTGAGCCTTTGGAAGTTGAGCTCGAACAATTCGTGAAGCTGTTTCGCGGGACGAACTCTTTCATCAAGAGCGCCTTACTGAACCAGAAGTTGTTAAGCGGAGTTGGAAACATCTACGCCGATGAATCTTTGTTTCGCGCGGGAATTCGTCCGCGGCGGCGCGCTTCATCCCTTACCCGCGAAGAGTTGCGCAAGCTTTATCTGGCGATGCGAGCTGTACTGAAAAGAGCCATTAAGCACAAGGGATCGTCAATTTCAGACTATGTGGGAGCGGATGGCGCGGAAGGCTTTTTCCAGCTCCAGCACCGGGTCTACGGACGCGAAGGGAAGCCCTGCCTTACCTGCAAGACGCCTGTAAAACGAGTCGTCATTACCGGACGCAGCAGCCACTATTGTCCGCGCTGTCAGAAATAGACTTCCCATGAAATCCCCGGTGTCCGTGCGTAGTGTTTCTGGCATCTATTTGAGCGCAAGCGCGACAGAAAAAATTCGTCGGTGATACTCTGAACAGTCTTATGCCTAACTATTCCATTGGTGTGGATCTTGGCGGCACGAACCTCCGCATCGCCGCAGTAGATGAGCAGGGAAAACTCCTCGAAAAAATTACGCTCGGCACCCAGGTCGCCTTGGGTCGAGAACGCGTGATCACCGATATGTGCGACGCCATACGGCAACTTTCCGCCAGATATAACACCGGCGGCGCGCTTCAGGGTATAGGAATCGGCGTCCCCGGAATCATTGATATGAAAACGGGGATGGTGCGCGAGTCTCCAAATTTGCCGGGATGGACGGAATCGCCGGTGCGCTCCGAAATCGAGAAGCGCCTTGGCACGCGCGTGATTCTGGAAAACGACGCCAACGTCGCAGCGCTGGGAGAGAAATGGCTGGGTGCTGGAAGAGATGTGGAAGACCTCGCCATTTTGACTTTGGGAACCGGCGTGGGAGGCGGGCTGATTCTGGGAGGCCGCGTCTGGCACGGGATGACCGGCATGGCCGGAGAATTCGGCCACATCACGATTGAGCCGGAGGGAGTTCGCTGTGGGTGCGGCAATCGAGGATGCCTCGAGCAATATGCCTCCGCTAGCGCCGTGGTGCGCATGGCGAAGGAGGCGATCGCCAGCGGCGCCTTATCCGAACTATCGCGCGCCACAGACCCCGACGCCGAGTTTAGCGCGAAGGCGGTTTACAACCTCGCCATTCAAGGCGACGATGAAGCGAAGAAAATCTTCCGGCAAGTGGGACGCGCCTTGGGCATCGCGCTCGCCGATCTCGTCAACTCCTTGAATCTTCCCATGTATGTAATCGGCGGAGGCGTTTCCAGCGCATGGGATGCGTTTTCCCCGATAATCTTCGAAGAGCTTCGTCAGCGTTCGATGGTGTATGCCGCCACGGCTCCGGATTTTTCATCCGTGGATGCGGGTGGAGCGTCGGGACAAGTCGGCCCCGAAGGTTCGACCCGAACCATCATCACACGCGCTCTTCTGGGGAGTGATGCGGGATTGTACGGCGCGGCGCGGTTGCCGATGGTGAGCCCTCTGTAGCGCCGTGTCACCCTTCTTCTAATATCCTCAAGGCAGTTGAAGGTTCTGCGCTGCGCTAAGAATTACACTTCAGCGTCAGTACTGCCCGTAACGTCCCTTCACCGAGTCTGCAAGTTTTTGCGAATCGTAGCCGACGCCGTCTTTGAAGACGATCTCGACGTTTTCTATATCCGCAATCCGTTCTGAGGGATCGCCTTTTATCACGACGATGTCTGCATTCTTTCCAACGGCGATTGATCCTATGCGGTCCTGCTGGCTCAGATAAGTTGCACCATTCAGGGTTGCAATCTTGATTGCCTCGACGGGCGAAAACCCGGCCTCGACCAGCAGTTCAATTTCGCGCTGATCGCTATATCCGGGCACGACGCCGCCATTTCCTGTGGGATCGGGGCCAGCCAACAGCAATCCGCCGGCGGCGGCAAACTCGCGTTCCAAATCCATGTCACGCCTGAGCAGCATTGCTCCATCACGCTTCGAGGGTTTTTCCGCAGGACGCTTCCGCATGTAGAGATAAGCCTCGCGTGCTTCCGTAGTCATTGCGTCCAAAAGTGACTGGCGCAGCGGAGGGCGTCCGGGTACATCGCCCTCAAATACTGGCAGGGTAGAAGTGATCGCCACGTGATGTTGCACCAGCAAATTAATTAATTCCTTAGCTTCGGGGCCGTTCGGAACCATGTGTTCCAGCGTGTAATCTCCCGCGCTCGAGCTGCATTCGTCGGGTTTTTTGTCAGGATCTAGCTGTGTGTTTACAAGAAATCCGTGTTCAAGATCGTCAATGCCCATTTGGGCGGCTTCTTTGTATGTAACGGAGCAGAGATGTCCCGTGACTTTGAGGCCTCTCTTGTGTGCGGCATCAATTGCTGCTTTTAACTCCGCACGCGTGATATTCATATACGCTTTGAAAGAAGTGACCCCACGGTCAGCCCAGTAGTCCACCATCTGGCGCGCCTCGTCCGCATCTGTCAACTCGTGCATCTGGATGAAGTAGCTGTGGGCTCCTTCCAGGTAAGGCCCGGTGACGTCAAGGTGTGGGCCGGGTAGTTTGCCTCCATCAATGTCGCGTTTCAGATTCAGATCGGTATAGGTTTCGACGCTTCCGGTCGTCCGCATCGTGGTGACGCCACCAGCTAGATAAAGGCGGGGCGCCGAAAAAGACATTTGCGGAACAGCGACTGGCATTTCATACTTCCAGGAGGAATCCAGATTCGGCCTGCCCACGTAGTACAAATGGTTATGCATGCCGACGATGCCAGGAATCACGGTGTAGCCGCGCAAATCGAGTGACGTAATTCCGTCCGCTGCCGGAGCGTCCGAGCCTGGCTGAATCGCTGTGATCTCGCCTTTTTCGATTACGACATTCTGGTCTTGAATTGCCGGACGTCCCGTGCCATCAATGATGCGCACATGTTTCAACAGGACTTTCGGAGTATTTACGCGCACGTATTTCAACACGTCCGGAGATAGCGCGGGAGTGCTCGGAGACGATTGTGCCTGAAGAATTGGACAGCTAAAGCAAAAGGAAAGCAACATTCGGACGACTGTTCGACGGCTGAGGCGCATTGGAATCTCCTCGAAACCGCTACAGCATACACAAAATTATCGTTTAAGTTTTTGGGGCTTAGGCTCGGCCGCCGGTTTTCGCGCTGCCGACTTTAACTTTGCAACTTCTTCGACAGTAAGTTTCCGAAACTTGCCGGGATGGACATCGAGTTCCAGTGGTCCGTAGCGAACGCGTTTTATCTTTTCTACGTGATGTCCGATTTCTTCGAACATACGGCGGATCTGACGATTCTTGCCTTCGACCAGCGTGATTTCGTACCACGGATTCGCCGACTCACGTATGGCATTTACCCGCGCAGGCGCGGTCTTCACTCGGCGCTTGCGATCGGTTTCGATGTAAAGCCCGGCGCGCAATTTATTCAACCCCTCCGAAGACGGTGTGCCCGCGACTTTCACCATGTAAGTCTTAGGCACATGCGACGCCGCTTTCATGAGAAAGTTGGCGAAATCTCCGTCGTTGGTCAGCAGCAGAAGTCCTTCGCTGGCGTAATCAAGACGTCCCACGGGATAAACGCGAGTGCCCACGCCGTGGAGAAGGTCCATCACCGTCGGACGGCGCTGCGGATCGCGCAGCGTTGTAACGTAGCCTTTCGGCTTATTCAACAGCAAGTAGACGTGCCGCTCGGGACCGTGAAGAAGTTTTCCGTTGACTCGAATGTGATCTTTTTCCGGATCGGCTTTCGTGCCGAGTTCGGTCACGATTTTTCCGTTGACCGAGACCAAGCCGCCGCTCATGAGCTGCTCGGCCTTGCGGCGGGAGGCGATGCCTGCAGCAGCGATGATTTTCTGTAAACGTTCTGCAGGCATGATTACTTTCGGATCAGTAGGCCTTTTCGCGCTGTGCCGTATCTGAAATACTTTCTTCTTCGGATTGCACCTTATTCTCAGTTTCCAGCTCCGGGGCAGAGCTGGCTGACTCTTCGGGGGATTCCTCCTGGATGGAATCGTCGGGAACTCCGGTCGCGTCGGCCACGCCGCCGTTCACCGGCATGAGGTCACCTTGAAAAGATTCCGCTACCAGCTTCTCGAATTCTTCCATGCTGGGAAGCTCGGCCACGTCTTTTAATCCGAAGCGCATTAGAAATTCTTTTGTGGTCTTGTACAGAATGGGACGTCCAATAACTGCCTTGCGACCCCCGGTCGTAATGAGTTTGCGATCAAGCAGTGTCGCGATCACCCCGCTTGAATCCACCCCGCGGATTTCGCTAATCTCCGGCACAGTGACTGGCTGCTTGTAGGCGATGACGGCAAGCGTCTCAAGCGCAGGCAGAGAAAGTCGAATAGGAGGCGTCAAGCTCTTGGCGAACGCGCGCACCAAATCGTGATGCTCGGGCTTGGTGGACATGCGGTATCCGCCGGCAACCTGGCGAATTTCGATGCCGTGTTCCGCGTGTGAATACTCGGCTACCAGCGCTTCCAGGGCCGACCGGACGTGAGACTTTACCTCCGCGTCATCGGCGGCGCCATTGCTGATCACCGAGGCTTTTACCAGCGATACGATGTTCTCGATCGTGATCGGTGTTTCCGCCGCATAGATGATGGCTTCGAGTTTAGCTTTTAAATTCATCGCGTGAGACTTAGTCCGTGAAATTCTAGTGACTGCCCGCTACCTTCGTGACGAAGCTACTGCCAATCATCTCTTACTTCGGACTGTTCCGCCATCACTGCTTCAAAGCCGCTGTGTTTGCGCACCAGAATTTCGCCAAATAATTGGTTCTGACGCAATTGAATAGCCTGCAGGCGCACTAATTCCAGCAGCGCCAGAAACATGCAAACCAGGGCTTGCCGCGAATCAAGATTACGCAAAAGTTGTTTCAGACGAATAGGACGCTCTTCCAAGCTCAAGCGCCGCCGTAGATATTCAATCATCTGGCTGACGGTTACGCTTTCCTCGTCCACATGGAGCATCGGACGAGTGCGGACGCGATCGAGAATCTGCTGAAACGTTTTGACCAGATCAATTACATCCGCAGCAATTTCGGGTTCAGTGCCCTCCGTGTCCATGAATTCCTTGATCGCAGGATTGGACCAGACAGCATCTTCGATTTGTTGTTTCTGCATCAGCATCTGCGCAGCAGATTTGTATTTCTCGTGCTCGACCAGTCGGTTCACCAACTCTGCGCGCGGATCATTTTCCGCGTCCGAACCCGCCGCCGGATCACGTGGCAAAAGCGTCTTCGATTTGATGTGGATCAGCACCGCAGCCATGTAAATGAATTCGGCTGCGATGTTCACATCCAGTTCGCGCAATTTCTCGACGTACCCGAGGTACTGCGCGGTTATGGTTGCGATCGGAATATCGTAAATATCAATGTCTTGCTTGCGGATGAGATCGAGCAGCAGGTCGAGCGGACCCTCGTAAATGTCTCCTACGCTGACGGCGAATGGAAAATCGCTCTGTTCTTTCTTTGAATTGTTCTGTGGCGCGCCCTTTTGCGCAAGAGGCGTTGGTCCCTTCTCGGAAAGGATGTTACCGGAAGCGGTATTGAATTCTTTATCCAACAATGCGTTTCCCGACTCGTTTACCGGTAAGTGGTCAAGCAAGACAGCCGTCGCAATCCACCAGGCTATTCTGAAGCTTCCCTTACTTCCCTAAAATCTTGCGTGAGACCCATTGCTTCGCGAACCTCAGTCATCGTGGATGAAGCAACTTTGCGGGCCCGGTTCGAGCCAGCTTCCAGAATATCCCAAGCCAGCCGTGGATTGGTCTCGTATTTTCTGCGACGCTCCTGCATGGGATTTAAGACTTGTACCAATGAATCCGCAGCCCAGCCTTTGCACTCAATGCAACCTATGCCCGCGGTGCGGCAGCCCTCGTCCACTTTCGCAAGAGTAGCGCGATCGCTGAAAATCTTATGCAAATCTCCCACCGGACAAACATCGGGATTGCCAGGATCGGTGCGGCGGACGCGCGCCGGGTCTGTGACCATGGTCTTCAACTTTTGCCGAACAACGGGTTCGGGGTCCGTAAGCATGATCGTGTTTCCGTAAGATTTCGACATCTTACGGCCGTCTATTCCCGGTAATTTGGGAGTGTGTGTGAGCAGCGGCTGCGGCTCGGGAAACACTGGAGTCCTGCGAATTACCGACTGCCCCGCAGCCCCCTTATTCGGGTAATAGAAATTGAAACGCCGCGCAATTTCCCGCGTCAACTCCACGTGCGGAACCTGGTCTTCTCCCACGGGAACGAAATCTCCCTTGTAAATAAGAATATCCGCAGCCTGTAGCACCGGATATCCTAGAAAGCCGTAAGTACTCAAATCTTTCTCTGTGATATTTTCGCGCTGTTCTTTATAAGTCGGAACACGCTCCAACCACCCGAGGGGCGTGATCATGGAAAACAGCAAGTGCAGCTCAGCATGTTGTGGCACGTGTGATTGGATAAACATGGTGCAGCGTTCGGGATCGAGTCCCGCAGCCAGCCAGTCGAGCAAGACCTCGAGCGAATTTTCTTTCAAGCGCGACGTGTCGGCATAGTCGGTAGTGAGCGCGTGCCAGTCCGCAACAAAAAAGAAACACTCATACTGGTCCTGCATACGCACCCAGTTGTCGAGCGCACCCACGAAGTTCCCCAGGTGCAATTTGCCGGTGGAGCGCATGCCGCTAAGCACGCGTTTGCGATGATTCGGTCGTGAAGCCATCACCCTCTCGAAGTTGAAATTGAATACAGTACGGAATTGAATACGCCGAGCACGGGATAGATCAGCCTTCCCAGTAAACCACCGCCGAAGTAAACGAGGACTAACAATCCTACCCATCCAATCGTGTCGTAAGTGCGACGCATGGATTCCGGCAGAAAATGACGCAGCACGTGACTGCCATCCAGCGGCGGAATTGGAATCAAGTTGAAGACCCCAAGCACGACGTTGATGAACATCAGGTCATAAGCCAGCAAACTAAGCGGCAACAAAATCGAACTGGTCTGGCTTCCGAGTTCGTCAAGATGGTTCGGATATCCGAACAGTATCCCCTGAGTAACCGCTGCACCCAAATGAGATGTCATTGAAAGTACCGCCAGAAAAATCACCGCTGTACATGCGAGGAAGAAATTGCTAAACGGTCCTGCCAGGGTAGTAAAAATATCATCGCGCATCGGGTTTTTGAAATTACGCGGATCCACCGGCGTGGGTTTGGCCCATCCCAGCATTGGAATGTGAGTCAGCAGTGCGATCAGCGGCAGCAAAATAGTTCCGAAGGGATCAATGTGGCGAATGGGATTGAGCGAAACGCGTCCCAACATGCGTGCTGTTGGATCACCGCAGCGGCTTGCCATCCAGGCGTGCGCCGACTCGTGAACGCTGATCGCGAACAGAAACACGATCAGCTGAAATAGAATGTTTAACTGCTGCAGGGTCATCACAGATTGAACTCGATACTACCATGTGAAGTTGAACTGCCGAGCCTTGCGCAGGCCTTTGCCGCGGCGCTTGCGCAACCCTGCTGCCTGATCATTTATTGAACTCTGCTGGAAGCCTCTCCGGGGCGATCGTCTTCACCTTGATGGGCTTGGCAGGAATTCCAGCAACAACGTTGAACGCTTCGACATCCTTGGAGGCCACGCCCATGGAGCCCACCATGCCATGTTCGCCGACTTTCACTCCGCTCATAACCGTGGCGTGATAAGTGATGCGCGCCTTGGGACCGATTTCCGTTTTGTGGTTGCTGATAATCATGCCGTCATTCAAGTCGTGGGCGTGAGTGTAAACGTTGGCGTAATCAGAGATGGAACTTCCAGCATGGATGATAAGCTCACCGCGATCATCCAAGAGCACATATTTGTGAATGGTGCAGTTATCCTCGACGGTGAGGTTGTAGCCGAACGAAACCTCGACGCCATGAAAAATCTTCACATTGTTCCCGCAGTGTTTGAAGACGTGGCGAGCCAGCATGGCTCGCAAGCGAAAACCCAGCCAATGATTCAGTCCAGCCGGAGAACGGTCGAACATCATCCAGAACCAAATCAGTGGCTTCCGCTCTGCGTACTTCGCGGCATCCACGTCTCCGTAATACTCGGGCTCCAGTGTTGCGTTGCGTGGATCGAAGCAGTGCGCCTGTATTTGGATACCTCGACCCGCCTCGGGAAGCACTCGGCCTTCATCCTCGGAAGGTTTTCCCAGATACAGTTCGTGCAATGCATCGCGCACAACGTTGCTGCGGTGCTCGGGATCGCGATTCGCAAACTGCTCATCGAGCCATGCGATCCATTCCAGAAAGTCGGCTTCGGCATCTCGGTTGGGTGTGAGCGGGCGATATTCGTATCGTGGCATGGCGCAGCCCCTTTTGTCAGTTCGGACATAGAATATGCTCAGAATAAATACTAGAACATAGCACACAGATCATGGGGTCTCGTTCCTTAAAGAGCAGCGCCGGCAAGGATTTGCAATATAATTCGGCGCGTCATCCGCTCAAGCTCACGCAAAGGGGAAGTGAACCGTTTATGCGCAGAAATCCGGCTGCAAGTGTTCGCAGAAAAATCTATGCTTACAAGTGGGTGGCCCTCACGGTCGTCCTCCTCAGCACGTTGACCATTGGCGAACCGCTCTGCGCACAAACCGCTTCCACAACGCCCTTCGATGTCGTGATCACAAAAGGTCACATCATTGACGGTACCGGGTCGCCCTGGTACTCCGGCGATATAGGAATTCGCGAAGGCAAAATCGCCACGATTGGAAATCTAACCTCCGCTCCTCGCAAGCAGACAATTGACGCCGCCGGTAAAGTGGTTGCTCCAGGCTTCATTGACATGCTCGGACAGTCGGAATTGACAATCCTCGTTGATCCGCGTCTGCCCTCGAAAATATTCCAGGGAATTACCACCGAGATTACTGGGGAGGGCTCGTCCGCTGGTCCGTTGAATGACTCAATTATCAAGTCGGAACATTCGGGCTACGAACATTATGGAATCACTCCTGACTGGCGCACGTTGAAACAATATTTCTCGCGTCTGGAAAAGCAAGGGATGGGCATCAACCTCGCCTCATATGTCGGGGCGACCCAGGTGCGGCGGATGGTTCTCGGAGACGACGATAAACAGCCGACGCCACAACAACTGGACGAAATGAAAGCATTAGTCGTGCAAGCCATGAAAGAGGGCGCGGTGGGCGTCTCAACCTCGCTGCAATACGCCCCCGCACCCTACGCGAAGACGGAAGAGTTGATTGCGCTCGCGGCGGAGGCGTCCAAATTCGGCGGTGTTTATGCAACCCACATGAGAGCGGAGGGCGATGCCGTCCTGACTGCGATTGATGAAGCTCTGCGCATCGGCAAAGAAGCGAATATTCCAGTTGAGATCTGGCATATTAAAGTTGCCGGCAAGAAAAATTGGGGACGCATGCCGGAAGTTGTAGACAAAATCAACACTGCGCGGGCAGCGGGAATGGATATCACCGCCAACACCTACGCTTACCCAGCTTGGTTCAATTCAATGTCCGCATTCATTCCGCCCTGGGCACACGATGGCGGCGATGAGAAATTGATTGCCCGGTTGCAAGATCCCGTAGCTCGGGCTCGAATACGAAAGGATATGCTGACACCTTCGACGGACTGGGACAACGAATGGCAGGACATTCCCGGGCCGGAGTCAGTTCTCATCGGCGTTGTGCAGAATCCGAAATTGCTTCCGCTGCAGGGCAAAACTCTGGCGGAGATTGCCAAGGTATGGAATAAAGATCCGATTGATTCTCTATGCGATTTGCTAATCCAGGACAATGCTTTCACCGACGTCGCCGTTTTCGGAATGTCCGAGCCTGACGTCGCACTGGCTTTGACGCAGCCATGGGTCTCGATTGATAACGATTCCTCGGGGGCATCACCCGAAGGAATTCTAGGCAAGGAGCACCCCCATCCCAGGGCTTATGGCACGTTTCCAAGGATTCTTCGCAAGTATGTCCGCGAAGAAAAAAAGCTTACGTTGGAAGATGCCATCAGAAAATTCTCAGCCTTGCCGGCGCAGCGCTTACACCTCGCTGACCGCGGCGTGCTGAAAGCCGGCATGTGGGCGGATGTTACGGTCTTCGATCCCGCGACGGTGCGCGATGTCGCAACCTTCGAGAAGCCGAATCAATTGTCTGAAGGAATGGAATACGTGCTCGTCAACGGTAAGCTCGTAATTGAAAAAGGCAAGATGACGGGCGCACTTCCCGGAAAGGTTTTACGCGGCGCCGGATGGACACAATAGAAGATGCACACAAAATAAAGACCACTACTTTTGCGTAAGTGACAGTGAATGGAGACCGACCGTCGCAGTGTCTATGCGATCTTGAAGTGCGAACTGTGAATCTAACCCAACATTCGGATACTTGGGATGCAGATATTTCTCCACAAACATCTGCAGCACGAAGCGAGGGATATCTACCTCATCGAGTGAAACGGAATCCACGTGAACGTATCCCTCTCCGCCCGCAGCGTGCGCATGCGCGACTACGAGCACGGTATGTACGCCGTTGAAAACTGACAACAAGGGATTGGCGGAACTGTGTCCGGCCTTGAGTTGGTCGAAATCTACCCGTGACTTGCCGGTAATTACTTCGGGCTGAGAATGGAAACTCACTGACTTTACACCGACGGGAAAATCAATTTTTCCCGAGGCGAAATAGGCATTCACTTCCTCTTCGGTGAGGACTGTGGGGGTCTGATCTGGCGTAGGCCCTTTCGCGTTGTTTTCAATCTGCTGCAGCTTAGCCTCCATGCTGGCCTCCGGAGAAGCCGGAGCGGCATCAGTTTGGGCCATGACTTTGATCTGCAGGATGGTCAGAATCAGCCCGACGAGCATGGCAATTGGGAAATCTCTGAATGGCTTCATGGTTTCAGGGCCGCCTGTGTTTCTGCTGCAGCCGCCGGAGCGACTCGGGGTTCATTCAATGTTCCAGTGATGTTGAACCCAGGAACGCCGCTTCCCACAAGCTTCACGTTTAAAGCTTGCCCCAGAAAAGAGCTGCCCATAGAGGCCGTACCAGTTACTTGGTAAGTTGTATCCTGTGTCTCCAATTTGCTTTCGCCGATTTCAAACTTATTGTCGTGAAAAGAAAGACTTCCGTCGAAGTGCTGCATTTCCAGCGGGCCGCTCACGGCCGAGAGTTCCACGCGAGGAAGGGAACCATCCGAAATGTCGAGTTGTAACGAACCGATCACGGAGGCAATAAGGTCTGACGCATTTAGTCCGGCAAGAGACACGTGATAGTGGCCGGATGCAGTACCGGTTATCCAAGTATCTCGCGATAGGGCTGAAAGTTGTTCCAAATTGATCTGCTCCAGCGTGCCGTTGCCTGTGTATTGCGGAGGCTGCACGGTAAAGTCTGCCTTCCAATCTCCGCTGTGAGTGCCACCGAAAAGGGCGTCTTGCAGTTTAGCTAAATGCAGTTCGCCGCGGTTCCACTCAACGTTAGTTGAAACGCCTTCGCTGGTCCCATTCTTGAAGATAAGTTGATCCACCGCCAATTTACCTTTGGCGTTGAGCGACAGCAGATATGGCCGACGACTGCGCGAAGACGCAAGAAAACGGTACCATGGACGCTTTCCCGCACGCGGGTTGAATGCTTCATTCAGTTCTTCGGCGTCGAGGCGCGCGGAGTGAAGGTTGAATTTCGTAACGCATGCGGCGGGTTCTAGACAATGCAACGGGACGGATAAATTTCCTCGCCAACTGCTATTGGCCAGAGACAGGGCCAGATTCTGCACTTGAATTTCGTTCGCTTTGAGCGAAAGATTAGCCGCGATAATTTCTACCGGCTGGTTTATTCCGGGAATTTCGGCTCGAATCGAACGTAGCTGAGCTTCGCCGACCGGTCGCGGCGGGACATCCGCTCCCCAATTCCCCGCTAGGCGTAAGTCGAAATTCACGGCTCCGGATGCTATAGGCGCGGCCGCCGTTACACCCATAGTGCGAGCCAGTTGCAAGAGAGACTGCACTTCGGCGCTCCCTTGCATTGCGATCTCATAGGCCGTCCGCGATACCGATCCTCTAACGTGCGCGGGCGATGGACGTCCCATGGCAACATTCACCGGTCCGAATTCGACGCGGGTACCCGCGACAGTCTGGACATCAGGTTTGTTTCGAAGGAATTGCTTGCGTGCACCAGATAGCTGCGTTGGGTCCGCGATAATCGAAAAAGGAACTTTCCCTAACGCGATGTCCGCCACGCTGGATCTCATTCCCAATTGAAAATGTTCTGTGCTTCCACCACCGTGCCATTGCGTGACATGATCTGGCTCGCCATGAACGGCTGCCTGTCCGTTAAGGGTTCCAGTGGCCACCAGATCTTCCGCGACACCCTGCCGGCAATGCCGTACGAGCGCCAGCACTGTCGCAATCGGCAAGTCTTGGGCGGTCATTCGTAAGTCGTAGGAGAAAGGCCGTCGCAGGGAAGCCGTCTTTGCCTCCATGGAAAGCAAACCGGAACCTACGGGAGCTCGACAGGAAATGTCCCACAACGAATGGTCCACAGAGCTGTAACGTCCACCGCATCGGGCTGCTAGTCGTAGCGAATCACCGCGGAGAACGCCAAAGTGGCGAAAATCCTGTACTGCAAAATTAGCGGCGAGAAGCAGGTTCCCAGGTGTCCCCGAGACAGTCGCGCTCAGGAGGATGCCACCGCGCCAACCTTGATCGCTGCCATACGCCAGCTTGGATGCTTGCCCAAGTTGCGCGTGCGACCACTCCAGGTTGAACTGCAAAGGAGTATCTCGAAGGGTGCCGGCACGTTGCCAATTGCCGGTCACTTTCAGAGTGCCGGTGTCGCTGAGATTGAAGTCGGTACGAACTGGTTTCGCTTGCAGCCGCATGCCCCATTGATTCTCGGAGTCCTGCCACAAACCGAAATCCGCCTCGGTTAGCGCGTAAGGTTTTTTCTCCGAGCCGAACTTGAAGTTGATCCGTGCCCGATCAGCTTGAATGTAAGGGAATGCCGGGCGCGATTCAGTTTTCTTTTTTCCGGTCGGAGCCACTGGAGTTCGATCGGCATGCAGCAATAAATCTTCCAGGTTCCAATGTCCCTGAAAGTCGTGCGCGAGATTCAGGCTTGGCTCCGCCAGATTTAATCGGCTGATCTCGATCCGCCCTCGCAACAAAGAAATCAATCGCAATGATGCGGAAACCTGCTGTGCCCGCAGCATGGGCTCGGCGCCGAAAGCGGGATCATCGTGGACAACGAAATTGTGCAGCTCGAAACCGGGACGCGGCAGCAGCCGCATGCTCACCGATTCAACTTCCACACGGCGTCCCAAGCCAAGGCTAAGGGAACGAACAACGCGTTCTTTCAGCCGCCCGGCCCCCGGCCTGACCATGAACAAGGCGAGCAAGACAACCGCAACGCCTACCAGCAGGCCACGTTTTGACCTGAAGAAGTTCAACGAACCACCTTAAAGGTCCGTTCCCAGCGAGTCTTGTCGAAAAAATGGATCACGATATGCGCCAGAAAGCCGAGCCGCTCGCTGACTTCGGTCCGTTGGTATTGGTCGGATGGGGTCTCGAAAGACCAGTAGACAAACATGGGGCGTCCGATGACGTTTTCACGCGGAACGAAGCCCCAAAACCTGCTATCGAGGCTTACGTCCCGATTGTCGCCCATGGCGAAGAAGCTGTCGGGCGGCACTACCAAGTCTTCTCCTTGGATGTGCTGCGGGAGAGTCAGGGCCCAATCCGGATATACGCCATTGAAGTCCGATGGCGAGACAGCGGGAAAGTTATCACGATAAGGGTTATAACCGTCGTCGTTATGGTGAATTTTGTAAGCTTCGTCCAGCTTTTCGCCGTTGCGATAGACCACGCCATCGCGTAGATGGATGCGATCCCCCGGAATTCCCATCACCCTTTTCACAACATACAAACCCGGGATCACCGGAGACAGAAAAACAAAAATATCTCCGCGTCGCAGATCGCGATAGGGAAGCAGGGGGCCAATCCATGGGCTTCGCGGAGAAAACTGCACGCGGTTCACGAAAACGTGGTCGCCAATCAGCAACGTGTTTTCCATGGAACTCGAGGGAATCTCGAACGCCTGCACTATGAAAGTGATAATGAACAAGCCGGTCACCAGAACGGCCGCAAGGGAAGCAAGAAATTCGACGGTGGTTTCGCGCGGTTTTTCGGGCGTGGGTTGTTTTTTTGCCAACGGAATGCGTTCCTTGTCGGGGAGTTCCTTGTTGATGGTGGCCAAGTTAGTTGATCACTCGAAACGTGCGGTCCCAGCGCGTCTCCTGAAACAAGTGACTGACGGCGTAGGCGAAGTGAGCGAGCTTTGCGCTCGCAGTGTGAGAGCTCAACTGGTCGTCTCCATCGCTGCGCACTGACCAGTAAATTAATAATGGACGACCAATGATATTTTCACGAGGAACAAATCCCCAATAACGGCTGTCCAAACTCTCGTCGCGGTTGTCACCCAGGACGAAATAATGGCCCTCCGGCACAATCAGTTCTCCATCTTCCACCAATCGCTTCATCTCCAGCCACCACCGGCCCTCGAGACCTGGGACAGGTATGTTCAAGCGGGGAAACTCGTCACGAAAGACGTCATGCAGCCGCAGAGTGTGCTGAACGTAGGGCTCTTCCACCGAAATGCCATTCACATAGAGGCGGCGATTGATCAGGCGTATCCGATCTCCTGGCATGCCGACAACACGCTTTACAAAGTGTTCGCTCGGATTTACGGGGTAGTGAAAAACCACGACGTCCCCGCGGCCGATGTTGCGGTAGGGAACTGCCCGGCCCATGAACCCTTCACCTCCGTAGCGCAGCTTATCTACCAACAGGTAGTCGCCGATGAGAAGCGTTCTCTCCATTGATTCAGACGGAATTTGGAAGGCTTGAACGATGAACGTGATTACAAATACAGCAATGACTACTGTCGTCGAAAGCGATTGCACCAGGCTGGACCACCCAGGCTGCGCTCTCTCGACGTCCTCCACCACGGGACGCCGCACTGCCGGGCTTTCGAGAACTGTGTTCATCGGACTTTCGCTGGCATGTTCGCTAAATATTCCAAAACCTGTCGGGCAGCGGCTTGCTCAGCATTCTTCTTAGTTGAGCCTTCCGCGCAACCGGTATATTCGGACGCGCCTGTTTCCTTCACCAGTAGACGCGCTTCGACGCTGAAGGTTTTGCTGTGTTCGCGTCCGTACTCTTTCACTAGCACGTAAGACGGCGCGGGCCTTCCTGCCGCCTGAAGCTTTTCTTGCAGAGCTGACTTGTAGTCGCCTACGGGAAGCCCGTTCCCATTTTGCTCTACTTTTTGCAATTCCGGGGAGACAATGTGCCGCAAAATCACCGTACGCGCTTTTTCTAGTCCACTATCCAGATAGACAGCAGCTAAAACTGCCTCCAGGGCATCCACCAGCATAGCGGGCTTATTTCTTCCACCGCTTTTTTCTTCGCCCCTCCCGAGGTGTAAATACTTACCCAATTGCAGCATTTGCGCCACTTGAATCAGATGCTTTTCGCTGACCAGGTGGGCTCGCAGCTTGGTAAGTTCTCCTTCGTGAAATTGCGGAAATCGATGAAACAATTCTACCGTGGTCACGAAGCCGAGAATGGAATCTCCCAAATATTCGAGCTGCTCGTTGTTCGCGGCGCGTGCCGGCTTCGGCTCGAGCGCTGTAGGCTCCGAAAGATGGGAGGCGTGGGTGAGCGCCTGATCAAGCAACTCTGGCCGCGAAAAACTGTGTCCCAACGCCTCCTCGAGATTCGCAATCTTTGAAGACTTCATAAGCGATGCCACCCTATTTTTTGGGCGGTGTGGTTGCACTGCTGGCCGGACTTCCCGAAGACGGCGCTGCAGAAGTCGGACCACCGGCCGCCGCGCCTCCCGGTGCAGACGGCGGTACGCTGCCGCCAGTGAGCTGAACCAGGCGGTCGCGCTCCTTGCGAGCAACCATGCCGGCGTTCGTGCCTTCCTGGGTCAACTGCACCGCCTTATTCGCCTCCGTCAAAGCCTCCGGATACTTGTTTTGCTTGTCGAGCGCCAGCGCCAGGCGCAGCACTACAACTGGATCGGGCTGGCTGGGAAAAGCGTCAATTGATTTGTGGAACGAACCCTCTGCGTCGGAAAATTTGCCCTGGTTGAACTGCAGCGTTCCGATGATTGAATATGCACTGGAGCGTAATCCGTTCTTATACGCATCAATCTTTTCCTGTGGCGTTCCGGCAGGAACGGAGATGTCAGTATCAATGGTTTCCAAAGCGTGCTGGGCCATTTTAGAAGCATCGGCGAGACGTTGATCTTTATCTATGTCGGAATCGCGTGTGTGCTCCGCCGTGATCTCGGCCACCCCAATCAGAGCTTCAGGATCATTGGGATCAAGTGATAGTACTTTGTTCCCAACCTCCTGCATTTTTTCTGCGTTATTAGCCATCTGGTAAGCCCGCATAGTCGCGCGGAACAGCAAAAGCTTCAATTCACTGTCGGGAAACTTCGTCGCGAAATCGGTCGCGGCCTTCTCCAAGGCAGTCGCATCGGTCGTTTTGATGGCCGCCTGGTACGCCTCGAACTCAGGCTGTGTCTTCGCTTGCGGAGGACGTTTACCCTGAGGTTGAGCGCCAGCAGTTGGGTTCGTTTGTGCGGAGTTCGATTGCGCACCATTGGATTGTCCAGTACTCGATTGTGCGGCCTTTGAAGACGCCCCCCCGGTTTGTGAAGAGGACGGTTGACCAGCCGACGGGCTCGGTGCGGGATACGACTGCTGGGCAAACCCAAAATTTGCTACCACTAGCATTACCAATATCATGGACGCGCGTTTCATACGTTCTCCTTATGAATCTGAGGTCTTGATACGGAAACTCTTCCTGACAACGAAACTCAAAAAACTGATTTCAGAACGACGACAGAAAACTGAAGCGCGGCATGAATTCGCCAATCGCCCTTATTCCGGATGGCTCGGAGGCTCGTAGGGTTGCTGCAATCCGCGTTCGGCCGCCGCTTTAGCTTCGGGTAACGATTCCCCCGCACTCAGCGCCGCTCGATATTGATCCACTGCCGACTCGCGATCTTCCTGCAAGTCGAAAATCCGGCCCAGGTAGATGTGCGACCATGCCACAACCTTCGGTTCCTGCGCCACTTCCAACGCTTTCTGGAAATAACCGCGCGCCCCTTGGATGTCTTTATTCGCGGTTGCGACTTCCGCCAGAATAAATAACGCGCGTCCCGCGTCTTCACTCTTTTCATCGAGCGCCTGCTGTGCCAGTTTCTGCGCGCTTGCGGAATCCCCCGCTGCCAGGCGCTGCTCCGCAGTGATCAGCAACTTGCTTTGGTCTGGTCTGGAAAAATGCAATAACTCCGGATCAGCGCGCGTGGCGAATTGAACTTCCGACGCCCGCCGCTGCTCCTTCTTCAAATTGATGTCGAGCAGTATGTGTCCATATGTATTCCGCAGCCCGACCGGATCTTTCTCGAATTGCACCAGCGCGTCGTAAAAGTATGCGGTCAGAACGAAGCCCTGCTGCATGGATTGTTCGACCGATTGAAGCCGTTCAGTGTCCGGCGCTTTGGATGCTCCCCATGTGCGCGCTTCAATGGCGCGAATAAGACACTCGGTAACCAGCAGGGACGAGTCGCTTTTAAAGCTTTCGTCCATGGGCGCGGTTTTTACGGAGTCAAGCAGTGGATTCAAACGAGAAATCAATTCTGGATACTTCAGCGCAAACGGATCCAAAAGATAATGCAGATAAGTGTGACGAATCTGCTCGATCTTAGGCGCCGGCGATGTCCCCGGAGAAATCACAACGAAATAATCTGCGCCATAGTGGCGGGCGTTGGTCTGCCCGGGCGCGCCGAGCGGCTCCAAATATACGGTGTAAGAACGGCCCAGATATCCTGCGGAAGGCAACTTCAGGTAGATCTCGGTATTGAACAACATCTTGGCAACACCTTCGTGATAGCCGCTGGTCAATGCCAGGTAGGCGGCGCGATGCTTCTCCCAGATCGTATGCAGTCCAGCCTTGATATAGAAGCCGCGCAGCAGCGGCACTATGCCGACTACGGCAGCGGCATCCGGAGCGAGATCGGCTTCCTTGACCTTGGGAGCGAACTCAGGCGGAACACTTAAATACAGCGCCAATGAAATGTACTGGGCGAGATTTCGCGAATTGTCCGGCTGCACGTGCTGCTGGTAAAACTGGCACATTGCGTCCGTAGCGGTCTTTGCGTCGCCGGACGCTTGAATGTTTGCCGCAATCTCTGACCGGATCTGACTTCGCAGCGGGGAGGAGGAATTCAACTCCGCATCGTATCCACAGGTATTAATCCCCGCGAGGACGCTGAAAAGAGTCTCGCTGGTGTCGAGAACAACCTGATTCGTAGTTTCAGCACCGCGTGACTGACTCACCAAACCAAACATCAGCGCGAAAAACGTCGCCAGCCGCAAAGCCAATGGGCATCTGTAACGCAGTGTGAGCCTCCGTGAAAGGGTGGAAGGTCTTGCTGGCTATCAGTTTAAGAGGTTCTCAGGGGTGGGTCAAACGGGGGTGCGGCACACACCTCGCAAATCGTCCGATGTGCCTTGGGCAATGTCGAAACCCCGTCATAGGACGGCAAAGGAAGTTAAAAGTTCAAGATTGGGTCATAAGTTGACAAGCGGGTATCCCCGGCATATCGTCACCCCTCATTCGAGCTGGGCGGCGAGGCTGCCCGACAAATCACTCGGGCCAAACAATATTAAGGAGCCGGCATGGCATCGGTACTCATTACTGGAACCAGCAAAGGCATGGGATTCGAGGGCGGACTTGGCGTTCGGCGTGGCGGGTCAGAGAGTCCACGCCACTATGCTCAATCCTCGCAATCCCCGGAGCTTGCCCAAACCATCGCGCGAGAGAACTTGCCTGGCCGAGAGTGGATCCTGGCAGCTCCGGTATCCCGTAGGATCCGATGCAGCTCCCTTCCTGCAATGACGCAGTCAACGGACGGACGAAGAGTGGGTGAACTTGAACGGAAGCGACGACGAGACTTGGTACCGTCTAATTGAGCGCGACTTTGGCTTGGATACACGGCCCAAGGACTAGCGGGATGACTTTGCTAAACTGGGCTGGCCATGAGCGTCATTGACGAGGTCCTTGAAGCGAACGAGCACTACGCGCGTACACACGAGTTGCGCAGCCTGACTCCGCGGCCGGCGCGTAAGCTTGCCATTCTCACCTGCATGGACACTCGTCTTTCCATCCGAACGCTTGGGTTGAAGACGGGGGACGCCCACATCATCCGTAACGCTGGCGGAATTGTTACCGAAGACGCTTTGCGCTCACTGCTGATCTCTCACTACCTATTGGACACCGAAGAATTCATGATCATCAACCACACCGACTGCGGATTGATGATGACCACCGAGCAGGATTTGCGGACTAAAATTGAAACGCGGGCGGGCGCTACGGCGACCGTGCCGTCTCTATTTTTCGCCTTCAAAAATGTTGAGGAGAACGTGCGGCAGCAGTTGCAGAAACTGTATGCGCATCCATGGATTCCGAAAGAGGTGTCCGCGCGCGGCTTCGTGTATGACGTGGGCAGTGGACGTTTGCGGGAGATCAGCCGGGTGTGAGAGTTGACAGCTTTACACATGCAAACCTGGATAACCCAACATCCCGCGCTGCTGTGGCTCATCATTCCGGGCTATCCCATAGCTCTTTTCTTCGGAGTCGCCGCCGGCATCAGCTATATCGGGGGCTGGTCAGCTTTGGCGAAGCAATTTCGCCTCGAGAGCGCATTTAACGGGCCACGGTGGAACATGCAAAGCGGACACATGCGAGGGATAGCCGGTTACAACAATTGTCTAACGGTCGGATGCAGTCCCGAAGGGCTGTACATCGCGATGATTCCCTTTTTTCGCTTCAGACATCCACCACTGCTTGTTCCGTGGCACGAAATTAATGTCTCACGCAGGAAAATTATTTTCTGGGACTATGTGCGGTTGGGATTGGGACGCGAACTCAACATTCCATTTTTCGTGCGTCCGAAGTTGGCAGAAAATCTCAGACTCGTTGCCGGAGATCGCTGGCCGACGGAACTTGTCATCTAACATTCCGCCCCTTCAGAAAGCAGCTGCGCCTGCTTCTGCCACGCTGTGGTCCTGCTCGCCCGATCCGCCGCTCACGCCGATTGCCCCGACAACTTTGCCATTTTTCTTCAGCGGAATTCCTCCTGCGAAGATCATGATTTTCCCGTCATTCGAGGCATGGATTCCAAAAAACTGTCCGCCGGATTGCGAGTGAGTAGCGAGGTCTTTGGTCGCAATATCGAATGCGCGCGACGTATACGCCTTCTTGATCGAAATATCAATGCTGCCCAGCCAGGCTCCGTCCATGCGAACGTGTGAAACCAGATTGCCACCTTCGTCCGCGACTGCGATGTTCATGGGCTGTCCGATTTCTTTGGCTTTTTTCTCCGCCGCGACAATGATCCGGCGTGCGTCTTCGAGTGTCATAGAAAATTGTTCTCCTTAAGTTCTCACAATTTGTGGGTCTGATTACACTATCAGGAATTACGCGCAGAAGATTTCAGCAAAGAGTGAAACGTGATGGGGAAAACGAAAATCTATCCCTTAACGCTGATCTTCGAGAAAGACAGCACGGCGCGCCCCGACGTCGGACGCCCCATCGAAGTTGCCGGACGGAAGGTAGTGAAAATCAGCATGTTCTTTACCGGAGAGGGCAGATCTTTGCCTTCGTCTGGATTGGAGAGAATGCGGTAGTCCTGTACGCGGCCATTGGAATCCACGTAGGCCTCAATCACGAGAGAGTCTTCCTGGATGGCATCCAGTCCCGTACCAAAGGCAGACTGCTGCAATTGCGGAGCAGTGTAGAGCATCAGCGGGACATCAGGATATTGTGCCTGCAATGGCGAGGCCAGCACGCCGGTCAATAGTCCGAAAATTAAGACGGCAGCGACTAGTCCCGCGGTCACCGGCAGCATGAAAGCCGAAACTGCATTCCCCAGGCGAGCGCGAAAACCTTCGAAGTATGGCCGCTTTCTACTCGCCACCTCTCGTGAAATAGCCAGGCGAAGTTTTAACGACAAATCTTCCGGTGCTTTCCGTCGTCCAATTTTGCCCAACAGTTGCTGCACGTGATGAAGGGATTCGTATTCCTGATGGCAATCAGCGCAAACCTGCAGATGATCGTCCAGTGCAAGCATCTGTTTGCCGGTCACGGCTCCGTCGAGATAGGGAGAGAATAATTCCTTGGCTGCGGTGCACTTCATGACGCTACCTCAAGTTCATCGCCGCGAAGGGAGATGCGAGAGCGCGCCTTGGCGCCAGTTTTCCGCAGCTCTGGTTTCTCCGAACTCACCGTTAGGCCGAGTTCATTTCCAACTTCTTGTATATAGTTTGCCAGGCGTACGCGCAGAGCCTGGCGGCCGCGGGTTACGCGCGATTTCACCGTTCCCAGCGAAACTTGAGTGATCTCAGCAATCTCTTCGTAAGACAATTCTTCGAGATCACGCAAGACAACGGTCGTGCGAAAAGGCTCGGGCACCTGGCGCAATTCCTCTTCGACACGCGCCCGAACTTCTTCATGTGCGAAGCTATCGAAGGGCGAATCGCGATGGTCCACCAACAGACTTTTAATAGAGGGAGCGCTCTCGCCGCTGCCCGAATCTTCGGGCTCAATGGAAGTCTCGTGGGCTTTATGGCGGGACCACCAGCGCCGGCGATTGGAAGCTTCATGAACCGCAATGCGGTAGATCCAGGTCTTGAGGCTGGACTCGCCATGGAATGATTTCATTCCACGGAAAACCTTCAAAAAGATTTCTTGAGTTGTATCGGAAGCGTCCGCCGGATCGCTCACCATCCGGTAGACCAGGCTGTAGATGGGCTGATGGAATTCGCCAATTAACCACGCGTAAGCTTCTTCAGATCCGGCTTTGAGTTCGCAGATAATTGCGGACTCGTGCGACCTGATCCCAATTGCGCTCGCTAATTCTCCCAAGGAAGCTGCCCCCGCCATGGCCGTCATGATTTATACCTCATGAAAGCAGCTTGATTATAGATTTTCTGATGGCTGGAAGGGCAGCACAAAATGCAAAGGCTACAAACAGCCGAACTGGCAAGCGATTTGGGCGAAAGCCTCATCTTGTGATTTCCTCAGATACATAGACCCCACGGAGGCAGGTAAGGTTCCGCGAACTTGCAAAGACAGCTAATTCAGGGACTTAGTGAATCCCATCTTCGAAGGCCGCATGCCGGCTAGCGCCTATGATTTCGGGGGTGTATTGGCGGTTGGGTTAGGCCCTGGGCTCGAATCCGATCCGTGCGGCTTGGCAGTTTTCCCAGGGGCCTTTTTGCGGGCACTCTTTTTTGGCGGTTCCGTGTCGTCCACAACGGTCTTCTTCGGAGGCCCAGAACTAGCTGCCGTCTGCGCGTTCCTAAGCTGAGTCCGAAGCTGGTTCAGTTCTCCATCTTTAGCCCCCGCGAGATTTTCCATGCGATCAGCGAACGACCGGCGAGATTTTTCGAGCGTGCCAAGATCATTGTCCAGCGACTGAAACTCTTCTTTACCTCCGAAGGCTCCGGCCGATTCGACCACCGATCCGAAAACGTCATAGAGAGCGTCCAGGTTGCGATAGAGCTGAAAAGAGGCTCCCAGACTCTCAGGAGCCTGCCGCAATTTTGCGATCACATCGGGCAAAGCAGTCTGCAAGTTGCGCTGGATGGATTCGACATTCCCCTGCGTCTGATGTTTGGTATTGGAATCAGTCTTCCAGCGCTCGATGCGAAGCTTGGCGAGATCAAGCTGCGTCGTCTGTGACATCTGCTCCAGCTCTGTTAAAAGTCCATTCAGCTCGTTCATGGACGCATACGAAACGGGCGCTGAAGCTGTAGGCTGCGGCGCTGGCGCTTGCGCCAGTGCGGGGAACGCAAAGAAGAAACAAGCGAGGATAGCAATCGGATTTCTATTCATGGTTAGGCGCTCGTCCCCAATTGTCGAAGTCTCGATGTCGTGAGTATTTCAGAATACTAATAATGTCAGATTTCGCAAAGATGCAAAGCTCGGTTGCACTTGCGCCAGGTTTGACTATCATCCGCAGGTAAGCGAGAATTGAGCAGCGTCTGCTGATTGTCCGCAGGCGTTCTTTCCTCGACAAGTGGGCCTGTGGCGCAGCTGGGAGCGCGCTTCCATGGCATGGAAGAGGTCGTCGGTTCGATCCCGACCAGGTCCACCAAAGCTTTCAACAACTTAGACCGTGCCAAAGCTTGAGCCTGCAGGCTTTGTGTCGTGGGTTGTGTCGTAACCTGCCATTTTGGTGCTTGCGGCGAGGGCTTCCATCGCGCTTCGCTTGGCTTCCATTCTCACGTGGGAATATCGTTCCAACATGCGGCGACTAACGTGTCCCGCAATCGCCATGATCGTCGAATCCGAAGTCCCGTTTTCCGCAAGCTGAGTAATCGCACAATGCCGAAGGTCGTGGAAGCGAAACCCCTCCAATCCGGCTTTCTTTGTTAGAGTGCGCCAGGCCGAGCGCCAGCTTTTCACGTGCGTAGTCGGATCGAAAGCAGTCACTCCATAACCAATCACTGTCTTACCACTGAAGGTGAACTTTGGGACGAAGGCTGCGAAAACGTAATGTGAGGGCGCAAGCTTGCCGAAAGATTCCGCTCGGTGACGTAGCTTGGCGAGAGCGGAAACGGCCACATCTGTCAATACCGGAGCCTTCGCTTGATCCAGTAAACCAAAGTTACGTGAGGATGACGTTCTCTGGGGTGTTAGCCGGGGTTGACCCTGAATTGAGTGCCGCGAACTATCTCGAATTTATGGCTAGGCAGTTAAAGCATTAACTGCCGTCCAGCGCTCGTCCCTCTCTACTTCTGATATTTAATCCTGCTTCAAAGCCAACCGAAGACGTGCCGGTTCGAGCGATTTCAACTCTACGCTTTAGTGGCATTTGACAGCCAGTGATCTCTTACGGCCCGCTGCTAAGCAGCCTCCCGCCTTGCGAAGCGGCAAGGATGAGCACCTCTCCAAGCCATTTATAGGATGAAGTTTTAACGAATCGGATGCGGCCATAAGACCGAAACATCCTCGCCAAGTCTAATATTTAGAAATGGATAGCAGGAATGGCCAGTAAGTCTACAGGGTTGCAGGGGAATAGAGTTTGTAGTCCATCTCGTGGCATTAAATCAGCGCCGGAGCGGAAATTATTTCCCTGCCCGGCTGCTCTGGGTGGAATTTCTTTTGAGCACGTTCGAAATGGAGGTGGGATACCACATACCATCACGGGCGGGGATCTTTTCACGGTTGAGGATCTCGGTAATTTTCGCCAGCGTGTGTCCTGCAGCCCTTAGCGACTTGATGCGCTCGATAACTTCATTCTCGCCCAGCCTATCGCCATATGGTTTGCGGCCTTCCTTGTAATCTTTCCGATTGGCCTTAGCTCGCTGCCTGGCACCTCGTAGCTTCAAGACAATCATTTTGCGCTCGTACTCACTGAATGCTCCCATCATCTGGCGAAGAAGGACGCGGGTTGGGTCGGAGCTGCAAAGGTCCGGCTCGGCGACCGAGACGATTTCGAACTGGTTACGCTGCATGTCGGCGATGATTGACTCCTGAATCATCAGATTGCGGGCCAGGCGGTCAAGCTTCTCGATCAGCACCAGCCTCGTACCATTTGAGTGCAGTGCTGTCATTAATGCTTGCAGTGCTGGCCGATTCTCCAAGTCCTTAGTTCCCGAGACAGAATCCCTAAACCATTTAATTATCCGAACGTTGTTTGCAGCAGCCCACTTTTTGATAGCTGTTTCCTGCCTGACAAGACCATCTCGATCTTCGGCAGATTGCCCCACACTAGAGACTCGGCAGTAGCCAAAAGCGCGACGTGAGCCAGCGTTTTTCATGGCTCAAATATGAACTTCTAACCTGTGGCTGTCAACATAAAACGCCTACGATTTTATAAGATATTGCAAAGAAAGGAATTCTGATCGCTTTCGGACGATAGCGGAAAAGCCGCTCTTGGCAACGGAACAAGTTGATGGTAGTTAGAAGACTTTACAGCGTCAACGGGAGCCTAACAATCGGGAACGAAGTTATTCAGACGTAGCCGCTCCTGAAGGTTCCTTACGTGGGCTTCCAAGAAGGCTTTTTCCAGCTCGATCCTGTCCCGTACGGCGGAGATTCCTAAGTCTCCTGGAATTGTGTCCATTCCGGCTTGTGTTAGGCAATTTTGTATCTCATCCACTACCGTGCGGGCAACGACGAGAAACCAGGTTCCCGCTCCTCTTTCGAGACCGCTGACAAGGGAAGCTTATTCCTAGGAACTTGCTTCCGTCTTTGTTTCGGGACGCGCGCTGACGTTGTTCGCAATTTAGGTAGGTTGAATCCAGCGGATACAGAAAAGAGATTGTGTTACTAGTCTTGTTCCACATTTCGTGTGGCCTCCAGCTCTGAGTTAATCCAGAGAGCGTTGTGGGTACAAGTGAAAAGATAGATGCTCGGAGGGTGACCGACACCCCTAAGCCCAGCACCCCCAACCCGACGAGCCGCAAACCGCCGCCACCGGCTGTCGAGCAGGATTTACGAACTCTCGATTTGACCCGGACACTGTGTCTGGATTACCGGCAGACAGTAACGAACCGAATTACTTCTTGT
>JALYIM010000031.1 GCA_030775785.1 Acidobacteriota bacterium
GAAATGGAGTTCAAAGTGTTAAACAGAAAGTGTGGATTGATTTGATTTTGCAGCGCCTCCATACGCGCCTGCAGCAGCAGCCGTTCCTGCTCTTCCAATTTGATCTGAATGCGAACGCTGTTCCATATCTTCAGTTCGGTACCGATCACCATGATGGAAGTTGCATAAATTGCGGATTCCACCCAGAGATTCGGGCTTTCCACACTGAAGGTTGAATGGGGAATAAAGCGGGAGAGTTCGGTCTGGATGAAGCGCAGAGCCACGATGGCTACGAAGAACATGATCTGCCAGTCAAACAATCGCGGACGAGGTAGGTTACGGCGTATCCAGCGATAGATGCTGAGATCAACAAAAGGTGAAAACGACCAGATATCTTCGCGGTCGGGAGCGAGGCAGCGAAGTTGTCCGGCGACAAATCCGCATAGCAGGTTGAATGGCAGGGTGGCCCACTCGCCGTGCAGCACGGCTGGCAGAGCGAGGAAAGCTCCACCCACCATGCCGTTAAAGCGTCCCGCGACCACGCCCACCAGGATGGTGGTTTCGAACGATAGATCGCCGGCGAAAAAACTTTTAGCGTCGAAGCGGATCCATACCCCCAGAGCCATGGGAATGCATATCCACAAAATCAGATAAATTCTTTGCTTGAGCGAACGCCTTTCTCGAAACAGAAGAGACTTGAATTCCAGCGATCGCACCAATGCGCTGGACACGGCAGCAGCCACGCCCAACTTGATCAGAAGATTAATGAGGATGAGGCGCTGTTCCATGGCTGCCGCTGAAAGAAATGTAGCACGAAGGCGAGATGGGATATGGCATCCTCCCGCCCGGGAGTGGAATCTTACTTGCTGAGAGATGTTCGGGAGGAACTATGCGCATAATCGCAATTGTTTGCACACTATTTTTTTCGGCTGGAATCGCGATCGCACAAACCGACATGGTCCAGGGCGACTTGGGAAATACCGATTCTCTCACCGCACATGGTGTAGCTGCCTATGGACGATCCGGCCCGCGACTGATTTCAACTCCCACGCTGTCACTCTACAACCCGACGACTGTTGTAGGGGCCAGCAACGCAACTGCCGGGAATGTAGCGGGGGCAACGAATTCCACGCTTTCAATCGTGAATGAGAGTCCTTTTTCGCGACCCATGACTTTTTATGGTTCTTTGGCCCCACGCGCGGATACGTCAGAAGCTATGAGCAATGAACCGCCAGTAATACAAGGTTCGCATGCTTCGGGGAACCAGCATTACTTCGATTTTGGCATTGCACGGTCACAAGACTTTGTGGGAGTTGCGACGCTGATGAGCCGAAAGCCGTCCGCGGGAAACGGTGCTCCCCGTGTCTATTCAAATCAAGATATCGAGCGACTGAAGCAGGACAGTGAAAGTTCCAAGTCGGATGCGATGAAGTCAGGCGGAAAACCTGGAACTGTCAAATAATGAGTTCAAGCTTAAAGTCATCGCTGGAGTAAGCCTTCGAGAGTTTTGAAGAACTCCGGATAGGAAATGGTAGCGGCATCCGCGCTGCGAATAGAGGTTTCACCTTCGGCCCGCAGTGCGGCCACGGCGAATGCCATGGCAATGCGGTGGTCGCCGAAGGAATCAAGGTCGGCGCCGTGCAGCCGCTGACGGCCCGGAATTTTTAGGCCGTCCTGGCGCTCCTCCACTTTCGCGCCCATAGCCCGCAGATTTGTGGCGATGGAGGCTATGCGGTCCGATTCTTTCACGCGCAATTCGGAGGCGTCTCGCACCTCAATTCCCTCTTCCGTGTAAGGAGCGATCGCGGCCAGCACCGGAATCTCGTCAATCAGCGCCGCCGTATCTCCTCCAGAAATCATTACTCCTTTGAGCTTGCCGCCCTCGACTTGCACGCTTCCCACGAGCTCTCCGTGTTTCTCTTCCAGTTGGGCAACGCTGATTTTGACACCCAGGGTAATAAGGATGTCGAGTAGGCGGGCGCGCGTGGGGTTCATCAGCAACCAGTCAATGGAGATTTGCGAGTCAGGAAACAGCGCCGCTGCGCACAGAAAGAACGCCGCGCTCGAAAGATCCCCGGGGACGACGGCCTCGATTCCTCGTAGAATTTGTCCACCCGCGATAGCAACTTTTTTGCGGTCATGATTTACCTCGGCGCCGAAGGCGCGCAGGGCAGCCTCCCCGTGGTCACGCGTGCGAAAGGCTTCTTCAACCTGGGTTTCACCCTCCGCGTAAAGTCCAGCAAACAGCAAGCAGGTCTTCACCTGCGCGCTGGGAACGGGCATTCGATACTCAATCGCTTTTAAACGTTCACCGGTGATCTGCAAGGGTGGACGAGCACCTTGGGCGGACGAAATTCGGGCTCCCATTTTTTCAAGCGGCTCGACAATTCTGGCCATGGGCCTGCGAGAAAGCGATTCATCTCCGACTAGTTCGCTCGTAAAATCCTGGCCCGCCAGAATGCCACTCAACATACGCATGGTCGAACCGGAGTTGCCGCAGTCGAGAGCAACGGTGGGCGCCTTTAACTCATGCCCCAGTCCGTGGATGACGATTGCGCCGTCTTTGCGTTCCGATTTGACTCCGAGTGCCTCCATGCACTTCAAGGTGCTGGCGCAATCGGCGCCCGTGGAAAAGTTTTCCAACTTCGTGTCTTTTTCCGCGATGGCCGCGAGCATGGCATACCGATGGGAGATTGATTTGTCTCCGGGGAGGCGCAGCGCTCCTGCAATGTTGCGCGCCGGACGAACCATCACTGTGTTTTCATTCTTCATCTTGTAGATGTGGGGCTATGCTCCGTGGACAACGTCCAGAAATTGCTTCAATACTCTTCCCACTTCGGTGGGACGCTCCCAAGGAGAGTAGTGGCCGGCGCGCGCAACCACTTTTAGTTCGCTGCCGGAAACATTGTCATGCATCAGCGCCGCTTCCGCTGGGCCGGCGAATCCGTCTTCGTCACCAGTTACGATCAGGGTTGGGACGTTGATTGTGCGCAGGGTTGAAACAGAATCCGGGCGGTCAGCCATGCCTCTCTGAACTGCGGAAACGTCCTCCGCGCTCATTTTTCGCATCATTTTCAGAGCATCCTCAACCAAGTCGGGGCGATTTTCGCGGGTAGTCTTTCCTATGAGTTTCGGAATTAAGCTGTCGAAAAATGGTTCGGTACCGCGCTCTAGGACCTCGGTTGCTGCCTGCAACCTCGCGGCACGAGCTTCGGCGGAATCGGGTTGAGCTTTGGTATTGCAGAGAGCGAGTGCAGCAATGCGGCCGCGAAAGCGTCGCCAAGACTCGAAAAGTACATAGCCGCCAATTGATACTCCCACAAAGGCCGCACGATCAATTTCGGCGTGATCCAGGATGTGTGCCAGATCGTCCGCATGACGATTCATGGTGGCCGGACCTTCGCCCACGCCCGACTGCCCGTGGCCGCGAAGGTCAGGCAAGATGAGGCGATATTTGGTGGTTAGCGGTGGGATGATAGGCAGCCAAAATTCGTGGTGAACCGGAAAAGGATGAAGCAAAACAACCGGGGCACCGGTTCCAATTGATTCGTAGTAAATATCAGCATCGCCGCTTTGGACGCGAATCATCCCAGCGATTTAAACACGAACACCGAAAAAGCGGAAAACGCGGACCTCCGAAAGTCCGAGATTTGCTTTAAACCGCAACTGCGCGTTCCCCTGCGGGCGCCGACAAAAGTAGAGGTTCTTCCGGCATGACGATCCACGCGATGGGATAGGCGATCGCACCGACTCCGGTCATAACTGCCACCGCCAGCCAGACGAGGCGGACCAGGGTTACATCCAGATCGAAATATTCAGCGAACCCAGCGCATACTCCTGCTATCTTGCGTCCAAAACGTGGACGAATGAGACGCTTGCGACCGCTCACCCCCGTAACTCGAGTCCCGCAGTAGGCACAAACGTTGGCGTCATCCTGAATGACCTTGCCGCAATAATTGCAATACATCGCGATCCTCCTGGTTACTCTTTTCTCATGTACTTACTGTTACTCAAAATCTGTTGGGTTGCTACGTTCCAGCACGCGAAACATGATACGACGACCGGAACATAAATGTTCCGTGACGACATAGATACTTAATGCCCCAACCCTAGATAATCTTTGCCGCCCTTACGGTAATTCTTGCTGATGGTCAAGCCTTTTTGAAAGCACCTTTGTACCGCTGACATATTGCTTACAATGGCTTGGTCACTCCAGGGCTTTGGCTATGCGGTTGCGTAGGAAATTTTAAAGGGCTTCACGTTCATGTCTCAAGCGGTTCCAAACTCTCGCTCGCTTTTCTGGACTTCTCCTTCTCTTGCTACTGCGTCACTAACCCCGGGAAAGTGCGCTGACTGTGGCACCGAGTTTGTGGCGAGTTCTTTCTTTTGCCACGCCTGCGGAGCCTCAAGGGCGCGCAGCAATCCGTCCCCAGCAACTAACCTGACTCGCCACCTGGAATTATTACGTGCTTTGGAATTTCAAAACATACAGCGAAAAATAGGATTGCCTCTGCCCGCATTGATCAGCTTCTTTGCAGGCTTGGGGTGCGTGCTGGCGACGCTTCTCGTGGGGGTAATTTATAGCGCTCACAATTTTGCTGATTTTCAGGCAATCCAGCTGTGGAGAATGGAGTGGCTGCTGGCGCCGTCGCCGCATTCGTCGCGGGCATACTGCTGAAAAAACCGTCACGAGACGCTAAGGCACTTGCGGCGAGTACTGCTATCCCTGCCGACGCCGCCCGAATCGAATCTTAGATACAAAGCCATTCGCCAGCGCGTTCAACTTTCAATGTGTTTTCTCAAACTCTGGACTACCGGCCTACGCTCTCGGTTCATGCGATAGAGGTGATTGACGGGACCGGTTCCATGGCCCAAAGGCCTGGAATTCGCGATAGCCGCTGAAACATAAGCCTTGGCGAGCAAAACCGCCTCAGGAAGTCCCCGTCCCTGGGCAAGGTGGCAAGCCATGGCAGTTGAGAATGCGCATCCCGTTCCGTGCGTTGAAGAAGACCGCTGGCGGGGTGCTTTAAAAACCTCCCGCTGGATACCTCGTGGAGTTTGAAAGCTCAATAAATCAATTGCCCGGTCCAGATGTCCCCCTGTCACCACGACTGCCTCACATCCCATTGCATGGAGCTTCGAGGCGGCCGACCTCATTTCATCCAGATTGGTGACTACTCGGCCGGTCAGCTGTGCGGCCTCGTCAATATTTGGGGTCAGGACGGTGACAACTGGAAGCAGCCGCTGCTTCATCACCTCCACCCCTCGCAGGTCCAATAAATTGGCACCCGAAGAAGACTGCAAGATTGGATCCAGGACCACGTTCGGGGGTTTGGACGACGTCAGGAAGTCTGCTACCGCCTCCGCAACACTACCCGACCCGAGCGCGCCGATATGAACGGCGGCAATCTCCAGATCAGCCGCCAGTTCCAACAGAGTCTCAGTCACAAGCCCGGCTTGCATCGGTTCCACCCGCAAAACTCCCTTAGTGGACTGAACGGTCAGAGCGGTTATGCAGGCCACTCCATAGCAGTTGTGGGCCGCCATGGTCTTCAGATCTGCGGTGACGCCAGCCCCGGAAGATGGGTCAAAGCCGGCGATGGTCAAAACAACGGGTTGAGCGTCAGACATAGGGCTCTGGTTGCACTGTAATCTATTGAAAACAATAGTCGAGTATATTTTTCATGATAACGATTTCTTTGGTTATTTACCCGTTAGTCAACAGTTAAGTTGCTGTTGTCACACTCTATTCGCACTATCGCTCACAATCTACAGGACGTTACGTAAGCTATCTCTAACTACGAGGTTACCTTCCTACAGGGTTTTTGGGATTGACCCGTCGTCCTCCAGACCATAGCATTTTATGAGCGATTGAGGCTCGCTGCAGCACCGGAAAGAATCTTAATTTCGAGGTGACTGAAATGCGACGACGATTAGGTCAGGGTCTGGCAATGCTGCTATTGGTGGGTTTAGGAGCGGCACAGGGGCCAGGCAAAGCAGGTGAGGACCACAAGCCACAGGCCGGAAGCTCAGCGGTGGCAGTCCGCAAAGCGCCACGCCCTTACCAGGCTGGAACAGCCTCGTGGTATGGAGCTTACTTCCAAGGCCGGGAAACGGCCAACGGCGAGAATTACGACATGTACGATATGACGGCCGCGCATCGGACACTGCCTTTAGGCACCTTTGTCCGGGTAACGAACTTGGAAAACCGAAGGTCGGTAGTCGTCCGTATCAATGACCGCGGACCGTACGTTTCTGGCCGAATTATTGACCTTTCCTATAACGCTGCCCGAAGCCTGGATTTCAAGGATAAGGGGCTTCAAAAGGTACGGATAGACGTGGTTCATCCCCAAAATACCGCTGCAATGGTTCCCCCGACGCTTTATCGCCCCGCCTCTTACCAGCGCTAAGCTCCAGTGGCATCCTACAACCAGAATTCATATGCTCGCGAAGGATGATCAATTCTCGCGAGCGTTTGATTACTCTGCGGTTACTTTCGTACCCAACCCAATAATTTCCACAATGTAATTGTGCACAAAGGGGATGTATCAATGTGGGAGCCGCGAGATTGAAAAATGTCCTTCGACACGTTCCTAGACAAGATATCCAACCCCACGTTGAAAGGGCCCGTAAATATAATTTGCGCCCAAGACAAGCGGGCTCTGAGAGCCGCACTCCAGGTAATGAACGAGATTTATCTGTGGAACGACTACGCGCTCCCCGCTGACACGCTCGGCCGACTAAAGAACGCCAGAATCAATCTTCTAAAAATCTTGAGTGGTATACCCACGTCCGAAGGAATAAGGCGCGCAGATATTCAGGGGAATTAGAAGGCTGCTTCGTGTCCGTTCTTTGTGAATTGTTCCTTGATCATTTGTGGCTGTGCCCAAGAATCCAGCGGACTGACTCGCGCTGTTGGCTTTCGCTCCACTCTCACAACCTGCTAAATTTGTGGGCATGTTGTTGTCTGTAACATACTCGTACATAGACGTGCTTTAACGCGCATAACCCACGAGTCAAGCTATAGAAACGGTATGCAACCCACTGACTCCATGCACCTGATCAATCCTCGCGACCGCTTGATTGTGGCCCTAGATGTTTCGTCGGCTGCCGCAGCCCGAAAGATCGTGAACCAGGTCGGCGACTCCGCCTCAATCTACAAAGTAGGGATGCAACTGTTTACTGCCGTCGGTCCACAGTTAGTGAAAGATTTGGTTTCCGCAGGACGACGGGTTTTTCTGGACCTGAAATATCACGACATCCCAAATACGGTTGCCTCCGCCGTCGCGGACGCTGGGAGGATGGGAGTGAGCATGCTCACTGTCCACGCTCTCGGTGGCGGCAAGATGATGCGGGCGGCCGCCGAAGCGGCGCGACAGACGAATCCTGCTATGAAGCTTTTAGCAGTGACGGTTCTGACCAGCATGGATGACGCCGAACTAGAACAGGTGGGAGTGCAGGCGACGGTTCTGAACGAGGTATTGCGGCTGGGTGGTCTCGCCTTGAAAGAGGGTTGCGGGGGACTGGTTGCTTCAGCGCAGGAGGCTTCCGCAATACGATCGCAGTTCGGAGCTGAATTCCTGGTGGTAACTCCGGGAGTTCGACCCGCTGGGGCCGAGCATGGCGATCAAGCGCGGGTTGTCACTCCGGCACAGGCGATTGCTGCGGGAGCAAGCCACATCGTGGTAGGTCGTCCAATTACTGCTGCGCCCGATCCGGCGGCGGCGGCGCAATCCATACTCAAGCAACTGGATGCGGTAGCGTTAGGCTCAAAATCGGCATAACGCTCGCGCCAAATTCGCGTCTAAAGCTTCTCGTAAAAGTCGCAGGCTGAGCAGGAGATAAATATCCCTCCTGGAGTTCCGCGCTCGCGGTCTTTCACGCGTTTCACAATGCGCGTGGGCTTGCTGCACTTGGGGCAGTCGGTGCTCTTGGAAGTGTCCATCACCTTCTTGCGATCTGCGGTCTTTGCAATCTTTGCCATTTAATCTCCTCATGGAACCACCGGACCGGAAGGCCGGGGGATTCTGAAACACACAATACTTTAAATTGAAGTTATTCGGCTGGAACGGGCCGCTAGGGGCAAGGTATCGAACCGATTCTCGTCGTCCTCAACTCGTCGTCCTCAATTTTACATGAAGTATGCAAATAAGGTCGGCGGGCGGAACAAGGCGGGATTCTGTGTAATCAAAAATTCTGATCTTCCGAATCAGGACTTTGAGGGGGCCCAACTGTTGACATCAATTCCCTTCTGCCATAGTGTCTACACAACATGTTATCTCTCCGACTCAAGCACCATCGCCATCCTCACCATGCTCATCGCGTGCGGGGTGGAGCTGTGTAGCTGAGCCAAAGTAAACGGCAATCACAGAATCCGGCCCGCTGAAGCGATATCGCTCAGCGGGCTTTTTGTTTGTAGGGCACGCGAATATTATGACAATTCCACTATCCAATTACACCGAAGTTTTGGAAATTGACTTCCAAAAGATGCTCGGACTCGTCCCCGCAATTGTGCAGGATGCGGCCAATGGCGATGTGCTGATGCTTGGTTTCATGAATCGCGAGGCCTGGCAACGAACACTCGCGAGCGGGTACGCTACATTCTTCAGCCGGACCCGCAACCAGCTGTGGACCAAAGGGGAAGGTTCCGGCAACCGGTTGAAGGTCCTCTCGGCCAGCACGGATTGTGATCGCGACACGCTGCTGCTGAGAGTCAGTGTCGAGGGGGAGGGGTTGGTGTGTCACGAAGGGACGCGGTCCTGTTTCACGCGGGATATTTCTTTACAGTCGAACGATATTGTCACAAGCGTTGAAAGCAACTTGCAACCCGAGAGCAACCGATGAAGATTCGCCTCGGCATTCCCAAGGGCAGCCTACAGGAGGCTACCTTACAACTGTTCGCACAAGCCGGCCTGCAGATACATACCACTTCGCGTTCATATTTCGCTGCTACTGCTGATCCGGAAATAGAGTGCATGCTCATCCGTGCACAGGAGATGGCGCGCTACGTGGAGCATGGCGCGCTCGATGCCGGACTCACCGGCTACGACTGGGTGGTAGAGAGTGGACTCGAAGTTGAATCCGTTGCTGACTTGGTTTATGCCAAGCAGAGCCGGGAGAAGGTGAGGTGGGTGCTGGCTGTTCCTGAAGAATCCCGCTTTCGGCGTTCTGCAGACTTGTCTGGATGCACTATCGCCACCGAGTTAGTA
>JALYIM010000032.1 GCA_030775785.1 Acidobacteriota bacterium
TGCAGACTGGCGGTATAACTTTCTGTTGTGGAACCAGCGCAGGTGTTTGCGACACAGGCAGCGTTTGTGAAATTCGCCTTCCGACCTGTCACGACAGTCAGCGGAATGGCGAACGAAAATCGTAATGCTGGGTATCGGCATACCTCCAAGCATACACAAAAGTTTCACAAAAACATACAACACCAAGATTACCCCTAAAATACCCAGTGTTTATGAGGTTAACAAGAGGAATAAATGGCGGAAGCGAGTGGGAGTCGAACCCACCGACGACGGTATAAGCCGCCGCCCGCCGGTTTTGAAGATCACCAGGGACGTTCTGATCCGTTATGAAAATTCTCTACTCTCCCTTGATTCTTCAACCATTTACAAAATCGCTGTTATAACTGGTTCTGATCTTATTAGCCGCGATTTGAACGTAGGACTATCACGAAGTAATCACAACAACCCAGATTTACTCCGCAGGTGTCGCAAAGTCAGCGTCCATACGAACTGGCCGCTTCGGCTAACGGATTGCCGTTTTGATTATGCTGACTCGTTCTGCCAGACTTCCGCGCTCGACTGAGACCAGTTCGAAGCCCAAGTCTCGGTAAGTCTGTTCACGGATTTTCTCGAAACGTAGCGTGTCGTCAAGGGTGATTCGCCGCGCTTCGGTCCGCGTGATGAAGCCAAGATTGCGAATGAAGAAAACGCGTTTTTGGTAGATGGCTTCTTTTTGGATACGGTCCAGCTCGCTGGTGAGAAAAGGTGAAAAAGGGTATCCGAGATAGACTGCCAACGCGGGCGGCACAGACGACGCAACGGTCGTGAAACTGAATTTCGTTCGACTGATGCGATGCCCGAAACTGACGTTCCCTTTGCAGATGGGCGATTACGTCAATGAACGAAGGATGTTTCCATGGTTCAATCGTTCCTTTCGCACGCGAGGCAGCGAGGATATCAGTAGCCGCTTCTTCGACTACGCTGAACCCGTCGAGTTCTAACTGACGGATGATCGCAGTTTTCCCCGCACCCGGCGCGCCGGTGATGATGAACCTTCTCATGTGATCTCTTCTTAACCGAACTCTACCTCAAGGGGCTGAACGTGGAGCAGGAGTTAGAAGAGCGCAAGGCTGCCGTACTGGGCAAGCCCGTTGCACGCCGTATGGTTCCCGAAGGCGACGACCCACCTGCAACTTTCTTTCTCTTCCGACGGCTCATTCCGAAGTTGGCAACGGATGCGGATGGGATAGTTATCCCGCCCACAACAGGTTTACGATCGCTCTTCACGAAGACGAACCTTACAGAATGACTCATGAGCCAAAAGACGAGGAGCGGTTTTTATAGAAAAGCTGTGCGGTATTCCGATCGTGCCATCGTGTAAATTTTTCGCGCTGCATCCGCGTTCATCAGTGCAATCCCTAGCCCCACAATCAAATCCGGCCATGCTAATCGGAGGAAGAATGTGATTAGCCCGGCGCCGACAATGGTGATGCATCGTTTAAGAAGGAAGAATCGCGCCACGCTCATATCAATCTTCTAGACTCAGACTTTTCGCATAAATTGCATTTGATTAAAAGTGCTTACGCGCAGCACAGCAAGAGTGCCTAATTTTCGGTCAGCTAAAATTTACTTTTGCGCTGATTTGCGGGCAGAATCGACAACTTTTCAAAACGCGGCCTGACTCACCTCTCATAATCCGTAGGTCGTAGGCGCGTTCCGTCAAAGCCAAACAAGTGTGAAGAAGTCAGTGGCGATCGCATCCCTCCGCTCCTTAACTAGTCATGGTAAGCAGCACGGAACCACCCAGCATCTCATCCGTGGACTTTGGGAAGCTAGTTGGGTGCTTGCTCCTGCACAGTCTTGGAAGCGTTTGAAAGACTCGAAAAAAACTGTTGAGAATGAGCTCTCCGTTTGTAATAGCCGGGACACATACGAGAAGCATGAAGTTCGCCGTGCAACTCTCGTACGGGCAGTTGAACCCTGTGCGGGGAGACACATTATCTGGTACAGACGTATCAGGCCCAAAGCCATGCGGCGGAGGATAGCCCGAGGCAAGTCAGCCCCTTTGGGAAGTAGCCGGTCCGATTACCCGTCAAACGCAAACTGGCCCACCGGTGCTCGCGAGGCGAATCTTAACCATTAAAAATCATCTTGCTTAGTTGCGATGTGGCTGGCAGAGGTGGTACGTCTCCCTTCTAAATGCTCCCCGGAGTAGTGCGTCCGCGAGAGACGCACTGCGTTCGCTGACCATTGGAAAAGAAATACATTCGGACGGCAACTTCAGCTTTGCATTCGAGATCTCCGCGAAGGTAGCCATCCTCTGTCGAAGCAGGGGCATCCCAGGCGATCGCTGCAGTTTCAATTTGATAAAGGAGAACTCAAATGGGAGACAAAGAAAACGATCGTCAGCAGGGTGGACAAAAAGGTGGACAGCAAGGTGGCGGTGGCGGCCAGCAGGGCGGACAAAAAGGTGGACAGCAAGGTGGCGGTGGCGGTCAGCAG
>JALYIM010000033.1 GCA_030775785.1 Acidobacteriota bacterium
ATGGTGGATGCACTGGAATTCGTTTCACGCTTGGACAAAGACCTTACCCGCCTGGCCGTCTACGCTAACCTGATTTCGGATGAGGACACTCGCATCGCAGGCTACCAAGCGATGAAGCAAGAGATCTTACAGTTGGGATCGACGTTCGGAGCAGAAACAGCATTTATCGAGCCGGAGATTCTAAAGATGGATAAGGCCACGGTGGATCGCTTCGTGGCTGACGAGACGTGCTTAAAGGTTTACCGCCAGTACTTGGATGATATTCAGCGGCGACGCGCGCACACTGGCAGCGATGCTGAGGAAAGACTTCTTGCCGGAGCCGGAGTCATGGCCAACGCTCCGGGCAGTATTTACGGGGTATTCTCGGACGCAGATTTTCCATATCCTACGATTGTTTTGAGCGACGGCAAATCAGTCAAGCTCGATAAGGCGGCGTTTTCTCTCCACCGCGCGAGTCCGAATCGCGAAGATCGCAAAAAAGTAATGGCGGCATTTTTTGGGACGCTCGGGGCGTACAGCGGTACCTATGGCTCATTGATGAACGCGAAAATGCAGGCGTCTACTTATTATGCGAAGTCACACAAGTATCCGCGCGCCCTGGAGGCCTCGCTTGATGGCGCCAACATTCCTACTGCGGTCTATATGCGGCTTATTGACGGAGTGAATCGCAATCTGCCGACGTTCCATCGTTATCTGAAATTGCGCAAGAGAATGATGGGGCTGCAAGATTTGCACTATTACGACCTTTACGCTCCGCTGGTGGGATCGGTGGACCTGCAATATTCGCCGGAAGAAGCGGAACGCAGCATACTTTCCGCGCTGGCGCCTCTCGGTCCTGATTATGCTGCCGGAGCGAAGCGGGCTTTTGCCGAGCGCTGGATTGACCTTTATCCGAGCGAGGGCAAGAGTTCAGGCGCATATTCGTCCGGGGATGCGTACGACGTGCATCCTTACATGCTGCTGAACTATAACGGCAAATATACCGATATGAGCACGCTGGCGCATGAGTTAGGTCATACCATGCACAGTTACTTTTCGAATAAGACTCAACCTTATCCGCTGGCCTCTTATCCGATATTTGTGGCGGAGGTAGCTTCGACGTTCAACGAGGCGCTCCTGATAGATTCAATGTTGAAAACAATAAAAGATGATCAAGCGAAGTTATCACTACTAGGAAATTACCTGGAAAATATCAAAGGCACGGTATTCCGACAGACGCAGTTTGCCGAGTTCGAGCTGCGCGCGCATGAAATGGTTGAAAAGGGAGAACCCTTAACGGGCGAGGCCCTGTCAAAACTTTACGCGGAGATCGTGAAGAAGTACTACGGTGATGCGCAAGGCGTGTGCATAGTTGACGACTATGTGGCCAACGAGTGGTCGTTCATCCCGCACTTCTACAACGATTATTACGTTTTCCAATATGCCACATCATTTACGGCGTCGTCCGCGCTTGCGGAGAAAGTTTTGTCAGGTGATGCGGGCGCAACCAGGCGATATCTGATTTTTATTTCGAGTGGAAAATCGAAATATCCAATTGACTTGCTGAAGGATGCTGGCGTGGACATGACGACCGATGAGCCGCTGGAATTGACGGTCCACAAAATGAATCAGGTAATGGACGAAATGGAGAAGATATTAGATCATCGGCCGATGGAACGGTGAAGTTCTGGTAAGGTCACGGCATTACTTCATAAACCAGAATCTTGGCGTCTTCGATAGTCGCCTCCTTGGATTCTGGGATGGGCGGAGTAAGGATGACGTGTTTGGGGACCGCAACATAAAAGCGATTCAATTCGCGAACGAGTAAAGAAGTTTTAGCAATCGCTCCCGACGGCACTAATCCAAGGCGCTGATAGTGGTCAGCATCGAGTTGCTTGAAGACGTCAACAGCTCCAGTCGTGCCCGTAAGATAAACCCGCTGGCTGGCGGGATCGTATTCCACTTCGTCGGAACCACCTTCGGTGTCTATTGCGTTGATAATCTTTCCGTTGTCGGAGTCCATTACTACTAGCTTTCCCGGTTTATAAAGATGGCCGGGCTTGACTCTGCTGCCAATAAATAAACGACGGTGAGCGGCATCGAAACAGAGAGCATGAGGGAGCGGGCCTTCTGTGATCGGCCAAGTCGTAACGACTGCGCGCTTAGCGCGATCAATGACCGCGACGCGACTGGTAGCGCCCAGGACTACGTAGAGCGTTTCTGAGTTAGGATCGAGAGCTAGTCCGGCGGGATCATTGTCGTCCAAGATGATGCTACCGGCGTAAGTTCCGGTTTCGGTGTTTACAATTTCTATCGAACCCTTGGTTCCCTGCTTGGAGCGGTCGCCTCTGTCCCCTATATAAAAGAGATGGGCCTTGGCGTCGTAAACCCCATTATCCGGTTCCCGCTTTGCTTCTGGAGGAGAATCAGGATTTAACTGGACCGTCTTCACAGTTTCATATGTTGTTCCATCGAAAGACTGGGCAGTGCCATTTCCCATGTCTACCCAGATTTGATTTGATTCCGGCAGATAAATGGTCTTACGCGGATTTCCTTGCAGACCGGTAATGGTATGCAGCAATTTGCCCGCGCGCAAATCGACTACTTCCATCGTCTTCTGATGCTCTCCTGGGACGAATAGACGTTGGCCTTTTACGTCCACAGCCATATGGTCGAAGTAACCTTCCACATCGGGGAGAGTTATGGTCTGCAACATCCGCATGGGAGGGGTTGCGGGAGATTGCGCGAAAGAACTCAGCGCGAATAATAGAGACGAAACAAATATTGAACAGACTCTCACTTTACAACCTCGACATTAGGACGCTCAACTTCCCGGCGGCTTGTTTGTTTACGTCTGCTCATCGGAGTGACCATGTATGATGATCAGGCATTCGCCCCTTTAAAACTACACTGCTAGAGGCTCAATTGAAAACTATCCTTAAGACAACGCTTCTACTCTTCTATCTATCGGTCGCGCTGACGGCGCAGATAGATAAGATAATTCCGCTATCCTCCGAACCTCATCATCATCTTGCCCTTCATAATGAGTACGTCAACGTATATAAAGTCGAGGTCGGTGCGCATGATTCTGTTTTGCTACATCGTCATGACTTCGATGCAGTCAGCATCATGTTGAACGATGCGCAAGTTACGGTGAAAACGCCTGGAAAACCTGAAGCCCACCGTAACCTCATATTTGGGCAAGTGCGCCTTCAGCCCCAGGGCTACGTACACTCCACTACTATTGACGGCGACTCGACTTATCGGAACATTACAGTCGAGCTACTCCTTCCCCAGCACGACGAGCATAACTTGTGCTTCCCGGCAATACCTGACCAGTCACTTCACTGCCCAGATGTAGAGCCTACACAGTCCGGGAAACAATTGCAGTTTGAAAGCAATGAGACCTCTGTAAGCATGATCTCCCTGTCACCACATCAAACGCTTCCATTAGCTAAACTCGACTCCTCCCAGCTCGTCGTAGCACTGGATACTGATTTGGCGTGGCAAGACAATGAAGCAAAACCTGAACGAACATTGAAGTCGGGCGATTTTGTCTGGCTCGACATTGGTAAAGGTGTGTCACTTCACAACGTCGGCGATCACGAGTCCCGTCTTGTTGTCTTTATTTTTAAGCCAGTCTCTCGTCCTTAGCTTCTCCGAGTAACAGTTATTCACACAGAGGTAGGGATACTTCGATTGCGACGCTCCGCATGATATTGCAGAGCTGCTCGAGGTATCCCTGCGACAACTTACTGAGCTACGCTGTAAACGCGAAGTTCGGCCCCGTGATCTTCGTGATGCGGAACGGCGAGATAGAAGCGATTGGTTTCGGGCACCAGAACGCCGGTCTTGGCCCGGAATGCGGTGGCAATATGGCCAACCTGCTCATAGTGGTCGCCGTCGCGCTGCTGGAAGACATCAAGAAAATCTGTCCCCGCAAAGTACAACCGCTTATGCGACGAATCATAGGCCATGTCATCTACCATGCCTGCCGCAGACGTGTTGGCAACGACTTTACCCGACTCCGAATCCATGACGATCAATTTCCCAGGCTGGCGAGTGCCAACAAATAGCCTGTGGCCATCTTCATCAAAAGCTATGGCCGTTGGCTTTTTGTCTCCGGTCGGCATTGGCCAGGTCGCCAGCTTGGTGCGCTTTTTGCGGTCAAATACCTCGACGGAATTGTTGCCTCGGATGACTACAAACATCTTCGGGCCTGACTTTTCCATCGCCATGCCTTCGACGTCATTAGAATCTATCTTCATTTCCGCGATCTGCTTTTGATGGTCCACGTCAACCACACTGATGTAGGCATTGGGCAGTTTGGCATCTTTGCCGCCGTTGACGACGTATAAGTATTTCGTGGAGGAATCGTAGGCGCTAGCATCCGCCCCCTCGCGAAGCTTGATACTTCCGACGGGCTTATAATCCTCAGTTTCGTAAATCTTGATTAGTCCAAAATCGCCATCCACCACGAACAGTTTTTTCAGATCGCTGCGATACAACATGGAGTGCGGCGCCTTTAGGTCAGCGATGGTGTGTATCAGCTTGTTAGTCTTGAGATCGAATACCAATACTTTGGAATTTTCTTCTGCGGTGGAGAACAGGCGGTTGCCCTCCAAATCCACCGTGAAGTGATCGAAGTCTCCGTCTTTTAAGTCAGGCAGAGGTGTAGTTTCCACCAGTTCAAGAGGCGCCTTGTTTTGACTCCAGGCACTGGCTAGCAACATCATAAAAGCCAGGAACACAATCATCGTTTTTAACGCTTTCATCTTTCCTCCGAATGTTGATTAACGATTTCCACAATTGCAAAGAGTGACTGGATGCAAACGCCAGAATAGCTTCGGTTACTAGATTTCTATGCTATCAAGATGTACCAGCGGGAACATTAAGCCACCATTAAAAAACGTTTGCTGTTCAATGCGGCGTAAATGTGTTCATACGCTTAGGAACCTCTCCTACTGGAATTACCGTCAGTGCTTTTAAAGTTGTGGCGTCAATTGCGGAAACCGACGCCGCCCCCGAGTTTGATACATAGAGAACTTTGCCGCCGGGACCGAAGGTTATCCATTCGGGTACGGAACCTGTCGGGGTGTCATCAAGTGAATGTACAAGGGGCAGAGCGGCGTGTCCGACGAGCTTGAGATCAGGCAGTGAATACTTGAAGACGGCGTTAGCTATGGTGCTATTGACCCACAGCGACTTCCCATCGGGTGCCACACCGATCCCGTGGGAGGGGGTGCCCAAACGGCCTTCGACCACTCCGAAACCAGAGGGTTGGTCGGGCAGCTTAATCCTGCTTAATTCGATCCGCTTGGCGAAATCTACAACCGCGAATCCATTGAATCCGGACAACTGTACGAACATGCGGGAAGTCGAACCATCACCATTGGTTTCAAAAGCTATGGGTCGAACGCCGGAGTCAAATTGAACTTTCCCGACGGCCTTTTCGGTTTCGAGATCAATTACGGTAGCAGCCTTACTTTCGATGGAACCACTGACGGCATACTTTCCGTCGGGGGTCACAAAGACGTTGTGTACACTGCCATTGACCGGAATACTTGTGGCTAGTTTTAGAGAAGTCGTGTCAATTACATCTACCCAGCCTGGATCTTTTCTGATTCCTACCAGAACTCGTTTTCCGTCTCGAGTAATAGCCAGGTTATTGGGACGATCACTAAGCGAGACTTTTTGCAGAATCTGACCGGTCTCTCCATCTATAACATCGAGCACGCTCTCAGATTCGTTGCTCACGTAGATTCGGTCCCCGTTAGGTGAGAAGGCGATACCGTGAGGCAATTCGACCCCACCGATCACTTGGACGACCTTATTTGATTGCGGATCAATCACGTCAATAGTGTCAGCGGCACTGTTGGTCACGTAAATTCGGGCAGTCCTACTAGTTTGAGATGACGATTTCTCATCGAGGCCTCGTATCCACTTAGCAATGGCGACCCAGTCGGGATCATTCTGCGATGAAAACTGTCTGCCTCCAGAATGGAAGGCTTCGCCGCCCGCTTCGGGCGCCAAAGGATGCATCAGGAGTCTGCTTGCAGTCGGGTCGCCCGGAGACACTTGCTGTAGAACGTTTTGAAAGTTATGGCGGGATTGTTCTTCGCCCCATTTATTTTCACCTTGAGGCAGCGGATCGAGGTGAAAGTTACGGTTAGAAAGAACGTGACATCCATAGCAGCGAGCATGCCCCGGCCGCTGCTTCAGGAAAATCGGTTCGATTGTCCTTTTGAAGGTCTCAAAATTTCTGGTGTCGCCTGCTGCGGATGCCGGGCTGCCGGAAAGAATTTGAGCGGACTTCAGGCTGGAGGTAACTCCGGCCCAGGCGGCAATAGTTTGCCATTCTGCGTCGTCTCGAGATTTCCAGAATTTGCCTCCGGTATGCGCGGGATCTCCGCCCGCCTCTGGCGCGAGCGGATGTACAAGGAGGGGGCTCTTTAATACGTTCGACGGAGTAATCAGTTGGGAGACATGCTCGAAGTTTTGATGCGATTGCTCTTCGGTCCACGACGAACTGCCGGGCGAGAACGGCTGCAGGCGGAAGCGCGTAGCCAGAGCCGAATGACAATCGTAGCAGCGCAAGCCACCTTCACGGGCTTTCAGGAAGATTGGTTCAACACGAGTTTTGTAGGTCTGAAAATCAAGGCCTGCGCGCGCGGGCCGTGCATCTGCGGCTTGATACGCTGATGCGACGGTGACCGCCAGCGCGATAAAAGCGGAAACCGCAATCAGGGCTATCTTCAGCTGCTTGCGGTTTCCCATTTAGATCGGCCTTAGAAGATCACTTTGATTGCGAACTGGATTTCTCTTGCCGTCGTGGTCGTTCGCGATAGCAGTCCAGATACGCCGGTCGGCGCACCCGTACCGTCGAAGATGTCTGAATTGTCCGGGGTCACCGGGGGCGCAAAGTTTGCGTGATTGAGAATGTTGAAAATCTCGGCGCGGAATTGGACATTGAAACGCTCAGAAATGCTCTTAATGTAGTTGTTCTTGAAGACGGAGAAGTCGAGCTCGGTAAGTCCGGGACCGATCAGGATGTTACGACCGGCGTTGCCTCGAAGATTGAAGCAGCTGAGATCTCCGGGTGCGAGCGGGCCGCCTACACTCGGAGGAGCAGGATCACAGTTGGCATTGAAAAAAGCCTGGTTAGGTGCAACCGGCACGGCGAAGCAATTTGTCTTGATGTAGTTGGTCGCATTACCGGGATTGGTCAGAGTTTTACATCCCGACCCACCTAAGCGGTTGGGGACATCCCAGTCATCGCTGCTGAGGCTTCCAAGAGGATCTGATCCCGTGCCATAAGTTCCGGTGAATGGAATGCCATCGCTGGCGGTGAAGATTATACCGAGCTCCCATCCGCGGGCGGCCCAATCTGCTACTCCGGAAAGATGCTTGGGAGAGGGAATTTCCCAAGTGCCGTTCATAACGAATGTGCGCCCGACATTGAAATCCGAGAGGCCACGATTCAATTTCAGATCATACCAGGGAAGGCTGGAGATGGAATTTCCGAATGAGTCGCCGGCGCCCGTTGCGGAACTGGTATCTATGCTCTTGCTCCAAGTAAATGTTCCCTGAAGCTGGAGGCCGTGACTCATACGCTTCGCTAACTGAGTTTCCAGAGCGTTGTAATACGAACTTCCTTTGTAGAACATCGCTCGAATCGAGCCAAGATTTGGGTTGATGGTGTTAGGAGGAGCACACGACGGGTCGTCTGAACCGTTGGGATCGGTCTGATTGCAGAGAGAGCTGTAGATATTACCGAGAACATCCACTCGCGGGAACAAATATCCCGCGGACGTTTTAGTCGGAATAACTGTATTGGCCTCGTCCACACGGAAAGGCTGATGGAAACCACGCGAACCGACATAGGCAACCATGGCGGACAGCGTCGGGGTTATCTGCTGCTGCACGTTCAAGTTATATTGCACGACATAGTTGCGCTTGGGGTTTGGGTCAACATAAGTACCACGCAGGGTATTCGCCGGGAATGACGTAAGACCTGAGAAAAACGTACCTTGCCCAGGATTGTTGACGGCGGTGTAAGAAAAGAATGGCGCGGCCTGGGTTGTTAAAAGTATGAACTGGTAGGGCAATGGCAGGACGTCAAAAAGACCTACGCCGCCGCGAAGAGCAGTCTTGCCGTTACCAAAGACATCCCAAGCAAAACCAACTCGAGGCTCAAAATTCCTGAGCGTCGGATTGCCGAAGAACGGGTTACCGAGGTGAGGCACGGCGTCGGAAAGATTTCGTAGAACGGATATCTTTCCGTGGGTTTCTGTCGGCACTGTAGTCATTTCGTAACGCAGGCCTAAATTCAAAGTTAAATTCGGACGCGCGCGCCAGTCATCCTGCAAATACATCCCAAAGAGCGTCTGGCGAAGATTGCGTGGGGAAAGAGTGCTGGCAATTCCCCCTTGAAATTTAGTTGGATTGTTGGTGAGAAAGTCCTGCAAGCTACCAAATTTCCAAATCCCATTAGGGTCGGTATCAGCCAGTACATTGAGCAACATGCGTTCAACCGCGACTCCAAATCGCAATGAGTGGGTTCCCTTGCTGAAAAAGGCGTCATCGTATAACTGCGCAGAATTCCAGTGGTAAAAATAAGTCGGACTTCCGCCGATACCTCCGGTGAAAGGGGTGACTCCTGACATAAAGACCTGGGCGGCATCCCGTCCGGCAAAAGCCGTTCCTCCTAATCCCAAGGACGAATCCGCAGCCAATGGATTGATAGCCTTTAAGCTCTGGTTGTTATTGACTGCTTCATGGTTACCGCCAATGCGAATTGAATTCGCAAAGTTCGGTCTGAACATGTGTGTCTCTTCCACCGACGCAAATTGGCGCGAGGTGAGTGTGTCGAACACCACGTTATTCAGTCCGTCAGGGGAGGAGTACGGAGTTTTGTCGTACATATAGGTGCCAAAGAGGCTGTCTTTGTCAGAGAACTTATGATCTACCCGAGCGGTGAAGAAGTTTTCGTTCACGACTTGTTGTCCCGGAAAAGAATATATCCCGATGTCGCCGTTTCCAATGAGCCCGCCGTTGGGCAGATGCCAGAAAGGTAGATAGGCTTTTGCGGCGAGATCAACGCCATTCGAGTCAGTGTTAGTACCTGGCGTTAGCTGCGTAGCGGTGCATGGATTAGAAGGATCAGCCCCCGAAGGATTGGAGCACAGCAGGCCGGCACGTGCCGCCGCTGAAGGGACGGTAGTGAAAGATGTGATGCCTTTTGACTGGCGAATGCCCTCGTAGTCGGCAAAGAAAAAGGTGTGGTTCTTGACGATCGGTCCGCCGACCGCTCCACCAAACTGGTTACGTTTGAAGGGCGGGATCTTATCTC
>JALYIM010000034.1 GCA_030775785.1 Acidobacteriota bacterium
GACTCGATCCGATGGTTCGTGCTGAAACCATTACCCTCTTCCGGTCATTCGCTAAAGACGGTTGTCATGTCATCCTTTCCAGTCATGTTCTGCATGAAGTGGACATCATTTCCGATCAGGTGATTCTCATGAGCGGCGGTTATGTTGTGGCCGAAGGCAATATTCGCGAGGTGCGAGGCGAGATACACGAGCAGCCCATGCAGATCCTGATCCGCTGTGCAGATCCAAACACTATGGCCTCGCGCTTTTTCGAAGAAAATCACATTGCCGAAGTTCGTATGCACGTGGACCGGAAGGGCCTTCTGGTAAAGACCAGCGACCCCGACCGTTTCTTTCATCTCATGAACCGCGTCGCGGCGGACGGCCAGCAGATCGAGTCGGTGTCGCCCGTCGATGACAACGTGAATTCGGTGTACGAATATCTTGTCGGCGCTGAGGATGGTGTCAGATGAACCCGCTTTGGTTGCTTCAAATTAAGGCCATCGTCCGTCTAGAACTGAGAAAGACGTTCTTCGCTCGCCGTGGCATCTGGATATATCTGCTGGCACTCGCACCGGTGGCGCTGTTCATTGCCCAAGCCCTGGTAGAAAATCACTTCCGCGGTGAGATGGAGAGCGTCCCGCCAACCGTCAGGCGGGTGTCTGATCAGGATCTTAGCGGCATCCAGCCGGGAATGAATTTGAACGCCGTGACGGCCAAATTGGGGCCGCCGTATGCCCATCACGTTGTCAATCATCCGGCGCAGAGTCAACCCGGCCATATTGAAAACGTGCGTACCGACATTCTAAAATACCCCAGTGAAACCGGTGAGCTCACCGTCATCCTCGAAAACAACGCCGTCACCACCACCGAATCCAGGAGTAGCGGCATCACCTTCGAAAAAGCAGGTTACATCTTCGCCGGAGTATTCCAGTTCTTTTTCATACGGCTCGCCGTTTTCTTCGGCTGCCTTGGAATTTTCATGAACTTGATCCGTGGCGAAATGCTGGACAGGACACTTCATTTTTATCTGCTGGCTCCCGTCCGCCGCGAAATCTTGATCGCCGGAAAGTATTTAGCAGGCCTGCTGGCAGCTACCGTAATCTTTACCGCAAGTACCGCGCTTCAACTCTTCGCTGAATCGCTGGCGTTTGATTCGAACACCATCAGTCTTTTTCTCTACCAGCAGCACGGCTTCGCGCAGATCGGCGCATATCTCGCCGTTACCGCGCTTGCTTGCGCAGGCTATGGCAGCGTCTTTTTGGCCGCGGGACTCTTGTTCCGAAACCCGATTATTCCAGCCGTCATTGTGCTCATTTGGGAGGCCGCGAATCCTCTGCTCCCCTCACTCCTCAAGAAGATTAGCGTAATCTATTACCTCAAATCGATGTGCCCAGTTCAAGTGCCGGTAGACCCAGGGATGCCGAAACTGTTTGCGCTGCTGGTCTCAGATACAGAACCGGTTTCTGGCTACGTGGCGGTGCTTGGACTAATCGCACTGTCGGCAATCGTCCTCTATGCCTCCAGCCGGCGTGTTCGGCGTCTTGAAATCAATTACACAACTGAATAGTCGTCGTTTGCCTTGTGCTGCCACCGTTCCGTGCGACACTGCGCCCGTGTATTTCGAACACACATTAGAATCGCGTGTATTTTGAACACGCATTAGAATAAGGTTCCATGATGCGTTACACACGGGCCGCGATTTCGTTACTCGCCCTGGTTGCGGCCTATCCGCAAACGCCGTTTGATTCCACTATCAGGCCCTCTCTCGTGCCTTACGAGATCCCTCCCAACCGCGGCGCTACCGCCCTCTGGCAGAGCTTGAAAAAGCTGCACACTCGAGCTAGCCTCATCATGATCACTGCGCATCCCGACGACGAGGACGGGGCCACTCTAGCTTACGAATCCCGCGGCGTTGGTGCACGCGTAACGCTGCTGACCTTGAATCGCGGTGAAGGCGGGGCGAACGTCATGTCCTCCGACTATTGGGATTCACTCGGTCTCGTCCGCACTCAGGAATTGCTGGCAGCGGATCGCTTTTACGGAGTCGATCAATATTGGACGCGAGCGTGCGACTACGGCTTCTCGAAGACCATGGACGAAGCGCTCACGAAATGGAATCACGACAGTGTATTGGCTGACGTCGTGCGTGTAGTGCGCATGACTAGGCCATTGGTAGTCACATCGGTTTTTGTTGGTGGCTCAAGCGACGGCCACGGCAATCACCAGGTTGCCGGGCGGATGGCGAAGGAAGTCTTCGAAGCGGCCGGAGATCCCAATCGTTTTCCCGAACAGATCCGCGCAGGCCTGCGCCCCTGGAAGCCGCTGAAGTATTACGCCAGAACACCGTGGATGCCGGAGGGAAATGCGGTCATCACCAAAAATCTTGATGTGCCGGTCGGTACTTATGATCCCCTCCTTGGTCAATCGTTTCTGCAACTGTCCAGGGAGGGACTGGGCTTTCAGAAGTCTCAAAATGGCGGAACTGAAA
>JALYIM010000035.1 GCA_030775785.1 Acidobacteriota bacterium
GAGTAGGGTCTAAGACTATTGATCTACGGGCGAGCGGGTCGAAGCTCTGGAGTTTGCACGTGCTCTGGTCGAAATCCGAGTCCCACCACGCGCGCCGGGATTCGTCTTAAGACGGGCCAGCGTCCTAGCAGCTTAAGTGGCCATGGCACGGTCAACGGCTTGGAACTGCTAAGCACCCGGCGAATCACGTTGTTCTGGACCACCACCTGCATGCGCTGGGTCGCTCGCGTCGGGAAAGTCCTGCGCTTCTGGACGGCGGCAAGATCGCCTTCGGTAGGAGTTCTTTCGAGCAGCGATCCACCCAGTAAGTTTGCAGTGGCAACAGCATCCTGGATCGCGAGATTGATGCCTACCCCTCCGATCGGCGACATCGCGTGAGCAGCGTCCCCGATGCACAGCAGTCCGCTTCGATACCATCGGACGAGACGGTCTACCGTCACAGTCAACAGACTGACGTTCTTCCAGTCATCGAGTTCTTGCATGCGATCGTGCAGAAATGGCGCCAGACTCGTGATCTCGTCGTGGAAAGACTCCAGGCCGCGTTGTCGAATCTCGTCCGCCGCACCTTTGGGGATGACGAACGCGCACTGCCAATAAGTCTCGCGGTTGAGCAGGACAAGAATCTTGCCTCGGTCAACATAACCAAGTGTTTGCCCCGGATCAGTGGGGCGTCGGCTGATGCGCATCCACATGACATCCATGGGTGCGCCCAAATCTTCTACTTGCAGTCCGGCGCGCTCCCGGACGATGGAGTGACGTCCATCCGCGCCAATTGTAAGTGACGCCCTTATTTCCAGGGAGCCTTCCGGCGTGCGTGCGCGCACGCCAACTATGGCGTTATTTTCTTCGATGAGGTCAGTAACCTCAGCTTGCATCTTCAAATGAAACGTAGGGTAGCGTCGGCCCTGTTCTGTGATGAAATCCAAGAAGTCCCACTGAGGCATAAGTGCGAGAAAACGGCAATGGGTCGGGAGGTGTGTGAAATCCGCAATCATCACCGTATCCTGCCCGACTTTCCCTCCCAGCTCGGTCACCTCCTGATGAGGACGTTTCAGGAATTCGTTCAGAATGCCAAGCTCATACATGATTTGCAGAGTCGAAGGATGAATGGTATCTCCGCGAAAGTCTCGCAAGAAGTCGGCGTGCTTCTCGAGCACTAATACATCCACTCCCATCCGAGCAAGCAAAAAGCCTGCCATCACACCAGCCGGCCCACCACCTGCGATGCAACAGCGGGTGTCAGTGACTTCGTCCATGCCACAGATGCTAATACGTTGGGAGTGTTGAGAGCCAGGGTTTTGAAGTGGGTGGTCCTTCTGAAGTGGAGGGGCTTAGCGCCGATTGATAATCAGAAGAAATTCGTCGCGGGTAAGAAAGCTTTTTTTCTCGAAGGCCTCGGCAATCGCCTGCAAGGCAGTCGCGGCATCAATCTTTCCATTAAGAATGGTTGCGGGATTCTGTTCCTGGGTCGTGGTAGCCGCGGAAAGTTCAAGCAACAATTTGTGCAAATATCCGAGGTCAGTGCTGGAGATTTCTGTGAAGGCGATTCCCATCCCCAAACATGGATCACTGGTTCTGACTTCTCCTTTAACTCGAAATCGGATGCCCCGTGCCTCAACTACGAGATTCAAAAGAGTGCCCGGCGGGGAAGTCGAAGTCATTTCCACGTAACAACCCGCCAAACTTACATCGGTCATTTTTGCATAAGTCCGAATCTCGCTGGCCTCAATCCAGAATTCCACGCTGCCCTTGCATTTAAATCGGGTGCAGTCGCGGAGTTCGCCGCTCGCAACCGACGCAGATAAGTCCTGCGACTTTGTTGTCGGGGACTGCCCCAAAACCGGCATTCGCTTGTTGTCACTTACTGGCATGGACGCCTACTCTGGGTGTTAGGTTACATCCTATTTAGGGTTCCGCTGTCGTGCTAGTTACTATGGTGTTTGTCAAGTTCCTGACAGTAACGCCGATCAGAATGAAGCTACAGAGATACTTGGAAGGAATGCGAAGGAAACCCTTATGTGGGGGTTTCCTTCCGCGGGCATGCGTTGCTGCCGTAAAGAGTTACGCCTTATTGTTCCTTTGTTTTTGCAGCCGGGGCGGACATCTTCATCTTTGTTGAGTGGTCTTTGGCCGCCGGAGTCTTGATTGCTTCATCAGGGGAAATTTCTTTACCAGATGCATCTACATAGTGGATGTCGAATGCGCCGTCCGGCATGACGTAGAGCATGCAGGCCGCCAGGCAACTGAATTGATGAGTGTGCTTTCCCGGCAAGAAGATGAAGTCGCCGGGACGGAAAGTAACAGGTGCGCCGTCTTTCATTTCGATCTTGGCGCGACCGTTGACCATCACCAGGGACTCGTTTACGGTGTGCCAATGCCACGGAATTACGCAGCCGGACGCGGCCTTCAACAAGATAACTGCTGCCCCTTTCGATGGATCACCGCGTTGTACGGAAAGGCTGGCGCACGCAGGCAAGCCCGGCATGGGGGCAAACTTGCTGGTCGCAGCCGCCGAGAACTCGGCCTTACCGTTATCCTCGGCTTGCAGAATTGAAGCTGTTGCTAGAAGCAGAACAGACAAGAACACAGTAGTTCGCATGGAATGCTCCTTTCTGGATTTGCGTAGGGAATTGTAAGACGGGCGCGAGAATCCGACAACATTTGTCGTCTTGCAGGCAAAACGGCCACGTCATTCTGACCGGAGACAGTGATCCCTTCGGAAGAGGGGACAGGGGTTGGGAGCTATCTTAATGCGGCGGTTCCGACGATGGCGGCGGCAAGAGTCAAAATTACAACCAGAAAGATTAGAAAACCACTACAAAGGAGCAGGGTATCGCTCAGCAGATCAGGCTTCATTAGCTCGTCACGGCGCATAAAGCACCTCGAATAATCTGTGGCACTTAAAAGATGCACCCTTTCGGGTGGGAGTTTTCTGCGATTGCAAAATGTGGACTGTACAAGAGTGCGCAAAATTCTGCCTACGGCTTAATAATTTAGGAATCGCAGGCACGCCACGCGACGGCGAGGTAAATAGAAATTTCTACGAGGGGGTTTTAGTAGAATCGCGTTTGAGGGCTCGCCTAAGGGTCTCGTCCAAAGCGTTCTTAGCTTTCGCATATTCTTCGCCGGATATGCGGCTCTGCTTGTGCTCAACTTCCAGTTGAAAGAGTTCCTCTTTCAATGCTTCCAGCAGCAATCCCGAGCGTCCTGCCCCACTTGTCAACTGAGCTGGAGGAGCAGTAGCCCCGATTTCGAAAACTGATTCACCCATATCATTAACCGCTATCGTTTTCGAGCGGGTGGCGATGTAGACGGCGCCAGCGGCCAGAACTACGGCGAAGCCGCCGAGAATCGGCCAGCGATATTTCTCCAACGGATCTGGAGCATCAATCGGAGGCCCAAGGCCTCCGCCCGGACGCATATCGCGGCGCGTTTCATTTGCAGCGCCTGCTGTTTGAGGTCCACTTGCAGTCGGGCTGCCCTGACTGTCGTCGCCCGCCTCTGTGAGTGTTCCAGTGCCCGAAATCTTGAACGCGAGCGTTTGACCCGCGCGCGTGTTGGAAACTACCTGTACCACAGCATCAGACTGGCGAGGGTCCTGCATGGATTTAAAGTCTGCTCCGGTCACTGGAACAAACTGCATGGATTTCGGAAGCATGACCACGAAGTGTTGCGCGCCGACAACTGGTTTGGGATCTATGCTGGCCGACCCGTTGTAAGGAAGGTGGTAGACCACCTGGAATTGCGTATCTCCGGGGCGCAACGGAAAGTTAAAGGCGTAGCGGTTCTTTTCTTTTTGCCGCACGGGCGGCGAATTGACGGGCTGTCCACCGGAGGTCATCGCCATGGCTTGATCAACCTGCGCGCCATCCGGAAGATAGAATTCAAAATTCTGATCGTTCATCTGCGTGCGCGGCGGATTCGAGGCATTCCCCACGGCGAACAAGCGAATGCCTTCCAGCACGTTCGCCTGTGCCTGCAGACGCATCACATCAGCGGTAAGTGTGATGTCCGCTACTTTTTTGGCAACGTCATAAACTTCGACTTCAACCGACGTGCTTGCCGGGGGCGCCATGCGGTGATAAGTAACGCCTTGGTGGACTACGCGCACCAAATGGGGTTCGCCATCCTTGGGAACAGTCAAAGTGAAGTTGCCGCGCGCATCGGTGCGGGTGTGACCCGTCTCTTCCATGCCTTCCGCCAGCTTGATGAGAATGACCTCGTCGCCAGGAGAGGGCTTATTGGTCGTGCCGTTTTTCACCGTCCCGGTCAGGCTCTGTGCTGAGGCACCCGCAGCGAGGGACAGCAATAGTAGAAACGTGAATGGGAAGGTTTTTATTCTTGGCGTACCAAAACTGAAGATTTCTGAACCTCTCAAACCTTAGCCCCTTTTTTCACCCGTTCCGCGCTGGCGCTTGCCACATTCGGAGTTTCCAATTGAGACATTTCGGAAAGCACCGCAGCCGCTTCATCTTGCAACGAAGTTTTCATGGCATCGTAGTCGGCATCCGGAAACTTGCCTGCCTTGTGCTCAAAATTTAGGTCGCGAAGATTCTCATAAATCGAATCCTTACGTTCCCGTAAATACGACAGACGTGTTTTTTCGGGACCAAGATGCAACGTCCCTGGTAGGTAGAAAACGTAGACGAGCACCGCCACCGTCATCATCGCGCACGATAAATAAACCAACGTCATAGATCAGTTTCTTTCCGGGCCTGCGCGCGAAAGCGCTCAAGTTCCACGCCTCGCACCGGAGTAACAGCCCCCGCGGGAAGAAGCAGGGGACGTCCTCTCCATTGGCGCACCACAAACACTACGGCGACTAGTCCAAGGACCAGAGCGAGGTAGGGCATGACCCATGCGACGCGATTGAATCCAGTGGTCGTGGGCGCAGCCATCACGGTTGTTCCGTATTTCTGAACGAACGATTGTAAGGTCAGATCGTCGTTGTCGCCCTTTTCAACGGCGGCGACCAATTCATTGCGCATGCGATCTGAGTAAGTGCAGCCGACATGATTGCACTCCAACAGAATCTGATTGCATCCGCAGACGCACATCAGGCGGTGGCCGAGATCGTTGATCCGAGCCGATTCACCACCGACTCCCATAAACATGAATAATGCAGTGCAAAGCAGGATCAACTTCAATGCACGGTGGCGCGAAACGATATTCGTGGGCGGCGTCATCAATCGCCAGCCCCAGCCGGCGCAACCTGAATGCGTGCAGGGGCGGTAGCAGTCAACGCAAGCGCATTCGGAATCAATGCCACGACGGTGCCGACAATCATGATCCACACACCAATCCATATCCACATTACCAAAGGATTGAGATGGACCTTAATGATCGGACGTCCTGAGACCTGGTTCTGTCCTTCATAAACCAGATACAAGTCTTCTCTCAGCGTGGACCGGTTGGCGACCATGGTTGAGGTTTGCTGACTGGCTTTGTAAAAACGCCTCTCGGGATAAACAGTATCAATCCGCTTACCGCGCTTGAATACTTGGAT
>JALYIM010000036.1 GCA_030775785.1 Acidobacteriota bacterium
GATCCTACTTGTTGTCAGCTATCTGTTCCCGCTCTTGGCGAGGAGTCATTGACACGACGATGTAATCCCGTTCCTTGTCGTCGAGCTCCTCCACGCGAAGCTTCATTTTGTCCTTATCCAGGCGAAATTGGGCTTTCTCGCCGACTGGCAGAAGAACGGGATGTTTGTCATCCCTCGGGCGAATCCTATAAATGATCCGATCTGTCCGCAGAAGGTACTCCTGGCAGAGCAACAGGTGAGTCTTCTGGTGAGCTGAATCTGTGCCCACCATTTCCCCTACAATGCTCTTGCCGCTCTTTTCGTCGGTACCGCATTCCACCGAATCCATCTGCAGCAGCGTGCCAGATTCGTGCGCGCGTTGCTCCCTCGCGTGGGCTATCGCAGCCGTGAGAATAAACACCAATGCCAAAGTTATTGTTTTCATCTTGTAATCTCCGGAAAGGGTTGGAAGATTTTCACTGACTTTCCGAATAATATTAACCAGCTTTACTGAGATTTCCATACGTTACGGTGGGTCATGTCCGTTTGTATTACCTCAAGACTACCTGGCGCGCGGTTCTGGTGTGGTGGAGCCGGAAGCAGCGTATCCTGTGACAAGAGGATAGACCCATGAGCGAACATTCCCGGCATGCCGAGGCGCACATAGACTCGATTGTGAAGCAGGAGGAAGAAGCACTGGAACGCAGGTCTCGCTCAGAACGCCTCGCCGATAGTTTGGGGGTCTTCGCAGGTAGTGTTTCGTTCGTTGTGCTTCACCTAGCGCTCTTGACAGCGTGGCTGCTGTTCAACAGTGGCAAGATCCCTGGGGCAAGGCCGTTCGACCCTTACCCCTTCTCGTTGCTCGGAGTGATCGTTGCCGTAGAGGCGGTTATTCTCACCAGTTTCATACTTATGCGCCAGAATCGCATGATGCGACGTGGGGAGCGTCGGGACCACCTGAATTTACAAGTCGATTTGCTAGCAGAAAAAGAAATTACAACACTGTTGCAGATGGTACGCGCCATTTGTGCCCACTTACGGCTTGGAAACATCACTTCAGATAAGGACATTAGCGAACTCAGCCAAAACATCTCAGTCGAGTCCTTGAGTCAGAGTTTGGCGGACCGGTTACCAGAAGAATAAAATGCTAAGAGTCTAAGACCCCGACTGAAAAAAATTTTGATGCGAAGGAATTGCGGGTGGGGTAACAGGACCTCGTGGGCAAGTACGGCGGCCTTATCGCCTGAGCTCACACAATCGACACCCATCTAACAATGCATTTCCGTGGCAGCCTTGGCCTCCAAGATGGCAAGATTTGAGCAACAGAATCGGAAGAGAGATGCTATCATCAGTTACCCATCAAGGCGTAACCAATGCGGACGAAAAAAAGCTTTGAGGCTAATGCACTGAGCACAATCAAGCGCAGGGTTCACGCCTTCACTTTTCTGAGGGAATGGCTGAGTTATGTCGCCTGTTTCTTGTGCTGTGGCGGCCCTGTGGCAGCGGCATGAGCATTAGGATTGGGTTACTGCTTGGTCTCGCGATGCCCGATTATCTCTATTTACATAAAAGCTTTAGAGTGACACGGGCCACTCGGAAGCCAACTGTTGTAAGGTGATTACACTCATTGAGAAAGGTGCTGGTTCAAGCCGATTAGACCGCGACCTTCCACCACGTCCGCAGAATCACGGGCTGATCACGGGCTGGAGAAGTTTGGGTATTCTCTCTAACTCTATGGAGAATATGGTAGGCACGAGGAGACTCGAACTCCTGACCTCTAGCGTGTCAAAGGCCATATAAACACTACCTTGAACAACTTAGGAAACGAGCGGGACTGTCTAAATACTTGGAAGCACGTATAAGACGAAGTTTCAACGGTACGGAGAGCGGTGCGGAATTTAAATCGGTAGGGGCGGGCGGGCTCTCGTCCGCCAGAGACTCAGCTCATTTCATGCCGTCCAAAATAGAACCTACAATTCCTCCAACTACCCCGCCCTCAAAAGTGCGTCTGGAAGCTCCATGCGGCAGATATTTCTCGATGGCGTGGGCCAACCTTGCGATGGGCAGCGTCTGCAACCAGATTCTTCCCGGTCCGGTCAGGGAAGCAAGAAAAAGTCCATCGCCGCCGAAGATCATATTCTTGATTCCCGGCACGGTGGTGATCTGGAACGAAACATTCGCCTGAAATGCCCCGACATGGCCAGGATGAACCCGCAAAGTCTCACCGGGTTTCAGGTCCCGCACGACAAGTTCTCCCGAGAGTTCTAGCCAAGCGGTTCCTTGTCCGCTGAGTTTTTGTAATAGGAAGCCATCGCCGCCGAAGATGCCCGCTCCCAGCGACTGCTGGAAGCCCACTCCAATTTGAATCTGAGGGGTGGCACAGAGAAAGCCATGGCGGTGAATCATGTATTCGTGTTCTGGGGAAACTTCGACTGCGACGATGTGACCGGGGAGCTTGGTGGCGAAGGCCAGTTCCCCGCCAGACCCAATAGATTGGTATTCAGTCATGAAAATCGATCCGCCGCCTGCCACGCGCTTCAGCACGCCTAACAGACCACCGCCGCCGGCAAACTGGGTGTGGGTGGTCATCTGGATCGAACTGCCCATCCACGAGAGTTCTCCGGCCTCGGAAATGATGGACTCATGCGGCTCGAGGAGAAACTCCAGAACGGGCATGGTCGTACCAGTTATGCGGTTCTGCATCGTAGGTCTCCTAAATGGACATCTTCGCTTATTGCAAAGCGGTGTTTCGGCAAAGGCCGGTTTACTTGTACATCGAAGTTGACGATTTCACAGCGGTGACGGACAGCAGCCTCGGCTTAGGTTTTAACTTCGATTGCCTGGTTTCCCAACAGTGCATTCATTAGGATGTGAGAATTAAATTTCAGAGAGCAATGTGCGGTTTCTGCAACTACTCCAGCGCGCATAAAATGTCGCCACGATATCTGAACTCGTGTGTAGTTATCCTGCAATTCATTTCTTCCCCGCCTTCACCTTCGCCCAGCGAGCTTTCTGCGCCAGGGAAATCTTACGTCGTGCGGCGGCGCTCATCTGACCACGCTCTGTAGAGGCGCCGCGCATCTTAGCCCAACGGGCCTTCTGCGCAATCGAGATCTTTCGGCGAGCAGCCGCGCTGAGGCGCGTACCTTTTCTTGGCCAACCGTTGACACTAGAGATTTCCAATTTGCCATCGAGTTTCCCCAATACAGAGAGCGCGGCATCAACGTGCCGAAGTTGGTTGCTTAAGTTAGTCCGTTCGGAGCGTAGCTCTATCACGATTCTTGCTAATCCGATTAGGTTAGGCATGCGGAAGATTGTACTCCGATCATCAGCGGAGAGAAGTTCTGGTACTTGAAAACTCTCCATATTGTTATTACAAAACCGAAGTTCACGGGGGAGTGTCTGCCTCCGCGAAGGTGAAAGCGGCCAGTTCCCTTCCCGCTTGTAAACATAGAGCCAACTAGTCCGGGAGCTCGATTCGATCCGAATGTTTTTTGTCCCGTTCGTGTTCATCGGTGAGGACTCTTTCGAGCCACTTTGCTTGCTTTTCAGCAACCTGCATATTTACCGACCCAGGACTGTGGCCTATGAAGAACTCGTCGCCACACTGGTCGCACCGGAAGGTTCCCATTTCTTGAAGTCCCACCGATTTCTCTTGGCTGCTCTTTTTTATGGCCGCTGCTCTGATCATGTCGTGTCGCTCCAGTATATTAAAAAATCTCGGAAACATAATGATTTTGAACTTTCGACACTGGACTACACTTCGCTGTAAAAGTTATTTACTTCCCACTTATTGAATCCCAGCTTCCTCATGATTGATCGTGAAGGTGGACATGTCGTCGAAGAACCTTCTGAGCACTTGGTCAGCCTCGCCGGGCAGGGCAGCTTCCGTCAGAGCATTGTTCATCAACAGCATCCACCGATCGCGGACAGGCCGACTAATCTGAAACGGGAAGTGCCGCGCACGAAGGCGGGGATGACCTCTTTGTTCGATATAGTCCGGCGGCCCGCCGAATCGGGTAAATTAGAAAATCTCGCAGGCGTTGCTCAGCGCCACGGAGATCATCGGCTGGATACATTGGTGCCAGGAGATCGTCCGTATATGAATTCTCCCCAACCAGCAATGCCGCCAATCCCAGAACAGAAAATATCCCGTACCGGTGAATCGTCCGAGCGTAAAGAAAAGAGTTTCGTCAGTTGGCGAATCTCCAGCAGCAAAACTCGTTGCTCTGAACCGCTGTGTGAATTGGGACAGTCAATTGGGTTTGGGTTGATTGGCTCGTCGTATCTAATTGCCCCAATCCGGATAGGCACTAAGGACATCCATATAGTTGTGGATCACATCGGTGTGGGCATCTTCTTGCCACCCACCTAGAGAGCCGTTCTTGAACAGGTCACGTGGGCGGCCCTGCTCGTCGATAGAATACTCCGCAAAGTTCAACGCCTGCCGCGCCTCTCGCGCGAGGGTATCGTTTGCAGCGGCCTTAGCATAGAGCGCCAGCACCGCTCCGTATGTTGTATTGATCCCGCCCCACGCCTCATGGTCCTCATCTTGTTCGTGGCAGACCGTGACTCCGAATTCTTTATGCGTGAAATTCTTGCGCACAAAGTCCACCAGGCTCTTCGAATCTTTCAACCAATCCGGATCAAGCCTCTCTCTTCTCTCAAGCAGATAGCGTGCCAGATTCAACGGCGCCCACGCATTGCGATTTGTTGGATTGTCGTGGTCCTCAAAAAACTGGGCAAACAATTTGCCATCCCCATTTGCACTTGGAATTTGCTTCTTCTTGATCCATCGCCACAAGGCTCCGCGGGGTCCCGCAAATTCTTGGTGACCATGAGCCACGAGAGACTCATACAGACGAAGGATGTATGTCAAATTGCCAGAGATCGAACCTCGAGCCTCGCCGCTTCGATAGTCGGTCCGGAACGGCCAAGGCGAATGTTGCGCATTACCAGTCCGCTGATTGGCAGCCAGCACCCTCGCGTTACGCAGAGCTTGTTCAAGATATTTATTTTCCTGGGTCGCGTCGTAGAGCTGTATCAACGCATAGCCTGCGATGCCGCCCTTATCAGGCTCAATTTCGTAAGGATGATCGCTTTGTGATCCACTATCTTGGGGCTGGGGAAAGTTTCCTACTCGTCCCGTGGAACGCGTGAATCGTGGATATTTTCCCTTGGCAGGGGTGAGGTCCTCCTTTATCAGGTAATCGCCCATAAGGCGCGCGAGCGCCAGCGTCTTGGGATTGTGCATTCCTCTCAACTCGTAAAACTTGACGTAGGAAATAATACCCATTCCGTCTTGCGTAGCTGGAATCGTGTCGCTTCGATCCGACAAAGGCTTCCAATTGCCGTCCAGGAAGGTTGTTGTGATGAACAGAGGGTAGCCATGATCGAGTGGCGCGCTTTCGTAAAATCGCATTTCGCGATCCAGCGCAGCGTTCCACGGAATCCAAGGGATAAGGTCACCTGCAGAATCGAACTTGGCCACATGCCCCGCAATCGAGGGCTCTTTTGCGGATGGCGAGGGAAGCACCGGCATGATCGTTGCGGGAAAAGCAAACAGCAGAACGAGTGTAGCTCCCAAAAACCTCATCTGGTGATTCCTTATTCGCCTTTTGTTCAACTCTCATGGCGCTATTAAACAGAATTATGCGCCTTCGATGCGGTCAACCCTCTGTAGGGAGTCTTTCTTAACATTCTGCGATCTCTAGCCGAACGACCGCGAGCAACAACTCGCATCGCCTTTACCGAGCTTGATCCGGTGGGTGGGACTGCCACATTGATTTTTCAATAAGAATGGTTAAAGCTTATCCCAGCACTTCATTCTGCATCCTTGGCCATTACCAGTCTAATTTTTAAATCTACCAAACATACGCTCTGCATTGAGATGGTAAATTTTTTCAAGCACTGAATCCGGTAGTGCCATTCCATAAATCTTCCAACGTCCCTGCCCGGGGTATCCCCAGTAATCGAAGTATTCGTCGTTAGTTTCTAGCCAGCGAAAATGATTGCGATACATCGCTTCGGTCACTTCGTTGTCAGTGCCGAACATGATGCGGTCCTGATGTTTGAGAAAGAACTCTCGCGCACGGCGGGGCTGTCGGCCTAGTTCAGCCTCGCGAGCGCCAAATTCCACCATAACATTGGGATATTTTTCTAGTACGCTGCTGACATAATCCAGATTCTCGGGCCAATTTGCCATGTGCAATGCTACAAAAGTTGTTCTCGGATGGCGTGCAAACACTCGATCACGCGCCTGAATTATCGATTCCTTCGAAGGAAACTGGTTGCCATAAAAATTCCAGTCCGGATGCTCGGTCAATTCTTCGTACCGCTCATTGGTACTATCAACGGGCCGGAAAAAAGCCTCCGGGTCGGTTACGTGTATGGAAACCGGAATCCCCAAACGTCCGCATTCCTCCCAAATAGGATCAAGGCGGGGATCATCAACAGCGATCAACTTACCTGTTTTATCGCGGTCGGCTAACCCTAAATCTTTCAGAACTTTCAAGCCACGGGCCCCCCGATGCACGGCATCATCCAATTGCTCAACCATCTCCTGGCTGAAATTCGCATCGTCAATTTTGCTCCAGTCAATCTGGGTGAACACAATGAAGCGTCCGGGATATGGCTTCACCATTTCGTCAATGACTTTTTGCAATTTATCGCCCCACATGCCTGTGAGAATTACGATTGTCTTAACATTCGTGCGGTCCATAACTTCTATGACGCGTTGCGGAGCCATGTGTTCATCAATACGAGCGGCGTCATTCACATGGTTGTGGACGTCCACGACGTAGAACTTTGCTGACTGCACTTCATGAGACTGGGCATGCAACATTGACACGGGATTGAAGTCCTTCAATAACAACGTCTTTTTCTTATCCGCGTCGGGATCCGTACCGTAACCAATTTGAGGGGGGACTGTCGGCACTGCAGCAGATTCTGCCGATTCGTAAGGCTTAACATTAGAATCCTGGCATGTCGCGGGAGTCCGCAGCAAAACCGGAAATAAAAGTAGCGAAAATGAAAGTGCAAGATTCCGTAATTTACTCTGTAGCAGGATTGTTTTCATGGAGGTGCCATTTTAGGATTTTGGCGAAACAAAAGCCATTGAGAAAACGGTCCGAAATCGGGCCTACGATTGTGAATGGAGGTTGTCCACGTCATGCGGCTCAAGAGCTTGACGGTTGGCGTGTCCTTTCGGAGTGATTAAATCTCTCACCTTGGCACGATGGAGCATCGCGGATGGTGCGAATATGTGAGGCGCCATTTCCAAAAAAGAAACGCGCTATATTTGGCCTTGGGGTTAAATTCTGGGGAGCAATCTCTCCCGATTTCCAAAAAAATCCGAGGAAGCGAAGAGTTCTGGAGGATGTGATGAGAAAGCTGAAAACGAAGTGGGCGTTTCTTTTCGCGCTGGTCATTACCATCACCGGCGGGCTGCATGCCCAACGTTGGAGTGCCGAGCGGGCCAACGCTTGGTACCAGCACCAACCTTGGATGGTGGGCAGCAATTTCATTCCTGCAACCGCCATCAACGAGCTTGAGATGTGGCAGGGCGCCACTTTTGATCCGGCGGAAATTGACAAAGAGCTCGGATGGGCGGAAGGCATGGGCATGAATACCATGCGTGTGTTTCTGCACGACTTACTTTGGCAACAGGATGCCCCCGGTTTCAAGCAAAGAATGGACGCGTTTCTGACCATCGCGTCCAGACACCACATTCGACCAATGTTCGTTCTGTTCGATTCCTGCTGGGACCCTTTCCCGAAGCTCGGTCCGCAACATCCTCCGATTCCTGGCGTTCATAACTCAGGATGGGTGCAAAGCCCTGGCGCTGCGGCGCTGGCAGATGCATCGCAACAGGTCCGATTAAAGGAATATGTGCAGGGCGTCGTTGGGGCATTCGCAGCCGACAACCGCATCCTTGCGTGGGACGTGTGGAACGAGCCGAACAACGAAAACGAGCGCGCTTACGGTACCGTGGAATTGAAGAACAAAAAAGATTTCGTGAGGCTATTACTGCCGAAGGCTTTTGAATGGGCAAGGTCGGCAAATCCTTCGCAACCATTAACCAGTGGGGTGTGGGAAGGTGACTGGAGCGCCCCAGACAAGCTGACACCGATGCAGCGAATTCAAATGGATGAATCCGATGTGATCTCTTTTCATAATTACAGCTGGCCTGAGAATTTTGAACAACACATAAAATGGCTGCAACGATATGGGCGGCCGATATTATGCACAGAGTTCATGGCCCGCGGTGCGGGGAGCACATTCGACACCGTGCTTCCCATTGCGAAGAAATATCACGTTGCCGCCATGAATTGGGGATTGGTGCTCGGCAAGACGCAAACCAACCTGCCCTGGGATTCCTGGTCAAGGCCCTACACTCAGGAAGGTCCTCCGAACTGGTTTCACGAAGTTTTTCATGCCGACGGTAAACCTTACCGGGAGCGCGAAGTCGAAATCATCAAGGAGCTCACGCGACGTTCACAATAGAGTTTATCGCCAGCTGCTGCGGAATGCGCCTGTGTGTTGGAGTTCAAATGAGCACCCGTCGCGCGCCCTGGCTTACGACACCTTTGAGGTTCGCGTAGTTGCAGGAATGGCGTTCGAGCTGTCACAAAGTAGCCTTAAGATTTTAGTCGATCGCTTCCGGCCTCCTCGTGGTTCTAGACGCTGACCTGATAATTGTAGCGGGAACCTGCGAATGGTTTTCTTTGCGGTTACATTTGGAACGGGAATTAGTCTGGCTGTCGAGCACGATGGTAAGAGATCGGAATAAAGCGAGAAGCGATAAAAGAAACACATTTCAATCGCTCGACCATTGCAGGCCTAGTCCGCATATTCGCCCAAAAAGGCCCTTGCTTCCTTTTAGACAATTGGCAATCGTTGTGCAGCTGGCTAGGAGAAGGGGGACCAGTGTATCCATTCAGATCCGACACGCCGGGGAGGCATCTTCCCGACCCGGCGAAAACATCTTACCGAATTGTTACGCCCCATCTTAAATCTGGTTAAATAACGAACATGTGCGGCATCCTTGGATACTCCCACATTTCGAGCGCACTACCGACCGGGGTGCTGACATCAGCCTTAAATTCCATTGCCCACCGCGGACCAGACCACGAGGGACGGTTCGTTTCTAACCATATCTCCTTGGGTGCAACTCGCCTACGCATACGCGATCTCGAGGCTGGCGACCAACCCCTTTCCAGTCCTGACGGGAACGTAGTTGTCATTTTCAACGGTGAGATTTTCAATCATCATGAGATTCGCGCTGAACTAGAAGTCGACGGTTTCTCCTTTCGAACGAATTGTGACACCGAGGTGGTCCTGCAGGCCTTCCTGCGCTGGGGCAGCACATGCTTTTCGCGCTTCCGTGGAATGTTTGCGATTGCAGTGTGGGTTCAGTCCGAGCAGCGCCTGATCCTGGCTAGAGACCGTATCGGGATTAAACCTTTGTATTACTGCTTACACGAGAACGAGATCTATTTTGGTTCCGAAATGAAGGTCATTTTCGCGCACCCCGGGGTTTCTAGGAAGATCTCCCTTGTCGGTCTCAACTGCTACTTAAGTCTCAATTATGTCCCCGGACCGCATACCATGGTCGAGGGCATCGCGAAGCTGATGCCGGGTCATATACTGGTGTGGCAGAATGGACTTTTCACCCTCGACTCCATGGAGTTACCGGCGGCGACGACGCCTCCAGCTTCCCTAAATGAAGCCTGCAAGCAACTTGATGAGCTGCTAACGGGGGCGGTCGTTGAGCAACTTCGCTCCGATGTACCTTTGGGTCTCTGGCTCAGCGGCGGCCTCGACTCCACAACGGTCCTCCATTATGCAACTCATGCGCATGCCAGACGAATCCAGACTTTCTCTATCACCTTTCAGGGGCGGTCTTTCGACGAAAGCCGGTATATCCGCGAGGTTAGCAGCCGGTACGGTACCGAGCATTCAGAACTCGACTTAAACCCGAGCGCCGATTTGGAGCGCGCCATAGAGGAAATAGCCTTCTACTCGGACGAACCCAACGGCGACGCGGGAGCAGTCCCGCTGTGGTTCCTTGCGCAAATGAGTCGGAAGGATGTTACCGTTCTCCTCAGCGGAGAGGGCGCCGACGAACTGTTCGCCGGATATCTCACCTATCGGGCTGACCGATATAGCGCGTTCGCCCGCCTGACACCAGTGTGCCTGCGCAAGATGGCGCTCTCCTGTGCAAGACTGTTGCCGGTGTCAGATGACAAGATTGGGTTCGAATACAAGGCAAAACGCTTCTTGCAGGGATCGCTCTTGACCCCAGATCTTGCCCACGTCTTCTGGAATGGAACGTTCTGCGAATCCGGTAAACGGACTGTATTGTTGCACCCAGATTCCCGGCCCCTCGCAGCTATCCTCGAAAGTCAATCACCTGGAAGCCTACTACAACGCGCACTGGCGTTTGATCAGCGATACTATCTACCGGATGACATCCTTCATAAAGTGGATCGCATTAGTATGGCTCATTCGCTTGAAGTCCGCCCGCCCTTCCTAGACCCTCGCGTCGTAAACTTCGCGAATAGCCTGCCGGATAATTTAAAGCTGCGCGGCTTCGAATCAAAGTACGTGCTGCGCCGCTTGATGAAAGACAAGTTACCGAGCTGTACCTTGCGTCGACCTAAAGTAGGGTTCGATATTCCTATTCACGACTGGTTTCGGGGGGTTCTAAAGCCTTTGCTGCTGGACACCCTCTCCGAGGAGGCGGTGTCCGCCACCAATTTGTTTCGCTGGCCCGCAATCGAGCGTTTGTTGCGCGAACACATGGAGAGGAGGGAGAACTGGGGGTATCACCTATGGGGTCTAATGGTTCTGATGATTTGGATAAAGCGGTGGAGGATCGAGGTGCCCTCTCCCGCGGTCAGCTTTGCGAGGACCGTCATCGAAATGCCGGAAGCGATTGGCTCGTTGCTTTAGCCGCTAGCCTCGCCTTTGTCGCTAATATTGGAAGTCCTCCTCACCTGATGGACGACGTGGACGCAGTGCAGGCACAGATCGCCCGAAATATGCTTGCTTCCGGCGATTGGGTGACTGCTCGTCTGGACGGCGTAGCTTATCTTGAGAAATCACCAATGCTGTACTGGATGATCGCCGTTTCGTATCGAATCTTCGGTGTCCATGATTGGGCCGCGCGCTTGCCACTGGGACTCGCAGTTGTGCTTTTGTGTTGGGTAACATACCGCTTCGGGCGTTGGGCTTTTGGGGGACCAGCTGGACTGTATGCAGGAATAGCCCTTGCGACTTCAGTGGGATTATTCTTGTTTACGCGAATTCTCATTCCTGATGCCGTGCTAGCTCTCGTCATCACTGGCGCCATCTGGGCATGGTTGCACCTGCTCGAACCTGACGAGCAGCGTGCCTTTGGTTGGTCGGTGGTTCTCGGCATTTGCTTGGGGATTGGATTGTTGTTGAAAGGCTTGATCGCCGCGGTTTTTCCATTGGCCGCCGGTATCGGCTACATGGCGGTTACGCGGCGGCTGATCTGCGCCGAGGCATGGCGTCGACTGCATCTGGGCGTAGCGGCGATCGCGACCCTAGTGATCGCGGCTCCTTGGCACATCCTGGCCACATTGCGCAATCCCCCGTATTTCGCACTCTCCATGCACAGTAGGCCGGGAGAATATCATGGATTCTTATGGTTCTACTTTATTAACGAACACTTGTTGCGATTTTTGGACTTGCGCTATCCACGCGACTACAACACGGTGCCACGGTTATGGTTTTGGTTGCTGAACCTGGTTTGGATTTTTCCGTGGTCGGTCTATTTACTCGGTTCGCACCGTGTCTCATTTCAGACGGATACCCGTGCTGGACGAGCCCGATTAATGGCGCTCTCCTGGATCGGCGTTGTCATGCTGTTCTTCTCGTTCTCAACCACGCAGGAATACTACTCAATGCCTATCTATCCGGCAGTCGCCTTATTAGTAGGGTCTGTCCTGGACTCTGGGAGTCACTGGGTACCGATCTGTACTAGGGCTTTAGGAGGGATCTTCGCTCTGCTATTCGCCACGTTTTCGACGTTATTGCTGCTGGTGTGGCGCCAACCCACGCCTGGCAATATTGCGAGCGCGTTGAGTCAACATCCGGCCCTTTACACGCTGTCGCTCGGCCACATGCGAGACCTGACGCTCCAATCGTTCGCGTACCTAAGACTTCCGCTAGGACTTGCCGCCTTTGCATTCGGGTGTGGTGCCTTAGCAATGCTCACTGCACGGAACAATGTCCGTCGAGCAGTGCTTGTATCGGCCGCAACTATGATTGTCTTTTTCCACGCCGCGCGGGTTGCCCTCATACGTTTTGAGGACTACTTGGGCTCGTACCCACTTGCCGAAAGCCTGCTACAGAATCCGCCAGGCCAGTTGATCGAAGCTGGCGCGTACTATGCCTTCTCCTCTGTCTTCTATTATTCTGGCCGCACAGCTGTTTTGCTAAATGGGCGTAATAACAACCTTGAATACGGCTCGTATGCGCCGGGTGCGCCTGCCGTATTTATCGACGATGCCCAGTTCATTCTAATGTGGAGCCAGCCCAGCAGATATTACTTGCTGGCTTACGGTGCGGACTTACCGCACTTGGAACAGTTGGTCGGTAGCTCCAACTTACGCGTCGTAAAGAAAAATGCTGGAAATTACCTGCTAACCAATCATCCGTTTTCTTAACCGTTTTTGGGGGGATACGTCTGAAGTGCTGTCTTGCACAGTTCGCGGTGACATTCAAATCTGCTGAAGCGAACTTTTATGCTCTTAACTTCCGCATGTTGAATCACTTGAGAATTTTCCCTTATGCATTCTTGCTTGCCTTCGTGTCGGTTGCGTGGGCCTCGGACACCCCTGGTCAGGCGGTGAGGGTAAACTTCTACGTCCTTGATGAGAATCAGCGATCCGTCGCGGACACTCTGATAGAGGTCCGTTTGCAAGAACAAACGGTCGCCCGCACCACAACTGACGAATCTGGAAAAGGAAGCATCACAGTTCATGCTCCAGGGCGCTACGTCCTTCGGGTGACAAAGAAAGGATACCTAGCCGTCGAATCCTCGGTAGCAATTCAAGGGGCATCGGCGTCGGAGACAGTAGACATATCGTTGTCTCGCATTGATCTAAGCAAGCAAGACATCACGGTGCACCAAACGTCTTCTGACCCGGTCACGGAGGAGTCGAGTAGTCCATCCACATTAACGCCTAAGCAAGCCGAACAAACACCGTCTCGCCCTGCCACGCTTAAAGACACACTCCCTCTCCTTCCCGGAGTAGTACGCGCGAGGGATGGCCGCACGGGAATCGCAGGCTATTCAGAAAATCACAGTGCCTTGCTTGTCAACTCCGTAGATGTCACCGACCCAGCCACCGGAGCATTCGGCCTGAGCATACCAATTGACAGTGTCGAAACCATCAAGGTGGCCGAGATGCCCTACCTGGCGCAGTATGGGAAATTCATCGCCGGGGTGGTGACGGCTGAGACGCGGCCCGGTGGGGACAAATGGAGCATCAGCCTGAATGATCCTCTTCCCGAATTTCGAATCCGCAGCGGACATCTGGAGGGCGTGAAAGATATGTCCCCGCGGCTGAATTTCGGCGGTCCGTTGATTGCGAACCGATTGTTTGTTTCAGAAGGAGCGGAGTACCTGCTTCACAAGCAGCCGGTGCGCGGGCTGACATTTCCGGCGAATGAAACATGGTTTAAAGCGATCAATTCATTTACCCAGGTTGATGCGATTCTCTCTTCCACTCAGACTTTGACCGGTAGCTTCCACGACTCTCCACATTCCCTGCGTTATGCGGATCTCGACTTTTTCAATCCCCAATCGGTAACGGCCAACGCGGACTTCAAGGAATCTACCGAGACGATCATCCACCGCATTGCCATCGGGGGCGGTGTCCTACAGAGCACGCTAGCAAATACAAGGGTCGTCAGCAGAATACAACCTCAAGGAACAGCGGAAATGCTGTTGAGTCCGCTGCGTAATGGCGGCAACTACTTCAGCCAACAATTGCGCCGGGCGACACGCTTTGCTTGGGTCGAAAACTGGATGCCGCGTGCGCGTCAGTTTCACGGAAGCCATCTATTGCAACTCGGTTCCGTGTTGAGCTATAGCGAAGATGAGGGCCAGTTACGCGCCCGGCCGGTTAAAGTTCAAGATGCCGGCGGACGCACTCTTCAGCGCATCGATTTTATTGGAGGTAAAGCTTTCGCCCTTTCAGACTATGCTCCGGCAGTCTATGCGCAGGACCATTGGATACTGACGCCTCAGCTTGCTCTCGACGTCGGAGTTCGTTTCGAAGAACAGACCATCACTTTTACTTCCCGCACCGCTCCTCGGGGTGGATTCGTGTGGACACCGAGCCAGAACAAAAGAACGGTTTTCAGAGGCGGAGCCGGCATCTTCTATGACTCCGTGGCTCTCGGGATCTACGCCTTTAACAGTTTTCCCGAACAACTTGTGACGTCGTTCAACGCTGCCGGCGGCATTGTCGGGGAGCCGATACATTACGTCAATACTACGCAAGAGACTACGCGATCCGGTTTTGCATTTGTGGATCGAGCGAAAAGAAGTGGGAATTTTTCGCCCTCGAGTTTCGCCTGGAACCTCGAGATGCAACGAGAGATTTCCAATTTCTTGTTAGTTCGAGTCAAGTACCTCCAGAGTGCTGCACAGGACCTCATCACGTTACAACCCCGGGTCTTGCACGGGCAAAGTGCACTGGTGCTCGAGTCCTCCGGTACTGCCCGGTCACGCCAATATGAGTTCACGTCGAGAATCGGGTCTACTCCGCAGCGCCAGTTCTTTTTCTCCTATGTGAGGCAATATGCGCGAGGTAACCTGAATGACGCCAGCGGATACACCGGCAACTTCCCGTTTCCGGTGGTCCATCACGATCTAACCGCGAGTTTACCTAACGAAATCCCAAACCGTTTCTTACTCTGGGGCACATTCTCCTTCCCGCGGAAATTCCAGCTCAACCCCCAGGTGGAATGGCGTAGCGGGTTTGCTTACCAACCGGTCAACGTCTTACAGCAATACATTCTCTCGGCCGGTAGTGGCAGATTTCCTAGATACTTTTCCTTCGACTTGCTGGTGTCCAAGGACTTCCAGATTACGAAGAAACATGCCATCCGGATCTCTATACCAATGACGAATCTTACCAATCATTTCAATCCGCTAGAGGTGCACTCCAACATCGCAGACCCACAGTATGGCAAATACTTCGCCAGCTATCCGCGCCGCGTCCTCTTGGATTTTGATTTTTTGAATTAAGACAGACATGCAGGCGCGACTTGCGCAACGTGTTACAAACGAAGATGGTTTCGAATCGGCGATGCTGCGCAGTCATCTACAGGAACCCTAGCGGCTTCCATCCTACTTCTGCCCGTGACCGTCTGCGCAAGAGCACGCTGAAGAAAGAGCGCTTGTTCCTCGTACGTTCGGTCCAGCTCTTTGTGTTACTCAAGTGTGATCAAGTGACGGCGATATTTTCTAATTTGGACTGGTGTCTTTCGGACGGATACCGATAACTTCGTAAACCAGACGGCCGAATCTTATAATCTTATAAAAGGGCGAACAGGCATCCCCTAGCGGCGGACGGTTGTCACGGGTGGGCGCGCCGATTCCTTCCACGAATTGCCCCGTCTTCAGCGGGAAACGCGCCTATCGAATGAGCTACTCTTTGACTTAAAAGGTATACCGCAGCGAATACTGCATTACTCGCGGCTTAGTCAGGGTCGACGTAAAGGTGCCAAAGCCCTGCTGATCGAATGTGCTATTCATCGTACCTACATCGAAACGAACTGAGTTGGTCACGTTGAAAACTTCCCACCCGAACTTCAAGCTCTGTTGTTCGGTTATCCGCCAAGACTTAAACAAGCCTGTGTCGATCTCAAAGTAGCCGGGTCCTCGCAGGTCGTTGCGGACACCTGACTGTCCCGGATAGGCGTAACAGAAAGTGCTGCAATGGAGGACGCCGTTGCTATCCACCGTTGGTAAGGCCGGAGTATTTTTGAAAATCGTCGGGTTACCGCTGGAATCGATAAACTGACCGGTCTGCGGAATTTTCCCGGTAATTCTTGCTGCGCCGGTGAGTTCCCAATTGGTGGGAAAGCTACCGGATCCCCCCGCAGCGCTGATAGGAAAACCGCTCGTCCACCGGGCTAATCCCGTTGTCGACCATCCACCCAAAATAGCATCCACAACCGTACTTTGAATGTTAAAGCGACGAGATTTCCCGAACGGCAAGTCATAGGTCCAATTCGCGTTGATGTTGTGCTTGGTGTCGAAGTCCGAAACCGCCCGGAACTGATGAGGCGACCAAGTGTTGATAATTTGGCCACTGAAGACGTTGTTAAAGTCGCCCTCAAACAATGAGAGCCGCTCGGCATTCGATCCTTCGTCAATGGACTTCGAAAAGGTGTAGTTGAAGTCGAATTGCAGCGGACCAGCGTGCCTTCGGAGCATCAGTTGCAAGCCGTTGTAACTGCTGGTGCCCGACGAAGTCCATGCGTACAGTGATGAGTACTGGTTATGGAAGAACGTGTTCGGGCCGAAAATGCTGCATGCTGGAAAACATTGTCCACCATTAATTCCGTCTAGGACGAATAGCGTAGAAGTCTCATTGTGGAGCCGACAGTTTGCCAAGTCATAGATATTTTGGGTAGCGCTGGGATTCGCGACACCACCGGTCGCACACCCAGAGACGCCCGCTGCCCCGGCCGCCGCGGGAAACAAATTCTCCCAGTAAGGAATCGGCGATATTCCAGAAATAGGAGTGCCCTGTTCCGCCAATTGGACCAGCCGCGTCATAGCCGTAAAGTAATCAGTTTTTGACGCGGGATCGACCAGATTCAGCGGCATAGCCAAGTCCTTTTGCTGCAGCAGACGCCGTCCAAAGCGGCCAACGTAGGCAGCTTCGAAAACAAACCCATTGCCAAGATCGCGCTGGACCGAGAAGTCAACGACCTGTGAGTATGGGGTTTTGAGTTTATCGTCAAGGCCCCAGGTGATAGCGAACAGGTCTGAAGGAGGAGAAATCGGGAACGGGCCAACTGGAGGGGCTGGACTCAAGTTCTGTCCGCAAAAGGACCCACTCGGAAAGGCCGTCAGGCTGGTGACTCGCGGCGCGCAATCCACGCCTTGCACCGATGCCGAGTTCGTGACCACGCTGTTCAATCCGAATGATCCTTGGCGATCAAACGTGTTTACAACGCTCTGCCCGAAGTGATCGTAGTAAATTCCATAGCCTCCGCGAATGGACGCGTGTGGGCCGAAAATAGCGTGCATAATCCCAGTATGGGCGTTTGGCGCCCACGCGAATGCGAAGCGGGGAGCAAAGTTCTTTTTATCCCAAGCCCAATAAGGTCGTCTTCCGTTGGCCTGGCCAGAGAGATTAAATGAGACCTGCGGAATAAACGGCTGTCCCGCGTTCATGTGAGCCTCTCTTTGCACTAGAAAATCGTGGAGGCTAAAACTAGGAGAGACCTGCTCGCCATTCGCTTCATACGGAGGCTGGAGCAGCGAATATCGAAGACCAGCGGTGACAGTCAGATTACTGGTTATATGAAACGTGTCCTGTCCATAAAATTCAACTTCATTGCCGCGGAAGTGGCGCGCCAGGGGAGTGCCTTCCGGTATCACCCGGGCTTGTTTGTTCAGGTTGAACTGATTGTCAACCTCCGCAATGATGCCCGTGAGAGCCATGATGCCGGCGTCATAACCAAAATTCGATCCAGAATCAATTTGTGGAATGCCGAGCGAGGAGAAAGCGTTAGGATCCAAGCTACTTCCAGATTGCGCAATCCCTCCATTGTTGAGCCAGAACTGATTCGTGCTGGCTGTCGAAAAGGAAACTCGATTGGAGGTTCGAAAGTTATTTACGAACCTGTAATTCCCGCCGAACTGCAGTGTATGCTTACCGCGCGACCAAGTGAAATCATCGTTGAAATTGTGCACCGGCACGTGCACGAGTTCGGTTCGATTGAAACTCTGATAATCATCGAAGAACCGGAAGTGAACAAAATGAGTTGGGTTAAGCCCATCTCTGCCTGTTCCCTGACGGATAAAGCCATATCGGAAGCTATTGACCTTGGTGTTGCCGATGGCGGCAGTGTATCCCGCGACCATACCCTTGCTGTTGTCGCGTTTGACCTGGCTGGGCGGTTGTCCGGGGAACTGTGGGTCAAAGGCATGGTTGTCGCCTTGCAGGTTGCCACGTGCGAACAGACTTTGGGTCCCACTCGCGTTCAGTTTGTAATCCAATTTTACGATATACGTATCAAGCTTCAAATGCGTCGGCGCCGCAAAAGTGAATCCACGGAGATTCAACAAGTCATCATTGGCCGCCAAATCACTATTAGGTTGGGGATAACTCTGCAAAATAGGCAAGACGGCCGGATTTACACCCTGTTGCACGACCGGATCCATAGCGAGAATTTGAGTTTGACCAAGACTTGCCACCAACCCCTTGGGTGTAGACGTCACCAAAGGGTTGCTGGTGGAACAGTTTGGGTCCGAGGTGTTGCAAAAGTACCGTATCATTCCCTGGCGCAACGTCTGACTTGGCACCGCGCGTAGAACTTGCACGGCCTCTGCAGTCCGCTGGCCTTCGTAGTTCGCAAAAAAGAAAAACCGATCTCTCTTGATCGGGCCTCCTACGCTAACCCCAAACGTATTCCTCACAAGCTTGCCAGGACGATTCGATTCTCCAGCTATAAGCTGCGCCTTCTTGTTAAACCAATCGTTGGCATTTCCCAATCCGTTGCGGTTGTATTCGTAGAGTGACCCATGAAAATTGTTTGTGCCGCTTTTCGTGACCAGGTTTACCTGCGCTCCCGAGGAACGCCCCGAGTCGGCATTCGAGTTAGAGGTTGTCACCCGAAACTCCTGGACGGAATCGAGCGTGGCTCGGAGAGCGCCCTGAAAGGCGTATCCTCGGGTCTGGTCATTGTCGTCAATCCCGTCGATAACGACGTTGGTCTGATCGCTGCGAGCCCCGTTGACTGAACCACCGCGCGTATCCTGGTCCTGCGCCTCACGACTTTGGTTACCAACATAGGCGACGCCGGGTTGTAGACTGAGAATTGCCACCGGATCCCTGCCTTCTGAAGGCAAACTAATCAGTTGATTTGCATTAAACGTGTTACCAATGGTTGCGTCGGAGGTGTTCACGACCGGTGCTTCACCTGTCACTTCTACGGTTTCCGCTGACCCTTTCACTTGGAGCGCAATATCCAGCGTAGCCGGCGTGCTAACTTCTAGGACTACATTGTCCCGCTTCACCGTTCCGAAACTTGGAGCAGTTACGGTCAGTTGGTACGTCGCCGGAGCGATCTGTAAAAACTGATACACGCCCTGACCATCCGTCTTGGTTGAACGACTGAATCCCGTCTCAGGGTTGCTGAGGTCCACAGACGCATTTGGCACAACCGCACCATTGGGATCAGACACCGTCCCGTGAAGACTGCTCGTGGACTGGGCATTAACGACGGACGCTACGAGCAATGCTGTGAAAAGAAGGACAAATGTCAGTGGAAGTCGCATCTTGCTCCTCACCCAAACCACTCATTGAATTCAGCCACCCGAGTTCTAACTCTAACGTGCCAGAATTTTTGCGAATGATTGCACGTCCAAGGTCAAACTTTCAAGGCGAAAATTACTGACTTCCACTCATGCAAGTTATATGCTGCTCGAGGGTAAGGCTCGACCGCGCTTCAAAAAGGGACAAGACGACAGCAAACCAGCGATAAATACAAAAACGGGATGGTTGCAGAGGGCGGATACTGGGATCGTCCGCAAATAGGTTTAACCTACACCTCAAGGACGGGAACTCGCCCCAACAATAGGTTCTCCTATTGCCTGCTGGAGTAAAACTGCCTGTGGGCTTGTTTCGGGATCGATTTGCTCGCCTGGTTTTCGTTGGGGAAAGGTGAAAATTGATGAAAGTGCAAAACAACTTTTGGTTGGGATTTAGCGTGATATTCTTTTCTGCTCTTTTTTCTGTTGCACAATCGACTATTCCTGAAGCCCCAGAGCGAAAGACGCAATTGAGTGCCTTCAAAAAGGTTAATTCCGCAACAGGTTCTGATCTTCCCGTCTCTCGGAAACAAGGCCCGTGCAGCAAGCCCCCCTACACTGATTTTGATTTTTGGATTGGCAAATGGATCGTTAAGCTTCCCCAAGGCCAGCAGGCAGGGGTGAACGAAATCACCCGTGAACAGGATGGATGTTTGCTGGTGGAACACTGGGTATCAGCTCGCGGAACTGAAACCGGGTCTAGCTTCAACTACTACGACATCCGCGACAAACGTTGGCATCAACTGTACCTAGACAATTCCGGCAACGCGGGCGCTTATCCGGCGATGAGCGGCGGCTTACAGGATGGGCGCATGATCTTACTCACTCATGAGCACAATAGTCCGCAATCCCGCTGGACATGGTATATCGTTTCCCCGGGCAAGGTTCGCCAAATGGCAGAGCAATCCAAGGATGGGGGCAAAACATGGTCTATTTTTTGGGATTCTATTTATGAACGGGAAGCTCTGTCCTCGCATCCCTAAACGATTCGAGTCGGCCCAAGTAACGTTTCTGCTTGCTGCTCGATCTTGCAGCGTTCGGAACCAGGCAGACGGCTTAATCCCAAAACTGCGGGGGCCGAAGCTGCGGCGGAGCGCGCAGCTTTGTTTCGTGCTTGAACAGAAAACTTCAGTAAAGGTAATTGAACGGGATGCGGACCAGGCGCCAGGTCACACCGATGCAAAACGTCATTTGGAAATCGTTTGGCTCAAACAGTTGATATTTTGTTAATTGATTTCTGACGGGCAACCTGCCAAATTGTCTTAATCCTAATCGGCCCGGAGGTAAAAAGTTGTTGGCACGCGTATATTTCCGAAAACGTCTTCAAGCTTTTTGAAGATTGGAACTGGCAACTATTCGCGCTTCAGGAAGAGAAATAACTTTGGGTGGATTGAATGATGAGGATGCGAAAAGGAATTGCCACACCATTGGCGGCTTGCTCCGTAAGTTTACAAACAAACGTCTACTAAGGCGCCGATTCCCCCGGGACCAAATTCTGCCTGACAGGTACTAGCAGGCGGCCACTGCCATTTCGGGTAACATCGGCATCTGCATCTTTACGCACGGCGACTCCAGCCGATACAGCACACCACCGGGGCAGTTTCGGCACTCCGGGAAACGGCTTCCCTCTACTTACAGCTCTCGCTGCTCGATACCATGCGGAGTCGAATGCAGAATTAAGTACACGCCCGATGCTGGGACCAGATCGCCAGACTTGAATGCCTTACTGTCTGTACCAAATCTCATGTTCAAACCTCGAGATTAACGCACCTTGTCGCGCCGGATTGGCGGCTCGAGATCGAAATGGCATCAGGGCACAAGCCACATTTCACACACCCACGCCGCGCACCGCACGGGGGAACAGATGTTAATGAGCCGGCTTCCATTTTGCGCACTTTGTGTGCGTTTTCGCTTATGAAATACCACTCATTTTTTCCACTGTCAAGAGGTGGTTAAATTTTCACGGAAGCTAAGCCTTCGTCTTTAAGGTTCGTAGAGGCAAAAGTCGCTTTGCTGTGAGGTCATCCTAACCCTCTTTGATTATCGCTATTTACAGCTTCTCAGCATTAATCCTACGAGTTTTGGGGTATTGTTCGTGGCGAATCTGCTCCTTATGTTGGTAGTAATGCAGCGGCATCTGTCGACGAGCCCATGATGCGTATGTTTCAAAAATTAGCATTAATGATTGCGCTGATAATGGAGCCCGTAGTCTGCGCCCAATCCGCGAATTTCAATTCGAGTGTTTCCGCCAATGACTTAGCGCGTGCAGTTATAGCAAATGAACTTAAGAGAGAAGTTGATCGCAGTGGCTGGATCTACGACGTAGACCGGGAAGAGAGCGGGAAGCGACAGACGAAAAAAGTAGTGCAGACCCCGGAAGGTTCCCTGGAGAGACTGATCGCAGTTGATGGTCGGGTGCTTCCCTCAAACAAACAGCAAGAAGAGGTCGAAAGAATTGAAAAGAGTTTGTACGATTCCAGGGAGCAGGAGAAGTTGAAAGAGGATAAAAGGAAAGACGCCGAGGAACGTGAGGCATTTTTCAAGATGATTCCGGATGTTTTTGTCGTCAGCTACCAAGGACGCGAAGGCGAGTTCATCAAGCTTAGTTTTAAGCCGAATCCCACTTTTCAGCCATCCTCTAGAGAAGGGCGGGTTCTACACGCGATGGAGGGGGAGCTGGTAGTGCAAGCTCGGAAGAAGCGGCTGGCAAGTATCAGCGGCCATCTTGTAGAGGAAGTAAAGTTTGGCGGCGGGCTACTTGGACACCTTGAGCGGGGTGGGACGTTCAGCGTTACACGAACCGAAGTTGCTCCTGATATATGGATGATGGCCGGAATGAATGTGAACATGAAGGGAAAAGCATTATTTTTAAAAAATATAGCAATGCAAGAGAAGGAAGATCGCAGCAATTTCCGCAAACTGGGAGAAGACCTAACTCTCAAGGACGCCGCCAACATACTGGCTAATAAAATTGTTTTGGCCGTAAAGTAAAAACAATCGAAGGCAAATGATGAGGCGCACAATGTTCAGATCCCAATCGACCACGCCTTCGGAGTGCGTGCCTGCGCATTAGCTAGTTGCAAGTGTCCCGGAGCAGTCTGGCTTGCGACGCATTTGAGGTTCGCGTAATTTACAGGAATGGCGTTCGAGCGTTCCGAAAGCAGCCTTAAGATTCTATTCGAGCGCTCTCCCGCGCTCCTCGTGGTTCTAGACACTGACCTGGTAATTGTAGCGGCAACCGATGCTTATCTTCTGGCGACGATGACCGAGCGAGCCAAGGTTGTTGGCAAGAAGCTCTTCGAAGTGTTCCTTGACAATCCCAACGATCCGGCCGCCACCGGTGTACGAAACTTAAAAGCATCCTTCAAACGAGCATTCGAGACCCGTCGACCGGATACGATGCCGGTGCAGAAGTATGACATTCGTAAGCCGGACAGC
>JALYIM010000037.1 GCA_030775785.1 Acidobacteriota bacterium
TTCCAGGATTTTGTTGTGGAATAACCTTCGGTAACTTTCTCACCTCAGACCGGGCGTGTACTCTCAGCGTACGCCTTTATCCGGCTGAGATTTCCCACAGAGCACGGCTTAAATTCAATCGGAAAGATCACTATTCATTATGTCTTCCCCTGCAACCGCTGTAACGAATCCAGCAAGTTCCGCGCCTCGAACTCCGACCGTTGCTGCAGCGCCCGCGGCAATTTCAACTCCGGAATTGCTCACGGCAATGTTGAAAACCTCGGCGAAGATTAGTGATCTCTTTTTCTCGCCCGGCAAGCCTCCGCTGGTAGAGATCAGCGGAAAACTGTCTCCGGCTGGAGCTACGCGCGTCCTAGGCGTGGAAGATATCCGGAGCATCGCCTCAGACTTGATCGGCGACAACAAGCACGCCCTTGATAATTTGAAGGAACTCGGCTCCTGCGATGTGTCCTACAGTTTGCCTGGATCAAATCGCTTTCGGGTCAATATCTTCATGCAGCGCGGCACTTGCGCCATTGTCATGCGGGTCATCCCTGGTAAGGTCCCGGACTTCGAGTCGTTAAATTTGCCCGCCGAACTGAGCAAAATCGTTGGCCTGCGTAATGGAATCGTACTGGTCACCGGACCCACCGGCTCGGGAAAATCTTCTACGCTCGCGGCCGTGATTGACAAGATCAACAAAGAGCAGTCTTACCACGTATTGACGATCGAAGATCCCATCGAATTCTTGCATCCCCATAAAAACTGCATTGTCCATCAGCGGGAGCTACACAGCGATACACCGAGCTTTGCGCTCGCGCTAAGGGCGGCTCTGCGCCAGGCTCCGAAGGTCATTCTCGTCGGTGAAATGCGCGACAAAGAGACGATTGAAATCGCGATGGAAGCAGCCGAGACCGGACATCTTGTTCTCTCCACGCTGCATACAATTGACGCCTCGAAGACAGTCGAAAGGATAGTCGGAGTTTTCCCCATGGCCGAACAGCATGCGATTCGCAACCGCCTGGCGAAAAGTTTCCGCTACATAATTTCGCAACGTCTTCTGCCACGCAGAGACGGCAGCGGACGGATAGCCGTCATCGAAATATTGAAGTCCACTCTGCGCACTCGTGAATATGTAGAAAAAGGCGAGGGAGACGGCAAGACTTTGCTGGACGCCATGCGCGTCGGCGGCCAGGACGGCATGCAGCACTTTGATGGCTATATCGAAAGGCTGGTACGCGAAGGAGTCATTGACCTCGACACAGGCCTGGCTTACGCGACCAATGCCGGCAACCTGCAACTCGAGTTGTCTGATCTTTCTTCCCCGCAAGCTGACCCGCTGCTCGAGACCAACGCGTAAGACCTCGGCCCCTTTTTTGCTGTTGGGAATGGCATTTCCCAAGCGCAGAGAGAATCCTCACTGCGCCCGGAATGCCAATTGGAGGTTAGATCGGCCCGAACACCACTAGCTTAGTCGCGGTTCCGACATAAACTTTGCTATTCACTACGGTAGGCGCCACGAACTTAGCGCCTGCTCCCAGCGATCCGCTTCGATACAACTCGATACTGAGGTTTTTAGCGTCATACGCGTGCAGGGCAACAGTAGGCAAATACTCCATCACCCAAACAATTCCATTGCTGCTCCCGTTGGACGACACGACCGGTTGGCCACCCGGGAAGCTGAACAGGTAAGTGCCTTGCGACGTTGGCGTCGTGGACAGCTTCCCTGTTGTTGGATTGAGGCTGAACGCCTTAAGAACGTCGTTGTTCCCAAGGAAGTACAGTGTCTGCTGCCAGAACGCGGGCGTCATGAAGCAGGCATCCGGGGCCTGTTTGCCGACCGTCCCTCCGACTTGGTTATCAATCTCCTGAATGATCTGACTGTTTGATCCAGTCTGAAATTTGCCCATGTTGTCCCGGTTGAGAACAAAGATTGCAGAAGCTTTGCCGCAGCCGATAACTTCGTGCGGAAAAGCGCCCGGCTGGTCTGGAACAAGCAAGGCGCCGCCCGATCCAAGATCCTGATCATTGGCTGACAACTTAGCCTGGTTAAATGGAGTGAAGTAATCCAGAATGGTTAAATTCGGACTAAGCTTCACGAAACTGCTGGAGTAGTTGGTAGTGCCGTCAAAGGTGCCGTTGCTGGTAATGACATAGATATTTCCGGAGGAGTCGGCACTGGGGGCCGCACCCGACGTCCAGATCGCACCCTCGATTCCGGTGGGGGTCACATTCCAGACGCCAACCTGCGCCAGCGACGCGGCACTATAGGCGAAGAGCCATCCGTGGTAAGGATCGTGGTCTCCGTGGGAACCAAAGCCAATATAGACGTTCCCGTTTGCCAGCAAGAGGCCGGGACGCTGCATTTGTTCCAGCGGCTGCCATCCTGGCGCGGTGATGACTGTTGGACTGCCCCCTCGTTCGTTACCGGTAATGATATCCAAGGCGTGCAACCTAAATACTACTTTGCTGCTCTCCAATGTTTCCCCGGCTACGTAAAGTGTGCCAGTTGCTGGGTCAATCACAGGGGTACCTGTGATCCCAATTTTAGGAAAGATGGTGCTGCCGACTAGTGTCGTCGGTACCGTGGTTGCTCCAGCGGGTATCAAGCTGACCTTCCACAGGGGTGCACCAGCCTTGTCAGCGTCGAATGCGTACACCGAATCGTTTTCTGTAGCCACGAAGACAACGTTGTGGGTTGCGCCGCCGATTGACAGGTTGGACATATAGAGCGGTTGCGCGAACACCGCTCCGTCTACCGTGTTGCTGAACAAAATTCCGAAGTTCGCTGTATTAACATTTGCAGGAGCAAGGAATGTCTCCTTAGTCTGCTGTCCCGTTCCCAAATTATCGTTCTTCCATGTCGTGTAATTAAGTGCGCTTCCGCCTCCGCTCTGAATTGTGACGGACGCTTTTCCGAGATTATTTTGGGAATCGGTAGCAGTAACAGCAAACGACCCGTTCGCCGATCCCGCCGTGTACAGGCCTGAGCCGGTGATCGTGCCACCTGTTGCCGACCAAGTCACTGCAAGACCTGCGCCGTCCGTGGCGGTGAACTGTTGCGTTTTGCCCGGTTGCAGAATCGCCGAGGTCGGGCTAACTGTTACTACTCCTCCGGAGCTATTGTTCACCGTTATGTTGACAGCTGTCGTGTAAATCTGCCCGGTCGAAGGATCAGAGGCTTGGACCTCAATCAAGTGCCCGCCGCCGCCGAGAGTCAGATCAGTGTCGAACACATTTGTGTTCATTTGAACCGTACCCGCGACGTGATCCACCCAAACCTTCATGTAAGTTGCGGTCACACTGCCGTTATACGTGGCATGCACATTTACCGGCGAGTTCACGGTGGATCCATTGAGCGGGTTCTGAATAGTGACCGAGTGAGTCGTGGAACTTTGGATAGTGACGGTTGCTTTACCCGTGGTGTTGCTGGAATCCTTGGCCGTGACGGTGAAAGTGCCCGCTGTAGTCCCAGCCTGATATAAACCGGCGTTGCTGATGGTGCCACCCGTTGCTGACCAAGTGACCGGCAAACCGGCGCTGTCGGTTGCGGTGAACTGCTGCGAAGCTCCTGTCAGCAGGGTCACGGATGCGGGACTGATCGTTACCGTTCCATTACTAACGGTTATGCTCGAGGGCGTGGTGTAGACCTGTCCGGTAGAAGGATCCGACGCCTGCACTTCGATCAGATGCCCGCCGTTCGCCAAGGTCAGACTCGTGTCGAAGACGTTGGTATTCATCTGAACCGTTCCGGCCACATGGTCCACCCAGACCTTCATGTAGGTGGCGGTCACACTGCCGTTATAGGTTGCATGAACATGTACGGGGGAAGTCACGGTCGAGCCATTGAGCGGGCTTGAAATCGTAACTACGTGGGTTGTGGTGTTCTGTATTGTGACGGTGGCCTTGCCCGAATTGTTTTGGGAATCGGTCGCAGTCACCGTGAATGTGCCGGCGGCTGTTCCTGCGGTATATAAACCTGATCCGCTTATGGATCCGCCGGTCGCCGTCCACGTTACCGGCAGTCCTGCTTTGTCAGTAGCCGTGAATTGCTGCGTCTTTCCAGCCTGCAGCGTTACCGCCGCAGGGCTTACAGCTACCGCGCCGACGACGGTGATAGTGGTGGGCGTGGTATAGACCTGTCCGGTAGAAGGATCGGAGGCCTGGACTTCTATCAGGTGACTGCCGTTTGAGAGATAAATGCTGGTGGAAAACGAATTCGTATTGAGCTGAACCGTTCCGGCTACGTGGTCTACCCAGACCTTCATATAGTTCGCTACCACGGTGCCGTTATAGGTTGCTTTCACCAGCACCGGCGAAGTGACGGAGGAGCCGTTTATCGGACTCTGAATCGTGACCGTGTGCGGGGAAGCGATGGTGACCGGAGAGACCGCTTTGTTTCCGTTTGAATCGGTGGCCGTCACCGCAAATTTGCCGGCTGTCGAACCTGCGGTATAAAGACCGCCGCTGCTAATGCTTCCACCGGTTGCCGACCATGTAATGGACGCGCCAGAACTGTCCGAAGCGGTGAATTGCTGCACGCTTCCGGAAGTCAGGCTTGCCGAAGACGGATTCAGGGCCAACGTGGCGACCGTAATGTTGGTCGGTGTTGTATAAATCACCCCACTCGAAGCATCCTTGGCTTGCACTTCGATCAAGTGCGGCCCATTAGCCAGTGTGATTTGAGTGTCAAAAACGCTGGTATTGAGCTGGACCGTCCCCGCCACATGATCCACCCAGACCTTCATGTAGCTCGCAGTTACGGTGCCGTTATAAGTCGCGTGAACGTGTACGGGTGAATTGACGTTCGAGCCGTCCACGGGACTGGCGACGCTCACGGTGCCCGCAAATGCCGCCGCGCAGAACGTCATTAAACACAGCAGCAGCGTTAGCGCTTTTCTCGCCTTTGCCGAAGCATTTAAGTCTGAGTGTTTCGCTGAAAAGTGTCGATTGCTTTTAGGAATAAATGAGGTGGAATTAATGCGTGGGTACAATGCGTGGCGCGCCTCCCAAAATGTAATTCTCAGATGCTGCGTATGAGACCTTCTGTTATCTGAATTTATCAGTAAATTTTCTAATTTTTCGATTGCGCAAACGCTCACAAGCCGCGACTGACAAGGGGTTCGGCTCTTTGGCCGATGCACCGATCGTCGGGAATGCTCTCTTACCTTGGGGGGAGGAGAACGATAGCTGAGAGTAAAGCGTGCTCTACACCCTGTTTACCGTTCCGTAAAATCTTACGACATGAGCGTGTTGTATAACAAGGTGATCGGTCAAAAGATAATGACAAAACGCAGCTTGTTCTTTGCCGCACTTACCCTGATGAACGCCACTGTCTGCATCATGCACGCTAGTGGCCAGAGTTTCTCTTGCGCGGATGGCAAAGCCGACATCATGCAATATTTTGCGATCGCCCACCAAAGACGGGCGAACCATTTCCTCGCAGGGAACTTCAATCCCATCTATACCAAAGTAGTCCCTGACCAGGACTTCGCTCCCGTCGGCTACTGGTTTTGGCTCAAAAGCCCAAAAGCGCACGGGTTCGACGTCAAGTCTTTCGATGAGGAGCGCATTTATATGCGCTCCACGGAATTAGAGTGGAAGGACAATTCCACTTTCAAGCGGTTCTTCCACGATCTGCCGATCAGTGCGCGCTGTCTGGCTGAGGACGCGCCGGTCCCGAAATTAGCGTGGACGATACACGATTCGAGTATTTCTCGTCTTGCCGCCCATATAAGTCGAGCACGGTGGGAACGGCGGTTAATACTCTCGATGCCCCTGTCACGATGGATGCCGGCCCGGACATCGGTCAAGCTCCGACACGCGTGCTTCACTATCGCTACGACTGCGATCCACACTTCAAGAATTGCAAGGACGAAGAGCAATTCTTTTTGGCAAAGGGATATGGCTTGTGGCGGTGGAGGCACATGAAAAATGGCGAAGAGAAAAAAGATGTAGTGATTAATGAGTTGCGGTCCGGGAACGCCGACGAGATTCCATCCTGCCCGGAAAGCTACACGAAGTAATCCTGAAGTTGCCTTCCTGCGATTCCGCAATCGGGAAATTCCCATCTCGAATCTGTGAGTACAAGTACTTACGTCATCTTGCTGTGGTTACTGGCTCCCCGTTACCGTTGGGCTACATTCCCAAGGCTGGAGACCTAACAAATGAATGCACCCAAGTTGATCACGGCACCAGTGTCTTTGATTTTGCGGAGCTGCTTCGGAGCGATGCTTCTGTTCTTGTGCGGGAGCTCAGTGGCGCAGACTTTTTCGTGCCCTGCGGGACAGATTGACGTAATGAAGTACTTCGTGATGGCCCAACAGACCAGGGCAAACCTTTACATGGGCGGAACTCCAAACTCGATCTACACAGAGGTCTATCCAAATCAGGATTTTGCGCCATCCGGCTATTGGTTTTGGCTGAAAAGCCACACCGCGCACGGATTCGACGTAAAGTCTTTTGATACAAACTACGTCTACATGCGTTCGACGGAACTAAATTGGCTTGACAACACCACTTTCAAGCGATTCCAGCACGACCTGCCCATTGCAGCGCGGTGCGTCACAGCAGGTCAGCCGGGACCGCAAGTTAAGGTGCCGGATACAACTTTCACGTTCTATGCGTGGTGCGGTCCCAACAAATCTCGGAACCTTGGAACCTCGGTTAATGACCTCGATGGTCCGGTCTTCATGAATGCCGGCGGAAACGTTGGTCAGGTTTGGACCAGAGTGTTGCACTACCACTATGACTGCGACAAGAACTTTGGAAACTGCAAAGACGAGGAGCAGTTCTATCTGGGTAACGGCTACGGTCTATGGAAATGGAAGCATTTCAAGAATGGGAAATTGAAGAAGTCCGCTACAATGAACCAGTTACAAACTGGTGGCGCCAATCAGATGCTGCCGTGCCCTGAGAGCTACAAATAGAGTTATAGCGATGCCCTGAGCACGTCAGGGCATCGCTTTTTTTGCTCTGGCGACAGACAATTCCTCTGCAATTTTTTGTATGACCCATGGTCATATAAAATCCTCGTCCAAAAACACGCTTCTGCCCGCTCTAAGAATCTCGCTGAGATGTACTTCTGTGACCTTGCGGCACCAGCGAGTCACCGCTAACCTCCACCTACACCCATCATCTGGAGGCTTCACTTGTTGTCCCTAAACTTACACCGTGCGCTCGCACTATTGTTCCTGTCGCTCATACCAGCAGCCGCTATGGGTCAGGGTTTAACTATCGTCTCTCCCGCCCCCAATCGTACGGTGAGTTCTCCCGTGCGCGTGGTCGCGGAATTCCCCAACACCACAGGCATCGTTTCCACCACCATCTCCGTAGATAACGTAGATACCCCAGGCGGCAACGTTACTCCGTTGGATGCGAATGTCCCAATGTCCGAAGGAAATCACTTTTTAACCGTAACTGGGGTGCAGACGGACGGATCTACTGTGTCTGCTTCCGAATGGGTAAAAGTGGCGGCATCGGCCACTTCGCTGTCTCCTGCTTCGACGCAATTAGTCAGCCCCTCGACCACCTCATCCACTCTCACTTACTCGAGAATTGAACAGATGTCAGGCTGGTATCTTTACCCCGATCTGGGACATCCAGTTTGCAGCTCAACGCCTTCGCTAGTTAAAGCTCCTTCAATTAGCTCACCGTCGGGCAAATTTTACCTCGGACCGACAGGGCAATATAACAACTGCCTGTGGCCGATCCTATTGGGATCCAGCACAAGCGTGTCAAAATTCAAACTGGACGCCTACTATCAGCTGAGCAATCCTGCATATTCACAAGGGATCGAGTTCTCGTCCAATCATCACGTGGGCACGAAGTGGTACAAATTTTCGGTGCAATGCTCTTATGGCAAGGGACATTACAGCGTCTGGGACACGGCTGGAAACCGCTGGTCCGCCACAAGTATTCCTTGTAAGAGACCGGCACTCGGTAGCTGGGACCATCTCACGGTGAACACTTCCATCAGCAACGGTAAAGCTGTATTTATCTCGTTGACTTTGAATGGAGTAACTCACCCGATCAATCAGTCCTTTTATCCGCTGACGAAGTCAAGCTCGGCGAGCCTGGGCGTTCACTTTCAGATGAACGGGGACCTGCAAGGCCATCCCTATTACGCCTACGTGGACCAGTTAACGTATACAGCCTGGTAAAAAGCAGATCGCTTGGAGAGCCCACTAACTTAAAGGGTCATCGGAAATCGCGATGACCCTTTTTATTTGGGATGAGATCAGCGATTTCGAGCTACGGGCTGGTGTTTTTGAATAAGCCGGCGAGTGTGTTGATCTCTTCCTTGCTAGCGTCGCTGAGGGCAACGTATCGGAGATCGCCCTTGGTCCAAGTCGCGGTATTAAATGAAGTTTGTTTTGCGGAGAGCGCGGCATCGCCCAACTTTACCTGCAAGGCCGAGTTCCGGAACACGAACACCGAGATTCGATGTTTTCGCACCGCATAAATCAGATGGGCGCCCGGGGATTGATTGAGATAAGTCACTCGTCCTCCGAGCAACGAGAATTCCGAATTGCTTAACTCCGGCAAATCGATCGCGAATGGAATTTTTCCCTGAAACCACGGCTTGACAGTGTGCCGGTCGGTGGAAATAACGTCCACAGGAGACGCGCTGGCCAGCGCCGTTATATGCAGATCAGCGACCTCGCTGAAGAGCTGTTGCTCGTGAGAGCGCCTCGTCCCCGTGTAGACAGAAGTCAAAGCTCCTATCAGCAGTAGCGCAAGCGCTGACGCCGCAAGTTTCCAGTTCTGCGCAATAATGCGCCGGCGCCTGGGCAAAACTTTCTGCTCCATCCGTCTGCGAAAATCGGCGCTGGGAGAGTATCGTCTCCCGGCAACATGCATTGCACGTTTGATCTGGACCCGAGCGAGACCATCCGCCGCGCACGCCGGACAACTATGCACATGCACGTCAAAGGCGCGCATTTCGTCCTCTGGGAGCTCGCTATCGAGGTAGCTGTCGAGTCTTTCTTTCCAGGATTCACACGCCATGGCTTAGACCTTGTGCGCCTGTTGGCGCAGGCTATCGCGCAACATTTTCCTCGCCCGCGACAAACGAGACATCACAGTGCCGATAGGGACCGAAAGCGTTTCCGCGATCTCCTGATACGACATCTCCTCGACTTCGCACAGCAGCAGCACCTCGCGAGAATATACCGGCAACTCGTCAATCGCAGCCTGCAGCAAAGAATGATTCGAATTCCTCAACAAAATAGTTTCAGGAGTGACCGATTCGACTGCCAGTTCCTTCCGATCCTCTTCGGAATTGAGTTGTGAAGTCATGGTCGCCATCAAGCCGGTGCGGGATGTCAAAAAAGTATTGCGCAGTATCCGATAGATCCACGCCCGAAAATTCGTTCCGGGCTGGAAAGACGAGAATCCTCGCAGCGCTTTGACATATGTCTCCTGCACCAAGTCCTCGGCTTCTTCGCGATTACGAGTTAACCAATGCGCAAAGTTATACAACTGGTCGAAAAGCGGCATCGCCAAGTCTTCGAAAGCGCTTGATTGCAAATCCGCCGCAGACATGCCCACAAGGGTAACCCAGCTGCCAATCTTTTTATTCCATCCGCATATCTATCTTTTTGGGGAATAAACCGTTGCCAGCGCGGTTACCTGCTGAGTGCGCCAGGGACAAACGGCACGATGCGCATAAGCTCACCTATTTGGGGGACGGAAAACTGCCATGGTAAACCCATTCGATCTCAAAACCTTAATGCTAGCCAAACATGCGCAACATGTGGTGCTGGTCCATTTCCCTATTGCGCTCTTCATTTCAGGAGTGACATTCGACTTTCTCGTCCGCTGGAAAAAAGTGCGCGGGCTTGCGGACGCGGCCTACTTCAACCTCATGGTAGCAGCGATTTCTACCGTGCCGGTTTTGATCACAGGTCTTCTCGCGTGGCACTTTGCCCTCGAAGGTCAGAAATTAAAGGGCCTTCTGTTGCTCCATATCTCTTTTGCGTCCATTTCGAGCGTGTTGCTCTGGCTGGTCTGGTGGATCCATCTACGCGCCCGAGCCCGCGTTGAAACTCCGTCGCGCTACGTTCTCCTGCTCGAGGTTGTTGCCGTCGGCGTGGTCGCGTTGACCGGCCACTTGGGCGGCTTCCTCAGCGGCGTGAACGTTTCTCTCTGAAAAATTGCCAGGAATAAAAATGCCGGCAGGAAGTTAACACCCCTGAGCAGATAAACCCGGGAGGAGAGAATGACACAGGACAACCACAATTTCATTGATCAGAATTTGCAGGACCTCAACAACGATGGCCTAGATCGCCGCGGATTCTTAAAGTGCATGGCGTGGGCAGGCACCGGACTGGTCTGGACCATGAGCGGAGGCATTCCCGTATCCCAGGCCTTCGCAAAGCACAACAAAAATGCGGCGCTCAAGAGCGGGAACTTTAGTTTTGTCCAGATTAGTGACAGTCATATCGGCTTCAACAAGGCGGCAAATCCTGATGTCACGGCCACGCTGCAAGTCGCGATTGACAAGATCAATGCTATGCCGCAAAAGCCAGACTTCATAATTCATACCGGCGATTTGAGTCAACTTTCCAAGCCCAGTGAATTTGACACTCTTGACCAGGCTTTGAAGGGTGCATCGGCGAAGCAGATCTACTACGTGCCGGGCGAACACGACATGCTCTCCGACAACGGCGAGCAATATCTCCACCGTTACGGAAAGGGTACGAAAGGAGCCGGCTGGTATAGCTTCGATCAGAAGGGCGTGCATTTCGTTGGTCTAGTGAATGTCGTCAACTTGAAAGCTGGCGGTTTGGGAGCGCTTGGTCATGAGCAACTCGAGTGGCTCGAAGATGACCTAAGAGGCCGCTCCGCCAGCACGCCCATCGTGCTCTTTGCGCATATTCCGTTGTGGACCGTTTATGCAGATTGGGGCTGGGGCACGGATGACAGCGAACAGGCATTGTCGTATGTGAAAAAGTTCGGTTCCGTCACTGTATTAAACGGACACATTCACCAAGTCATGCAGAAGATCGAAGGCAAAGTGTCATTTCACACAGCGATGTCTACTGCTTTTCCCCAGCCTGTGCCCGGAAGTGCTCCTTCGGCCGGACCCATGAAGGTACCCGCGGAGCAATTGCAGAAAGTGCTTGGGATCACGGATGTTAACTACCTGGTCAGCGGCAAGAGTCTCGCAATCATTGACTCGCCTCTTGATGCATCGGCGTCTCCAGAAAGCGCCGGATAAACGGCAGGGATGTGGTGGTGTCCGGCAACAAAAAATCACACGCGGATTATCCCGCTAACGCATTCCACAGGAGGTGGATGATGTACAGAAACGGCAAGCCTGCAGATACTGGAAGAAGTAGTCTCACGATCATTGCAATCATATCGGTGATGGCACTGGCAGGAATCTCAGCGCCTTCTGCCGCCCAGGCTGGTAGCGGGCCCGCGGAGGCTAAAAGCGCCTCGGCAGTAACAACAACTGGCGCTGCCACGGAAGTGAAGATTGATTTTGTGTTCGCTCCACAAGTAGTGACCGTGAAAACCGGCACGCAAGTGACTTGGACCAACAAAGATGATATTCCCCACACCGTGGATAGTAGCGATGGGAAATTCAAATCGGCTGCGCTCGACACGGACGAAAAGTTCCAGTTCCGTTTCACGGAGCCTGGTGAATATCAGTTCTTCTGCCGCATGCACCCTAAGATGACCGGGAAAATCGTAGTGCAACCCTAGAAGTTCCGCTCTTCCTCGACTGTCATTCTGGCCCGAACACCACCAGTTTGGTTTGTGTCCCAACGTAAACTTTGCCATTGATTACGGTGGGTACAGCCCACTTGGTCCCTGCCCCGATGCCGCCGCTTCGGTAAAGTTCGTTTGTGAGGTCAGTGGCGCTATAGGCGTGCAACGATACTGAGGAGGAGCGGTCCACAGCCCACACGATTCCATTGCTGGTGCCGTTGGACGAGACAACCGGCTGTGCACCGGGGAAGACGAAGATGAAACTACCTTGTGACGTTGGAGTCGAGGATAGCTTTCCCGTCGCAGGATCCAGACTGAAACTTTTGATTACGTCATTGTTCCCGACGAAATAGAGATTCGCCTGCCAATATGCGGGCGTCGTAAAGCAGTGGTCATTAGCCTGGATCCCACTTGTTCCACCAACAACATTGGGCAGGCTCTGAACGATCTGGCTATCGTCTCCGCTATGGCGGTGCCCCATATTGTCGCGGTCTACGACATAAATGGGCGACGGCTTGCCGCAGCCGACCAATTCGTGTGGAGACACGCTAGGCAGGTCGGGAAGGAGCAAGATACCACCAGCCCCGAAGTCGAGATCCGCCTTGGAGAGTGAGGCTTGATTGAATGGAGTAAAGAAGTCCACGACATTCAAATTGGGGGTCAACCGTATGAAACTCATGGATAGATTGGTGTTCCCGTCCCAAGTCCCGTTCCCGCTGGCAACATAAATGTCTCCATTGCTGTCGGCGGCAATACCTGCGCCTCCCATCCAGATGCCTCCCATGCTTCCGGTTGGAGTGTCGTTCCAAGTCGCTGTCTGCGCTAACGAGGTTGCGTTGTAAGCGAAAACCCAGCCGTTATATGGCAGGTGATCGCCGTGAGAAGCGTAGGCAAAATAGATATTGCCATTAGCAAGTAATAGTCCCGAGCGCTGCAGTTGCTCCTTCGGTTGGAAGTTTGGAGCGCTGATTACGACCGGGCTTCCGGGACGCTCGTTTCCGTTGGTTATGTCCAGTGCATGCAGTCTGAAGATTATGCTGCCGTTTTCGAGCGTCTCTCCGACCAGATACATCGTCTTCGCAACCGCATCAATAACCGGGGTAGAAGTGATTCCGATCTGAGGCTGAATGCTGCTTCCGACCAGACTTTGAGGGACCGTGCTTCCACCCTGGGGAATGATGCTGATCTGCCATAAGGGAGCGCCGGGCGCATCAGCGTCGAAGGCGTACACCGAGTCGCCCTCCGTTTCCACGAATACAACATTGTGCAAATTGCCGCCGATGGAGACGTTGGGCATGTATAGCGGTTGCGCATAGACGAAGCCATCCACAGGATTGCTGAACATGAATCCAAACTTCGACGAATTGACATTGGTTGGCGTCAAGACGGTTTCATTGTTTTGCTGGCCCGTTCGCGCATTGTCATTCTTCCAAGTGGTGTAACTGAGAGAAGCCCCGGCAACGGTGACCAAGACCTTCGATTTATAAACGACGCCCGTGGTCGAGTCCTTAGCGGCGACCTCGATCTCGTGCGCGCCGTTGGCCAAGCCCACGAATGTGTCGAAGAAATTCGTACTCCGCTGAATCGTGCGGGGATCCCCGTCCAACCATAGCTTCATATAAGTGGCCGGAGCGCTAGCGTTGTAGACCGCCTGCACGTGAAGGGGTGATGAGACCGTGGTACCGCCGCCCGGAGTTTGAATAATGACACTGTTCGCTGCCGCGATGGTGACGATTGCCGAGGCTGCGCTGCCGTTCGTATCCGTCGCGGTCACGCTGAAGTTGCCGGCGGTCACGCCCGCAGTGTAGAGGCCGGCGCTGGTTATAGTTCCTCCCGTGGCGGACCAGGTGTAGGACAGCCCCGCGTTGTCGGTGGCGGTGAATTGCTGCATCCCGCCGGGGGGAAGACTAACCGAACCAGGACTCACAGTGATTGCCGCGCTGACGACCGTGATGTTCAATGCGGTAGTGAACACTGTACCGCTATTGGCGTCTTTCGCCTGGACCTCGATAAGATGCTTTCCGTTGGCTAAAGCTATAGTCGCGTCGAAAACATTTGTGCTGTGTTGAGTCGTTCCCGCAACGTGGTCAACCCAGACTTTCATATATGTGGCGGGTGCGGTGCCGTTGTAAGTCGCATGGACGTTGACCGGCGACATGAGCGTGGATCCATTTGTGGGACTGGTGACGGTGACTGTTCCCGCGCTAGCGAAAGGAGCAAATAAAGAGACAGCAAGGAGCAGTAAAAACACAGAGGTAAACTTCATGACGACCTTCAAGAATATATTTAAGAGTTCGCGCGGGACCTTTTTGGTCGCTCGCTGGGGGCAGGCGAAGGCCAGTGTACACTCTTTTTGCGTAAACGTTACTTAAAATGGCTGATTAGAAAGCACGCGGGGCGCGGCGTCCGGCGCATTGCGAAGTTTTCCACAAACGTTCGACGCCGAACTCCCACCCAAACAACACTCAATTAGGAGCAACCTCAGGCAAGATCAGTCACTTTGATGTCACTTTTTTTGAAGGCGCATCCGCATTTTGTTTCCGCTAATCTCCAGACTGGCACCGATCCAAAAGAAGAAGAAGCTGCCACTATTCAGCCAGAAAAACTTTTTGCCATTTATTCGAGATCTGCGTGTGGCTTTGATTGCCGATCCGGTCTCTAGCACCGAGTTTTAAAACCTGACCAATAAACTTCCGGTAATAGCCACGTTATTTTGGAAAGACGCATTAACCTTCCGATTGTAATTGGGCAGACCGGAATAAAAATCTCGTACCTCAAATCGAAAACCGACCGGTATCCTGAGTACGTGCAAAGCAGTACTGGTGTCAATACCACCTCCAAATTCCAAGGTACCCGTGTTCGTTCCCGGTTTAAATCCTATGCCGGTGGTCGGCTTTTTTTCTAGGAAGCGTGCAACGCCACCGCCAAAAGATACCCAGGGAGAAACCGCCGCGGCTGAATGAAATTTAAGCCGCACGTGCGGAGTCAGAAACTCGTACGCATATTCCGGGCTCACGCCTGCGGGCGAGTGGGCGAGCTTTACGTCAAATGGAGAAGCGAGATAGTCCACGCCACCGTCTATACCGACGCCCTTGGCAGTTGCAAGACGACGGTCGAATTCTGCGCCCAGCGTCAAGCTTCTGTTAAATGTCAGATCATTCGCAGATGCGGCAAATGTGCCACCTTGGGATAGAGACAGGCTTGGAGTTACGGTGGCCCCAATGACCAATCCAACTTCATTCTTTGTTTGCGAGTGAGCGGAGGGCCACATGCCCAAGACCAAGAGCATAATTCCGCTGCCGGTGAGCCCCGTTCTAACCTTCATATTTCCTCTCATCTAAAAGACCGTCTGCCTCGGTTCGACGCCGCGCATTTTTTCCCCAGGTTCGCACCGCAACCGACATTGACGTATGTGGCACACGCTGATTGCCTGAGAGAAAGCAGCCGGGACTAGCTGAACTAAACGATTCGATGTTTGGATACCGCGGAAGTTACGTGCGGAGCGAAGGGAACTGGAAGGTATGCCCTCTCCTCGAGAGGCTCGCGGCCGAACTGGTGGCCCCAACTCAAGTGCCACACAGTTGAGGAGGGCGACACTCAATTCAAGGCTCAGTTCGCCTTTACAATTTCGTTTCTAGTGTCTCGGCAATTTCAAAATCGGATGTAATCTCGAAAGCAGGACTCAGCGTCTTATAAACGGGACACTTCCCCGCGTATATTCCGTGCACACGTTCGACGGTCTCTCTTGCATGCTCGGCTCCCTTAAGTAAGTAATGGACATGAACTTTGCGAATTACGAGAACTCCGTCATCAGATTCGATTTCCCCTCTCACGTCAGCACACAATTGTCCGTTACTCGCGTCTATTTTGCGCGCTTCCAGCGCGCCCCCGAAGGTTCCGAGCATTCAACCGCCGAGAGCAGCCACTACATAGTCCAGTGTTGCGGCGTGAGATGCAGGAAGATTCGCGGGATCAATGCCGTAATGTTTGGCTATCGCCCCATGAACACTGAATACTACAGGCTGCGATTCGCCGGGCAGTTGTGCCACTCTAAGCGGACCCGAGCGCCGCTCAATCCACACGTTAGAAACATAGACCGGATTCGACATCTGGTTCCTTTCATTTCGTACAACGATATTTGAGACGACGGACACTTAAACGTCACAGGCCACTTAGATGGTCTCACAACCGGTGATTTTAAACGTGCTTGATAAACTTCAAAGACACTGAGTTCATGCAATACCTAAGCCCGGTAGGTTGTGGGCCGTCGTCGAAGACGTGGCCAAGGTGCGCGCCGCATTCGGTACAAGAAACTTCTGTTCGTGACATTCCTGCGCTCGCGTCGGTCTCGGTACGAACGTTCTCTTTCGCAATAGGCGCCCAGAAGCTCGGCCACCCCGTCCCAGATTCGAATTTAGTTTCTGAGCTGAAGAGTGCGTTATTGCAACATATGCAACGATAAAGTCCCTTATCGTGTGACTCAGCGTATTCGCCGGAGAAGGGTCGCTCCGTTCCCATTCTGCGTGTAACTTCAAACTGGTCTGGGGTCAACTGTTGCTTCCATTCGGCGTTCGTCTTGTGTACCTTCTTTACCTCAGTTGGTCCCAGCGTCCTGCCCGAGTCATCAAATCCTATGACCGTGACACTGCCGCCGGTTTCGGGACTGTCGGCTTCTGCAGTTTGAAGCGATGGCTTCGCCATCCATGCAGCCATACCCGCTCCTGTGACCACCACGCCTGCGCCAATAAGAAAACTTCTGCGATTCATCGCTAGCTCCCTCCGACTAAGAAAACAATCCTAAGCGAGATACTCGCTCAGACAACGCACGCACGGAGTGTAGCCTGCCTGGATGGCATCGCCGGCAGACATACTTTTTTTCTTTGCCGTGGCGTGAATATATGTACATTCGGCCAGATGAAATGTCCGGCCATCTTCCGCTACCACCACAATCATCGCTGAAGGGATTTTGCCTGCCGGTCGAGCGTGCTCAGAACGTAGGGATCGGCTCGAAACCGATGAACTGGCCACTTCGAAACCGCCAACTACCAGAACCGCGGCGGTGGCAGCAACCATCCAACCCAGGAAGCTTCTTCTATTTCCCGACATACCTTCTTCCAGTCTTCGGTGCATACGGTGACCGAACCCGAGCGGTACCTCAAGCATCCGCTCGTCAGAATATAGCTGGACTACGTTCCGCATACCGTCCAGGACCGCGGTGCAATGCTTGCATCCGCGAAGATGCTGTTCGATGTCAGCACGCAGACCCGGTTCGACTTCATGATCGAGATAGTTCGAGATTTCGCGCATTACCTGATCGCAGATGACTACCATGGCTTTGTTCCCTTTTCGAAACCCAGCTTGCTGGTCCAGCTGCCGCCCAGTCCAGGCGCCAACAAATCGCGCAGCATCAATCGAGCGCGCAGCAGCCGGGTCTTGACCGAGGCGGTGGAAATCCCGAGGGCCTTCGATGCCTCCTCGATGCTCAGTTGCTGCATATCGCGTAGAACGAAGACTTCGCGATAGATCTGCCCTAGCGAGGCCAAGGCTTCAGTGAGTTTTTCTCTTACCTCTTTGCGTTCTAGAACCTCCGAAGGTATTTCCCGCCAGTCGGCAAAATCGCGCGTACTATAACTGTCTTCCTCATCTCTGCCATTCTGTATTGGTTCCATAAGGTCGGAGCGTCCTTTTCTTCTACGCATGCGCGCCTCATTAACGGCTATCTGGATGAGCCACGTACTGAACTTCGCCTCTGCGCGGAACTGCCGCAAATGCTTCAGGGCTTTCAACATCGCCTCTTGCGCCGCGTCTTCGGCATCTGCCTGGTCACGCAAAATTGCAAGCGCCGCTGCGTAGACCCGCCGCTCATAGGGACGGATCAATTCGTAAAATAGCTCGGGCTGTCCATCCAGAACCCGATTTATCAATCGTCGTTCCTGGAGTTGTTCTGAACTCTCCAGTGGACTCACCTCTCCGGGCATTAGTCCTCGCTGCTGTGTAACGATCGTTAGTACTACTACTGTTTGGAAAGGTAGTCCGGATTCTTTTTCCATCCGGTAAGTATGGAGACGAAGTTATTCCACCCATGGAGCGCAACCATTACCAGGTGTCCGAAGACAAATGCCAGCAGGGCCCACATGACTATGAAGTGCAATAGTCGTGCCCAGTGAAATCCGCCCATCATCCAGGCCAGCCATGAAAATTGCACCGGCTTCCATATAGCCAGACCGGTCATTACGGACAAAGCACCGAGTATGATTGCGGAGGTGTAAGCCTGTTTTTGCAGAGCATTGTAGGCTTCTCTTTCTGGTGGCTTCGGCCCAAAAAAGAAGTAGTGGCGAACCATTGGCCAGATTCCCGCTATGTCGCGTCGCAGGAACAGTATCTGCTTATAGTTACCGCTGAACACTTGGTATCCGAGGTAGAGCAGGCCACTAGCGATATAGATCCACATGAATGTCAGGTGCCACTGCAAAGCACCGCCGAGCCAGCCTCCGATAGCGAGCGATTTGGGCCAGTTAATCAGGTCTTTCTGCGGGATCTTCGCTCCGAAACTTGGGAATGCGCGAAAAATCTGAAGGCCACTCCCGACCAGCACGAACAGGGACACGGCATTCACCCAGTGACAGAGGCGAACCACAAACGGATGTTCGTACACTGCCTCAGTCACTTCACCGGTCTTTTCGTTTTCAATCGTGATAGCTTGCGCTGACATGCATTCCTCCAACTGCTAAAGGCCGTAAAACTCTGAGTACCCTTGATCCTCCCAGTACCCAGCCTTCTCAATCACATTGGTGACCTTCATGTCCGTGAGGTACTTGGCCTGCTTGTATCCGACTTTTGTGGGTATATTGAGGCGCAGCGGCGCACCATGTTCGCGGGTCAAAGGCCGGTCGTACATTTCGTAACAAAGTAGAGTTTGCGGATGTAGAGCCGTAGCCATATCCAAAGACTCGTAGTAGTCGTCGGCACACTGCACCGTTATGAAGCGCGCGGTAGTATCGGCGCCGACAGTTTTGAGGAAGTCAGAAAGCCGCACGCCACCAAAACGTCCGATTACGTCCCAGCCTTCAATACATACGTGACGCGTATTTTGCCTGACTTTGGGGAGGGCCTGAATCTGGGCGAGCGTGTAATCTCCAGGATTTTTCACAGCGCCAGCGACGGTCAAATTCCAGTTCTCGAAATCCACTCCTGGATCGTCAACATCGTAACCATTGATAGGGAATTTATCGAAGGGAGTGAGTTCAGAATCAGCAAAGGTGGGCGCCAAATGGGTAGATCGAAAAAGTTTGGCGGAAGCCCAATCACCGAAGGCCAAGCCAGCCTTGAGCAAAGGATCGCGCAAGGCTGGGAAAGCAAACGCTCCCAGCGCAATCACCGGCGTGAGTTTCAGCAGTTCTCGCCGGGTTGCGCCTTTGAAAGTTCTACTGTTCATACGAGACTCCATGCAACTACTGTCCGCTGGGAGAACCTTTTTCTCGGGTTTCTCCGTTAGGCTTCTGCTCGAGAGAATTCCGACTGAGAGACTTCTGAAAAATGTCTTCAATCACCCGCGATTCTACCTCGCCCGCCCGGTTATAAACAGGAGATCCCTGGGCATCAAGAACCAGCACGTGAGGGATCGACCCCTTGTAGTATTGCTTCACTAATTGCTGCTGCTCCGGCGAGCGGTGGATGTCGAGATCTACCACTACAAAGTGGACTTGGGAACGGTATTTGTTATAGAGCTCGACCGTGCGCCGAGCCTGCCGTTTTGAATTAAAACATCCTTCGCCGTAGATGATGACATAATTCGGCTTTCCCGCGATAAATCCCGACTGCGTATCGGAACCGGAAATTAGCGCGCCATCCAAGCTGTCACTGCCGTAATCAAGGCTTGAGTTCAGTTTCAAGTCTTCGATCGCAAACAATCTGGGGACTCCTGCGAGCGAAAGCAGTAAGAACGCCAAAGCAAAGTATTTTTTCATGACTATTTCGCAACCTCCAATTGAAATGACTCTTGTTCGATTTTCGACTCATCGGCAAAACGTGCTAACGCTTCCTGCGACGCCTCTCGAAATGATGATTTATCTCCCTTGTGTTCGGCTGGCAGGTATCCCGCACCGAAGAAGAGCTTCCCCTCAGGTGTAATGAACGACGTCAGCGGCAGCCTGCCGGCAGGTTCAACACCGCCTGGGCCCGCTGCAATTGCGCCACCAGTTCGGGTGATTGATCGAAGTCCACTTTTACGGAAACAAAATGCTGATTGATGTAATCAGCCGTATCGGCGTTTGTGTATGTGTCCTTATCCATGAGACTGCACCACGGGCACCACACTGCGCCGACATCAAGAAGAATGGGGCGGTTCAGTTCTTTTGCGCGTCGGAAGGCAAGCGCTCCCCACGGATACCAATCCACGGGTTGCGAAGCCGACCGCTTTAAATATTGCGATCGCCCCCCGGCAAGATGGTTGCCCCTCGGCTGGGCAAGAGCAGTTCCGAGAAGTGCGATCAAACTCAACAAAAGTATTGTTTTCCCACGCATACAAATCAGATTCATAGCAGCAAGATAAGTTACGCTCCACGCACCGGATTTGAATTGTCGGAAGAAGCAAACCGAATCACGGCCCGCTCCTCAATAAAAATGCCGGACACTGACATCCTCGCTTGTTACTTGGCTCTGTGGTTTTCTGTTATCTGGTAATCAGATGCCTCCGGGCAGCCGCTCTGCACCGGCTACCCGGGTTCAAACTTTACGACCGGGCGCAGTTAGTTTTGGGGCTTAGTGTCCTGCTTCATGCTGTCATCGTGCTTCATGCCGTCGTCGTGCTTCATGCCGTCATCATGTTTCATGCCGTCGTCATGCTTCATGCCATCGTCGTGCTTCATGCCGTCATCGTGCTTCATGCTGTCGTCATGTTTCATGCCGTCGTCATGCTTCATTTCCTTCGATTTCTTCTTCGACTTTTTGTCCGCCTTGCTGTCGTCATGCTTCATGCTGTCGTCATGCTTCATGTTGTCTTCGGTCGTTTGGGCGAAAGCTGTAAGTGACATCGAAAACAAGCACATCGCTATAAATCTACACATTTTATTGTTCATGAACTGGTCTCCTATTGTGTTGTAGTTGAATTTGTGCCGACAAAAACTGGCCGTGCATTTGAGATGGTGGGATCCTGGAAAAGTTACAAAGCCCTCCTCATTAGAAAGGTAGAGCAAACGCCTGGGTACGGCTTCAAACCAGCAAATCAATCGGCACTTGTAACTTTTCCTTTTGTTTAGAGTCTGATCTGACTAAGGGATTGAGACTTTTCTTAGGAGGTCAGGGTGGCCATCGTAAGCGCACAAGTGAGGGATAGGGACCCATTGGCAGTGCCGTCAACGAAGTATCTGCGATCACGGCTGGAGGGAACTGGGATTGCGGTCTCTAGGTACGGAATCGTGGTGGTTTTGTTCTTGATTGGAGTGCTGAAGTTCACGCCAGAAGAGGCAGCGGGTATCCGTCCATTGGTGACTCACAGTCCATTTATGTCATGGATGTATTCCGTGCTCAGCGTTCAAGGAGTTTCTATGCTGATCGGCATGACTGAAATCGTGATTGCAGCTCTCATGGCGCTTCGCCCCATTTCCCCAAAGGCGTCTTTTGTAGGCAGTCTGGGAGCGGTCATCACTTTCCTTCTGACTATCAGCTTTCTCTTCTCAACCCCAGGTGCTGCTCACCTAAAGTACGGCTTTCCACTCTTGGATGACGCGGGGCAATTCTTGATCAAGGACCTGGTGCTTTTGGGCGCTTCTCTTTGGACAGCGGCCGAGGCTTACCAGGCGGCGCAGAAATCAGGCCCGTGGCTGGCAGACTTCGGCTCGCCAACTGCGGTGTAGAGAGTCAAAAATGCCGTGCGTGACAGTGCGGTTCTAGTGGCGGAAGGGAGAGATTCCTCTAGTGTCTTCTCAAGAACCGCATAAGAATAGGCCTCTTAGCCACACCTCCTAATTATTAGATTCCCGCGACTGCGATTGAAGCTAACCTCGGCACTGCTTCCACTACGCGATCAGGCTTACGTTTTGCCCGGTGGTAGGCAACCTCCAAAATAGCGCCATCGTCTGAAGTGTCTGCTCTTAAATATTGGGAGGGGTTCTATGCGTACGAAGCTGGTTACAATTAGCAGCACGGTCGCACTATTGCTTGGGTTGAGCCTTTACTCGGCCGGAAACCCGCCGCAGAATTCAGACATGGCGAAACATGAGCCGCACATGAGCGCCGCTTATGGACATCTGCGTGAAGCTAAAGCTGAGTTGGAAAAAGCATCTCCGAACAAGGGCGGTCATCGCGAGCGTGCGATGCAACTCGTAGATCAAGCCCTTCGGCAAATTGATGAAGGAGAAC
>JALYIM010000038.1 GCA_030775785.1 Acidobacteriota bacterium
CGAAGCCGCCATAGAAAATGCCGTATCCCCCGCGAGCCACGAGTTTCGGTGTGATTTGGTAAGCGAATCCGACGCGTGGGGAAAAATTGGTAAGCTGAGAATGACCGAGACCGGGCACTCCGGAACAGACAATGTTGATGTTGTCCTTGGCCGCCGCCGCATAGAAATCAGGCGACAGCGGAGTGTTGCAGCGTTTTTTAGTAAGCAAGAATTGGGATGCGCCGCCCGAGTCGGATGGTAGGAAATTCGACTGCGCACCGTTACGCTCGATAAGTTGCCCGAAGTACTCCCAGCGGACACCCAAATTCACCGTCAACTTGGACGTGACTTGGAAGTCGTCCTGAAAGTAAGTACCGTAATAATTGCGGTACTGATCGGTGTTAGCGATATTAGAAGCCGAAACATTATCGGCTCCGCCTACGTAGTCCGCCGCGCCAGACACGGTTCCTGGAATTGGCGTTAGCAGTAACTGAGCCAAGCCGGTGTTCCCTCCGGTTTCGGTCGGTACCTCGGTATACAACCCGCTGAACGAAAATGCGCCTCGGCCCTGGGGAGGTTGCAGAATCGAAAAATCGAGTCGCTGGAACTGAAATCCAACTTTCAGGGAATGCTTTGCCAGGTGCTTCGTCAAATTATCGGTTATCTGGAAAGTGCTGCTGTATTCATTTGATGGCAGGTAATTATTGCTGCCCAGCCGGTTCAGACCTGCAATGTGCATTCCTCCAAGCCCGCCGTTCAATGGAACCTGGGGAACGCCTTGAATTCCGAACTGTTCCGGAATCCCCATAATATTGCCGTTAGGCTGAAGCCGAACGGCGGCAATCCGGTTGAACCCTACGCGTGCTTCATTAATAAGGTTCGATGAGAAGGAGTGAGTTTCACTCACCGCCCAGTTGAAGGCGATTGCCGTTTGATTTCCTGCCGAGAACGAGCCCCCGTCAGCGATTCCCGCAAATGGACCGGGAAGAAATTGTGAGCTATTGGCATAACTTCCCCGCCCAAACATGCTGTCTTTGTAGCTAAAGTTTTGGTCTAACCGAACGTCGAATTGATTAACATTGTTACGCAGTACTGGGTTAGCTGCATAGTTATTGAAGAGATCAGTGTTGTTTGGAGCAGGATAAAGATTGAGCAGCTTAATGGCGTTTGGATCCAGTCGGTTTGCCGGCAGGATATTGCCGGCGAACGGCTCTCTTGCAAATCCGACTTGACTGCCGGATGGCATCCCTGAGCAAGGTACCGTGATACCGCTCACCGAGTCGGGCACGCCACAAAACACTGACCTCGTAGTGGATGGATCAAACACTTGTCCAAGCGCTGATGTGCGTCCCAGTACGTCAGTGCGGGTTCCGCCCTGGCTGAGCAACTCGGAGAGATTGGTATATCCGCTGCTGCGGGCGAGCGCAGTCGGGACCGTTGCTACATACGGTACCGCTTGCCGAATTCGAGTCCCCTCATAGTCACCAAAGAAGAAGGTCCTATCCTTCCGAATGGGACCCCCGATGGTGGCACCGAATTGGTTCTGGCGGTACTCACCCTTCCGCAGCCCGCCCGCATTTTCAAAGTAGTTGGCCGCATCGAATTTATCATTACGCAGGAACTCCCACGCATTTCCGTGAAATCCGTTCGTGCCGGATTTTACGGTGGCGTTCAGGACCGCACCTGCGGATCGGCCAAGCTCCGCACTGTAATCGCTGGTTTGTACTTTAAATTCCTGGATGGCATCAATCGGTGGATGAATGGCGAACGATGTACCGTTCAGGAAATCCACCAGATTGGAATTGTTATCAATACCATCGAGTAGATAGTTGTTCTGCGCTGGACGCGACCCATTTGCCGAAAAGCTGCCGCTGGCACCCAGTCCACGAGTATCCTGTTGGTCCTGTGTAACTCCGGCTGAGAGCTGGGCAAGAAAGGTAAAATTGCGGCCGTTTAGTGGAAGATCGTTAATCGATCGCGCCCCGATGACCTGTCCTACCGATGCGTCCTGGGTTTGAAGCGCTGGAGCTTCACCCGTTACGAGAACTGTTTCCGAAATCGAGCCGGGACGAAGCACAAGATCTGCCAAGACTCGCTGCTGAACGTCAACCGTCATGTGGGAATGCTCGACCCGCTGAAATCCGGCAGCCTCCGCAACAACGGAGTAGCGTCCAATCTTGATGGGAGCAAAAATATATTCGCCCGAACTACCCGTGGTCGCTGTGAGGGAAAGTCCCGTGTCGTCGTTGGTGAGAGTCACTTTGACGCCGGTAACGACGGCGCCGCTTGTGTCCTTGACGGTGCCGAGAATCGAGCCTGCGTCCACTTGGGCAAATGAAATGGCGCCACAGATCAGCAGAATTGATGTGCTCACGACCAAGCTGCGCACCAAGTGGTAGCCCCGTTCTGTGACCCGACTGTTAATTCCGGAACAGCGGAGAAGTGTTCTGTTTATCACTGAAACCTCCGAGGCAACTATTCTCACGGTGCCGCACAACGAGATGGTGGAGTTTGAACGCGAAACAAGAAGTCAGAAGAATTTGGAACCTTGATGTTACGAATGCATACTTTTACTTTCGATATGGAGCGTTTGTCAAGGAATAAATTTCTGTGACGCTACTTGGCTTGTATATGGGCGCGGACTCCGCTAATCGTTTTCACGGGTAAACCGAGATGTTTCCCACAACCCGACTAATCGCTCCATTCGGACTGGGACAATCAGGTTTTAGATTGGATCGAAGCGAAAAAAACAGTCCTAGTAGCTGACCGAACAAAATGTCAACCGGAGGACGATACTCATCCGGTATTGACACGCTGATTCCAGGAACAAGATGGTATTCGGCAAAAGATCGGGAATCTGGCATCGAATCGCTGGTAACCACAATTCGTGATCTCACCAGCCGCTTTTTCCCAATCTCTTCCAGCAGATCGGTCTCGTACTTTCGTACCCGTTCATCACTTGATAGAAAGCTTACGAACAGCGTTGCCTCATTCAGCGCCGCCATCGGCCCATGACGCAGTCCCAGGGCCGACTCTGACATGGTCTGAACTTTGCCAGCCGTCATTTCCAGGAGTTTCAATGCTGATTCTTGCGCGACTGCCCTAAGCGGACCAGACCCCACGAAGCATGCCTGAGTGTAGGAGCCGGATGCCAATTCCGCCGCGCAATCGGCGGCAATACCAAGGAAGCTCTTCCCCGCAGCTACAAGAGCCGCAAGCACGTCTTCATAGCGGTGGATGGACTTAAAATATGCCAGGCATTGGCCCAGAATCACCATGCTCGAGAACGAGCTTGTCATGGCGAGACCGCGATCATTCACCGCGTCTTCCAGGATAAAGGCCAAAGCATTTTCTTTTCCTTCAATGGCTGCCGCCATCCGTCCCGCAGCATTACAGCTAACGACAAGGTGGTAAATATCAGGTCGGAGATTTAGTGTCCGTTCCAGCACGGACACTCCTTCCGGACTCTCTCCTGATCTAGAAAAAGAGATACACAGATAGTTTTTTTCGGGGATGAGTTCTTGGTCAAGATGGGTAAGCAAGTCTGTGCTGGGTAGGGCAATGACGTCGCATTGCCACTGCTGGCGCAACAAGGCGACCAGCGATTTTCCAATGTAATCTGAGGTTCCGGCCCCGATTAACAATACCGTTGGGCGCTTGCCGATGTTTAAATCCATTCCTGCCGATTGGAAGAACTCCTCAAATTCCGTGAGTCGCCGCCGGAACAGATGAAAGGTGGAGGCCCATAGCGTGGGCTGCTGGGCGATTTCTCGGGGCGTGTATCTGAGGCCTCGTTCTGCTTTTTCTTCGTCTGGCAAGTCCAACAATTTGGACAGAGCGTCCACTTGACGGGTTTCCCTTCCTACTCGGTCGCAAAATCGCTGAAAGTTGACGGAAGCTCCGGGACTTGCCACTTGGTAGCGCTTTCCTTATGTTTCGCTTCCTTGCGTATTCATACTTTTACGTTCTTAATGCAATCCTGTCAACCTTCGCGCAAAAGTCACCTTCCGATTTCTGCTAGACAAAGGCGACATGGCCGGGATACAACCATAGGGCAATACGTCACCACTGGTGTCTGGCACCTCGAACTACGTGTCGCTCCTTTCTGAGATAACTTGTGTTAAATGAAGAACGCCGAAGGGCCATTCTTGAAACTCTGAGCCAGGACGGTCGCGTCCTGGTGGGCGATCTTGCAAAACAATTCGACACCTCTCAGGTGACGATCCGCAAAGACCTCGATATTTTGCAAGCGCATGGACGTATTCACCGGACGCATGGTGGGGCGCTGCCTATGCAGCAAGGTGCGTTGGAAGATCCCACTTTGCTGGAAAAAGAAAAACTCCACCGCAGAATCAAGCAGAAGATCGCCATGGCTGCCACTCGCATGGTGCAAGAAGGCCAGGTACTTATTCTGGACTCTGGAACTACTACCACCGCCATCGCACGTTCTCTTCGGCACTTTCAAAATCTTACGATCATTACCAATGCCGTGAATATCGCCGTGGAGTTATCAGGTACTTCCATCGAAGTGATTTTGACAGGCGGAACATTGCGAAAAAACTCTTTCTCGCTGGTCGGACCAATTGCAGAGGAAACTTTGCATCGTCTCAACGCTGACATACTATTTTTGGGAGTGGATGGCTTCGACGTCCATCATGGGCTGAGTACTCCAAACCTGCTGGAAGCGAAAGTAAACCACGCGATGATGGAAATTTCGAAGCAGACTGTTGCGGTATGCGATTCCAGCAAATTTGGGCGACGCAGCCTATCACTGATTGCGCCTCCATCGGCGATTCAAGGCGTAATTACTGATCGCGATGTTCCGAAGGCGGACTTAAATATTTTGAAGAAATCCGGAATTGAAGTAACTCTGGTTTAATTCCGAACACTCGAATTCAGCTAAAGCGCGTCGTCTTCCACAACGCGCTTCCGCAAATCACAAGCAGAACAAGCATGGCCAGCGAAAGCACCGCTGCAGCGCTCCAATTGAGAGCCAAGTTTGGAGCTCGAGACACCAATGCAAATGTAATGAAGACCGCCGTCGCCAGTGACACCAGGACCCAATCAACCCAGGTGCGACGTTGCTGACTCCCAACGCTATCTGCGCCTTCCAATCCGGCTTGCACGTATTTAGGATCTGTACCGTAGCGCTCGCTTTCCCGTTGCGCGGCATCATGCCAGCGAACATGTTCTGCTCCAGTTGCGGAAGAAAAAGCGATGGCTGCAGCGCCCGCGGCCATAAGA
>JALYIM010000039.1 GCA_030775785.1 Acidobacteriota bacterium
ACCTCTCCGATGCGGTGCGTCCTGCCGGTATAGAACAGGATGCGCTCAGTCGTAGTGGTCTTACCGGCATCAATGTGTGCCATGATGCCGATATTTCTGCAACGCTCTAATGGAACTTGTCTGGCCACGATATTCTCTCTGCTGCTTTCTGGACTCCGAAATGCGCTTCTAGCTAGAAGCCAGTTTCTTGCCTACCACCTATAGTGCGCGAATGCCTTATTGGCCTCGGCCATACGATGGACATCTTCTTTCTTCTTGATAGCCGCGCCGCGTCCGTTGGAGGCGTCCAACAGCTCGTTACTGAGCTTGTCCACCATGCCCTTTTCGCCGCGTCCTCGGGAATAGGCGATCAGCCAGCGAATCGCCAGCGATGTGCGACGGTCCGGATTCACTTCCACCGGAACCTGGTAGTTGGCGCCGCCGACTCGACGGCTCTTGACTTCCAGCAACGGCTTGGCGTTTTCGACCGCTTTGGTGAACAGCTTTAAGGCCTGGTCTCCACCCTTGGCCTCAAGCTTCGTCAGGGCTTCATAAAAGATGCCTTCCGCCGTGCTCTTCTTGCCGCCCCACATCATGGAGTTGACAAACTTCGTAACCAGATTCGATCCGTAAACCGGATCGTTTTCGACGGTACGTTTCGCGATGTAACCTTTTCTTGGCATATTTCTCACTCATTGACGTAGGCGACCTACGTCTACAAATCTCGACTACTTAAGCCTTGGGACGCTTCGCGCCATACTTAGAACGGGACTGTTTGCGGTTGGCAACTCCGACCGAATCCAATGTGCCGCGAACGACGTGATACCGCACTCCCGGCAGGTCTTTTACGCGGCCTCCACGGATCAGCACAATCGAGTGCTCTTGAAGATTGTGTCCGACACCCGGAATGTAGGTCGTAACCTCAATGCCGTTCGTCAAACGCACGCGCGCAACTTTGCGCAACGCGGAGTTCGGCTTTTTAGGCGTTTGCGTGTAGACGCGTGTGCATACTCCACGTTTTTGCGGGCAGCCCTGAAGCGCGGGGCTTGCCGTCTTATAACGTGGCCGTTTGCGACCGTCGCGAACCAGTTGATTGAAAGTAGGCACTCTTTGGGGCTCCTCTAATACTCTTAATACGCATGAACCACGACCCACGTGGCCGCGTTCTTCCACCTGCACGCTAAATGCGCGCAATCCAAGATGGAAGTTTTTGCTTATCCCCTGGCTTCAGGGGCTGGGTGGCGATTTGCCAGCCATTCTTCTCGCCGAAAAGCGCGAGAGATTAATGTACCGTTCTGACTGATACTAACGACGGTGGCAGCAAGCCCACTCTGGGAGATGCTCCGTTTCGTCAGCACCGCCCCGCATAGCCATCCTAAAGGAGGAAGGTGATCGCGGAACGTTTCAGCGAGGGCGTCTTCAGAATAACAATTTCTGGACGAGTATACCTAAAGTCAGCTAAGTTCGTGCGGATTTTCTCACCAGCTATAGCTGAGAAAATCTAGCGAAGAAGAACAAGCCACAATGTGCTCGCGGAACCATATAACTATAGCAACCGAGTTTCTTATCGTCAACTCCACTTTGACGCATCTCACACGTCAGGCCTCTTAATTTTAAAGAATAGTTGATTCGCTTGCTTTCTGAACGGGCGGGGAGGAATACGTCTCTTCCCAAACTTGCTGAAAGAGATGGCACGCTCTACACTCAAAGTTTTCCAGAAAGCAAAGCTTACGCTACAAAAATTTGATTGCAGGGGTGCTCGCCGCGTGCAATCCGTCGCGGCGGGGAGGATGAATGGGTAGGTTTGGTCTCGTAGTGTCTGCAATTGTTCTTGTTCTGCTGATGGTTATGGTCACCGGCTGTGGAAGCAGTAAGAGAAGTACCACCAACTTTCCGGTTCCCGCCAGCATCGCCATCAGTCCAGCCAATCAGATTTCTCTGGAAGTTGGAGGCATTCGGTCGTTCTCGGCGACTGCGCTCAATGCCAACAACGGTGCTATCAACGAGCCAATTTCTTTTTTTTCCAGCAATACTGCGGTTGTGACCGTGGCGAGTAACGGCGCCGCATGCGCGGGTACGTGGAACTCTCTTACCAATCCACAAGTTTGTACTCCAGGACCGACCGGATCGGCGCAGGTCACAGCCACAGCACTTGGCGTCAGCAGTCCGGCTACGACGGTGTTCGTGCATCAGCACATTGACAGCATCCAGATTGCGCCGGTGGCGACGCAACCTAATCTACTTGCTCCTTGTATTTCGAAAGGCCAAACGTTCCAATATTTCGCGACTGCCTTCAGCCATAACTCGGATATCACATCCACGGTTGGCCCTTTTACCTGGCAGGAGTTGGATCCGAACGTACTAACAGCTACATCTTCGCAGACTAATCTTGCACAGGTGCAAGCGCAGGCAAACGTACCGGGTCGCACCTCGATATTTGCCAGCGCCAGCGGGGCCAACAGTCTGCCGCTCACATTTACGACCTGCCCGGTGCAATCCATTTCGTTGGCCGTCACGGCGTCGGGCGCCACGACGAAGACCATCACTCCGACGGTCATTGACAGCCTGGGATTCACCATCACGGGAGTTCCACTGACTTGGACCTCGTCAGAGCCGGCGCTGATCAGTGTGAGCAGCGCGGGCGCGGCCAGCGCTTCGAAGGTAGGTGGCGCGTCCATTCTCGCAAGCTGCACTCCACCGGCATGCAATATCGGATTTCAACCCTCATTTCCCGTCTATCCGCAGAGCGCAATCAGCTTTATCAATCCGCCCACGGGAAAAGCGGGAACATTCACTGTCTATGCCGCGACCGAAGGATGCGGAACCAATACTGGCTGCACGCCGATCATTGAGCCGATTGATACGGCAACGCACACGGTGCAGACGGCCGTTGCTTTGCCCGCATCTCCAAATTCGTTCGTTTTCAATCGCCAAGGTACAAAGGCGTACCTCGGCACCGACCTGGGATTGTTCGGCACAAAAGGTCTGATGGTGTTCGATGTGACAGCTTCTTCGCCTGGCATTTCGCAATTTCCTTCGATCGTAGGCAAAGTGCTCACAGTTTCCCCTGATGGGGCCAAGGTCATCGTGGCCGACACCAAGGACCCCAACGCACCGAAGCAGGTCTTTGTGTTCGATACGGCAAGTGGATCTTCGACTTCATTTCCGATTCCGGCAACGGTCACGAGCGTGGCCGCGGATTTCTCGCCGGACAGTCTCAAGGCATTTATCGTAACCACAGACAGCGCGAACGCAGGTGTTCTCTATGTCTATTCGAAACTGGATGCGCTACAAACCATTCCCTTGAGCGGACCAGCGAACGACGTAGCCTTTCTTCCTGAAGGCGGATTTGGATACATAGCTGGTGGGGCCGCATCGGCAGTCTCTATTCTGCCGACCTGTGACAATCCTGCTACGGCGCAATCCGAAATCACAACCACCGGAACAAATGGAACTCCGCAACTGCTCAGGCCACTGCCCAACGGAGACATTTTTGCACTGACCCCACCCGGAATAGATATTCTGACACCGACAGTGACGGGCTCCGGTTGTGCTTTCCCGCGCCCGCCCGTCGCCCCCGTGGGCAATCTGGCAGTGACCAACTCGGTTGCGACCCTTGGGCTAGGTCAGGGAAACTTTATTCCCCGGCAACTGATCATTTCAACAGACGGGTCTAGCGCTTACATTCTTGCTGACAACACCAGCAACCAGCCGCTTGGCACAATTCTGACACTCAACATCAGCAACCAGACCTCATCCTCGCTCGCACTCGCGGGAAACGCAGTACCGCTGCAAGCTTCATTGACCCCGGACGGCACTGAACTGTATGTGGGCGCGAGCGATGGAGCCGTCCACGTGATAAACACAGTTGTCGGCGGGGACTTCGCCCAGATTAACTTTCCCCACGGCGCCTTCAGCACTCTATGCCCAAGCCCGACTCCTAATACCGCTCCGCCCGCAACTTGTAATGCTGATCTGGTAGCGGTAAGACCCTGAAAAATGTTTTGATTTTATATTCTGTTTTGTAATCCCGAGGAAGCCGAGGGACCTGACTTTTTCGAGCATAGCTTATGGATGTTTAGGCAGCTTTTCCAGTTCACGACCCACACTGTCGAGCACTCCGTTAATAAACTGCACCGACTCGGGACTGGAAAACTTACGCGCAATTTCCAGCGCTTCATTGATTACCACCGCACGCGGAGTAGACGGATATCCCATCAGCTCAGCAACCGCGGCCCTCATAATGTTGCGGTCCACCGCTGCCATGCGCTCCATGCGCCAGTTGGAAGCGTGCTGTTCAATGAGGCCGTCAATTTCTAATGTGCGGTCGTTAGCGACGCGGAATATATCTTCAGCGAAGCCCTGCACGTCCTGTCCAACGGCGTTCCGCTCCTGCCAGAAAGTTCGCCGCACGTCTTCGGCACTTTGCTTTCCCATATCCGCCTGGAAAAGCATTTGCAGTGCAAGTTCGCGGGATTTGCGGCGGGTCCCCATAGTAGGAAGAGAAAACAGTAGAGGCTTAGTTTATACGGAAAACAATTATCGCGGCTTGCGGCTTGCAGAACTCTGATGCTTTTTTGCAGAATAGTTTTTGCTTCTATCAAGGGTAGGAATAGCGATAACAGGTGTTACTTCTCGCGCAATAGTGCTGGTCAGATTCGCCATCTCCACTGCAGCCAAGGCAGCCTCCAGACCTTTGTTCCCCATTTTCAAACCAGCCCGATCAATGGCTTGCTCGAGCGATTCGCAGGTAAGAACTCCGAATGCATGTGGGACGCCTGTCTCCTGTGCGGACTGGCCGATGCCGCGCGTAACCTCGTTGACGATTACGTCGTAGTGAGCGGTGTCGCCGCGAATCAGGCACCCGAGGCAGAGGATGGCGTCGAATTTTTTCGTTTGCGAGAGAGAGCGTGCCGCAGAAGGAATTTCGAACGCTCCGGGAACACGGACAATCTGAATGTCCTCTTCAGTGGCACCCAAGCGAATCAGCCCGTCGTATGCGCTGCGCAGCAATCTCTCGGTGATGAACTCGTTAAAGCGCGAGACGACGATTGCAAATCTTTTGCCGGACGCGCTGAGGCGCCCCGATAGTGCGGGTAGCTGGTCATCCAACTTTTCTTTTGCTTTCATCTCCGTCAAATCTGCGCCTCAACGCTTAAATCCTCTCACTTCCCCTTGAACTGTGGTGGACGCTTCTCAAGGAACGCCGAGGTTCCCTCTGCCTTATCTTCCGTCGCACAACAAAGCCCAAATAGCGTTGCCTCCAGGTAGAGGCCTTCGGACAAGCTCATTTCCATCCCCTTGTTCACCGCCTCCATGGCGTATTGCACCGCCAGAGGAGCGTTGGCAATAATCTTTTGCGCGATGGCTTCGGCGCGCGGAATCAATTCCGCCGCAGAGATGACTTCGTTCACTAAGCCAATGCGCAGAGCTTCTTGTGCATTGATCATCTCCCCTGCAAGTAGAAGCTGCATGGCGATGCCCTTGCCGACGAGGCGCGGCAGGCGCTGAGTGCCCCCGTATCCAGGGATGAGTCCGAGCTTCACTTCCGGCTGTCCAAGCTTCGCGTTTTCGCTCGCCAAACGGAAAGTACAAGCCAACGCGATCTCACATCCGCCTCCGAGCGCGAAGCCACTGATGCAGGCGATCACTGGCTTGCCGAGATTTTCAATCAAATCGAGGACGGACTGTCCGCGATGCGTATATTCCTTGGCGGAAACCGGATCGTGTTTGGAAAGTTCTACGATATCCGCGCCTGCAACGAACGCTTTCTCGCCTGTGCCCGTAAGAATGGCGACTCGAACTTCTCTGTCGTCCTTGATAGCAGTAAACGCCGAACGTAACTCTTCCATGGTCGCCATATTGAGGGCATTGAGAACCTTCGGCCGGTTGACGGTTACATAAGCGATCGAGTTCTTCTTTTCGAAGAGAATATTTTCGAAGGTCATAAGAAAGATTATTAGCTTTAAGTGAGATGGAATTACAGCTTATTCGCCACCGGATTACTCGGGTCTGAATAATTGTAAAACCCTTTGCCGGTCTTGCGGCCATACCATCCTGCCATTACCAAGCGCTTTAGCAATGGCGGAGAAGCGAATCGCCGCTCTTTGAATTCGTCATACATCACGTGGGTAATGTAATAGGTGGTGTCGAGGCCGACGAAGTCGAGCAGAGTGAAAGGGCCCATGGGATAGCCGCATCCGAGCTTCATGGCGTTATCAATGTCTTCAATTGATCCGACACCCTCTTCGTACGCCCGAATCGCGTCCAGCAGGTAGGGCACGAGGAGACGGTTCACTATGAATCCAGTCTTGTCGCTGGTGCGGACTGGAACTTTACCTAACTTCTTCGCAAACTCGTAAGCCGATTCATAAACATCGCTGGCTGTGGCGATTGTCTTCACGACCTCCACTAGCTTCATTAAGGGCACGGGATTGAAGAAGTGCAATCCGATAAAACGCTCCGGGCGTTTAGTTGACGTCAACAACTCAGTAATGGAGATCGAGGAGGTATTCGACGCAAAAATGGTGTCTTTTTTAACGATGGCTTCGAGCGACGCGAACATCTTCTTCTTAATTTCGAGATTCTCGATGATGGCCTCAAGTATGATGTCGCAGTCCGCCAGATCTTCCTTGTTTGTCGTGCCCTTCAATCGCGCCCGAACGGTTTCGGCGGATTCTTTCAGGGTGCCTTTCTCGACAAATTTTGCCAGCGACTTATCAATGCCGGCGAACCCTTTGTCGAGATATTTTTGTTCGACTTCGAGGACTACGACTTCGAATCCGGCGGTGGCCGCGACTTGGGCAATCCCAGCGCCCATCAGTCCGCCGCCCAGAACTCCTACTTTTTTTATTTCCATGAAACCTCGTTACCTTCGCGGCTAACGCCGGCTATAGACAATCCATTAGTCGCAGTGCGAAGCGCTGCACGACCTAAAACCAAATCAGCTCAGGTTTTCCACTACCATCGCGATTCCCTGCCCTCCGCCGATGCAAGCTGACGCCAGGCCGTATTTCTTTTTCCTTCGACGCAGTTCGTACAACAGTGTTATGACCAGCCGTGTTCCGGTCGCGCCCAGCGGATGTCCTAAGGCGATGGCTCCGCCGTTAACGTTCACTTTACCGCGATCAAGGCCCAGCTCTTTTTCAACGGCAAGATACTGCGCCGCAAAGGCTTCATTAATTTCGATGAGATCAATGTAGTCGAGCGTCAGTCCGGCTTTCTGCAATGCGATCTTGGACGCCGGAACTGGGCCACGTCCCATAAGTTTCGGATCAACCCCCGCGACGCCCCAGCTTACAATGCGTCCCATCGGCTGGAGCGATCTCTTCTGCGCATGTTCGAGTGACATGATGACGACAGCGGCGGCACCGTCTACGATTCCACTTGCGTTGCCAGCAGTCACCGTCCCTGTTTTACCGAAAGCTGTTCGAAGTTTCGCCAAACCTTCCATCGTGGTTTGCGGACGCCGGTGATCGTCTTCAGATAATGTGTCCCCCGTCGCCTCACCTTTGGAGTTTTTCAGCGGCACAGGTACCAGTTCTTCCTGCAATCTTCCCTCTTTGTATGCGGCATCAGCCATATGCTGCGAGCGCAATGCGAACTCGTCCTGCATCTGTCGAGTGATGCCCTGCTGCTCGCCGTAGAGTTCCGCGGTGTTTGCCATGTACAGCCCGCAGTAGCTATCGAGTAGCGCGACCATCAGTGAGTCTTCGAGCTTTCCTCCAGGAGCAAGAGTGAATCCGTCTCGTCCCCGAATCGAAAAGGGAGCTTGGGACATAGCTTCCATGCCTCCGGCTAGAACGATATTCGCTTCTCCTAGCTGCACCATCTGCGCTGCGTTAATGATGGCTTGCATGCCGCTTCCACACAGGCGATTTACAGTTAATGCGGGAGTTTCAATCGGAAGTCCCGCACGCAAAGCAACGTGACGTGCCCCATAAAGAGCATCGCCAGATGTCTGTTGCGCATTTCCGAAAATCGCGTGGTCAACATCCTTGGGATCAACTCCGGAGCGCTCCATCGCTGCCTTTCCCGCGACGGCACCTAACTCCTGCGCAGTGAAATCTTTTAGCTTTCCGCAGTAACGGCCAAAGGGTGTACGCGCCCCGCCGACAATCGCGATATCACCTGGTTTAAGCATGGGGTCCTTATCTCTGAATTGCCCGAAGGCATAATTCAAACTAGCCAGTTTAGCAGCGCGAGTGGTGTTCGTGCCATGTTAGGAAGTTGAGATGGAAGAACGCGGTTGGTTTTTAAATCTCGAAATCAAGCAGGAATTGGCGCTAGTTTTCAGGCGACGGCGGCAGCGGCGAAGGCAGCGGACTGCAGAACAATGTTTCCGTGTCCGCCCAGTGCCGCCGCGTCGAGGGCGGTTTCCGCGCGATTGATCACTTCGGTGACAACATCCACCGGATCGAAGTCGGGACGAACTACAGCTTCCGCGAGGCCTGCGATAAAGGGTAAAGAGGTTTGCTTTTCTCCCAGGCGAACCGCGCCCACCAGGCCGTTCAGTTTCTGGGCAGCGAGCATGGCTTCCTTCTCAGCGGTCTCTCCGAGGACAATCGCGATGGTAGTGCGCTCGTAGCGGAAAGCCAAATCGTTTTGCCGCATATTTGCGGCCAGAAGCTTACCAATCTGCTGCATTGCGCTCTCAACGGCTTCCTCCCCAAACTCCTTCATCATGGTAGAGGGCTCGCCCATTCGAGCAAGCAACACCGTGACCGCAGTTTTTTGTTGCACGGCGCGGCGAGTTTCCGCCATAAGCAGATCAACATACGAGGCTCGTTTCAGAAGCCCAGAATGTTCGTCCGTCACGGAGAGACTTTTTACCAGGCGCCGCAGACCGGCATTGTTGAGCGCGATTACGATTTGTTCGCTGATAGTCTTTAAAACCAGAACATCGCTTGGACTCCACACTCGTGAGGCATCGTATGTCAGGATCAGCATTCCTACGGGGTCCGGGCCATCACTCAACATTAGGGCGAGCAGCGATCCCACATTGAGGCTCTTCAGCGTTGCTTGCACCGCGTGCAAATCGTTTGAAGACTTAGCGTCGTTAATAATCAGCGAGCCCTTGCTGACGACGAGCTCCTGGAGAGAAGTCGCGAGCCCTTCCAATTCACGAGAGTTTCCTGCCTTGATATTCTCACCGCAGAACTCTTTCAGAGCTGTCGGGGGGCTTCCCGGTTTGCACATTGCGGCCACGCAACGGCTGAGTTTCCACTGCGAGCCAATTTCAGCCACGGTCGTGGAAAGAACGGCGTCCGCATTCCCCTGACGATATAGCTTGCGAGTAATTTCAGACACGCGCGTGAAGCTGTTGACTTCCGCAGCCTCTGAAGAGGGCGGCATCGTTGCCGCCGGAGCACTGATTTGGACCGGCGTAGAGGACACAGCAGCAAAAGGCTTCACGTCAGCCGAGGAATATTGCGGGGTAAGGCCAACCGCTAAATACAATTGATGAAGGTCGGGGTTACGTTCCTCTTCATGCGGGAAAAGTTCCTGGACGCGCTGCAACCGTTCCAGGGCCTTGGGCCTCATTCCATACTGAACTAGGATCTCGGCTTGCAGCATCAGGTCTTGCAGGGTGGAAGCTCCCAGAGTCTTTTCTTCATCGCGGGACGTTTCCCCTGAAGAAGCCGCACTGCTGAACCGTGAAGCTATCACCTGATATCGCTTCTCATCAATTTTGCCGTGCAGATCCTGCAAGCGCTTCTGGTGTCCGGACTCGTAGGGATCCACTTCGGCCGCGCGGTCTAAAGCCTCGCCAGCTTTGTCAAAGTTGCCCAGTTCGAAGTAGAGACCGTATAGCTTGATCAAAGTCTGCGAGTAATCGGTTTCGCGATTGGATCCATTGAACAACTCGCTCATGTATTCGAGCAGTTTTGCTGATGCGCGATGGCTGCTCGCCATTTTTTGCATCATTGCCAGAAAAGCGCGTCGTTCTCCCTTTTTGCGCTGAAATTCTTCCAGCTTCTTCGCCAATGCAATGGCATCGTCGTCCTGCTCGGCGTCAATCATTTGACCGATTAAGGTCGAAAGTTCCCCCATGCGCGATGGATTCTGTTCAAACATCTGCCAGACAAGAGGGGCGGCCTCTCCGAAGCGGCTGGCCGCCACTAATGCATCCGCATAAGTTTCCTTGAACTCGGCGGCAGCTCCTTCGGCGTTCGCGAGGGGCTCGAGAACAAAAATGGCCGCGCCGCTTTGCTCTTGCTTCAGCAGGCCCTTGGCGTAGGCGAGCGCAATCTTGGGGTCACTGGAGTATTCGGAATAAGCTCGCTCCACCCAGGCGGAGCCTTCTCCATTTGCCCCTTTCAACTCGGCCAGCTTCATGAACGCTGAAGCAGCGTCTTTGTTGTGGCCCAGTTCCGACGACATTTCTCCGAAGCGAAGAATGTTTCGCTCCGTTGGCTCAAGGATTATGAGGCGTTGCAGCGCATTGAAGCATTCGGCCTTTCGACCGGAAGCTGTGGCCTCCTGCAATACGCTCTCATAGGTTTCCGCAGCAAGCTTTCGATTCGAGTTTTCAAGCAACTGGCCGAACCGAAGTTTTTGCTGGATGGTAGGATTCGCGAAACGCGTAAGCTTTTTGTAAGTCAGACTGGCTCGGGTTGCGTCCCCCGCCTGCACCTGATGATCGAACAGTTCGCCAAGCAGCACGACGGCCGGGGGAATTTGCTGCAAGGCCAGATGAAGGTCGGCCGCCATCTGCCGCACCATGTCATTCCCAGAGTCACCTGCAAGCACTTGCAAGTATTCAGTCAGGGCATCCGCGGTCTTGCCCTTTTGAAGGAGCTTTTCCGCGCGGTCCACGTGCCGCGCAATCTCAGTCCGGTCGAGTCGCTTAGTCGCTTCAGCCATGAGCAGATGTGGGGAGCGGAGTGCTCCAAAGAAATTTTAAAGCGTGGCAAGAACCAGGCAACGAAGTAACGGTCGCCGCGGATTACGAAGGTCACACCTCACATAGCTGTTGGGGACGGCGGCGGCCTTCTGTTATACGTTCTGCATGCTCAACGGGCCAGTCGTCGGCGAACCAGAAGTGAATCGAGAACAGGGACTGAAGCACCAGCTGAGTGCCGGTCAAATGGCGATGCTGGCTGTGGGAGGCTCCATCGGAACCGGGCTTCTGCTAGGCTCGGCGGCTGCTATGGAGATGGCTGGACCGGCAGTCATCCTTAGCTATGCTTTGGCAGCCTTCATAACCTGGACAGTAGCGCTCGCACTAGGCGAACTCTCGGGTGCTCACCCTGCAGCCGGATCGTTCGGGCTTTATGGCGATCTTTATCTGAACGAATGGGCGGGCTTTATCGCACGCGCCGGCTATTGGGCTGCGATCGCAGTCTCCATCGGAGCCGAACTGGTGGCATCGGCCACTTACATGGGTTATTGGTTTCCTTCAGTGCCAGCACTAGTTTGGGTGGCAGCTTTTTCCGTGCTGCTGCTGCTAATAAATCTGGTCAGCGTGGGCTCGTTTGGACAGTTCGAATACTGGTTCGCGATGATTAAAGTGATCACCATCAGCGCATTCATCGTAATCGGGGCTGGACTGCTCTTCAGCGGAAAAGTGCCTGCTCAATACACGGCTCACGGCGGATTTCTTCCCATGGGCACTCTGGCCCCGCTCTTCGCAATTGGGCTTGCGATTTACACTTTCGGCGGAGTGGAAATGGTGGCTGTTACCACCGGCGAATCGCGTTCCATGGCTGAGATTCCGCGCGCTGTTCGACTAACATTCGCGATGCTTGCAACCCTCTATCTGGGCGCAATCGTTGTGCTCTGTGGCGTCATGCCATGGAATCGCGCTGGTGTAACCGAGAGCCCGTTCGTAACTATCTTCAGGCAAGTGAACGTCCCTTATGCGGGCCACGTCATGAATTTTGTTGTCCTAACGGCAGCCCTATCAGGCTCGAATGCGGCTTTGTACGTTGCCTCGCGCATGTTGTTTTCCCTCTCGCGCATGGGATGGGCACCGGTTGCCTTCGGTCGCCTCAACTCTGCTGGAAGTCCGACTCGCGCGCTGATAGCTTCCTCGTATGGAATCGTGGTCGCGCTGATACTCGAGACATGGGCGCCAAAGACAGCCTTCGTTTCGATTCTCGGAGCGGTTCTCGTCGGATTGCTATTATCCTGGCTGGTTTCGTTAGCGGCGCACATGAGATTTCGAAAGCAACTCTCCCCGGAGAAAATTGCCGCGCTCCCAATGCGCTCGCCTCTCGGCGCATCCGGCTCAGCGTTTGGATTTTTTTTGATCATTGCGGCAATCTTTGAAACTGGATGGATGTCTCACATCACCATTGTCAGTGGTGGTGCGTTCATCGCCATTCTGACTATTTTGTACTTTGTGATGAAGAAGTACCGCGCCGTGGAGCTGCAAAAGTACAATGAGTAAAATGAGCAACGACCTTCTAACATACCGTTCCGAGTTTCCCATCCTCGAGAAAACAACCTACCTGATCAGCAATTCTCTGGGCGCAATGCCACGCGGAGTTTACAGCGCAATGGAGACTTACGCTGAAACCTGGGCTACTCGCGGCGTTCGTGCGTGGGAAGAAGGATGGTGGACGCTTGGCGCCGAAGTCGGAGATCAGATTGGAGCATTGATGAATGCTCCCAAACGTTCTGTCTCCACACATCAGAATGTGACTACGTGCCAGGCGGTAGTGGCCTCCTGCTTCAATTTCTCCGGGAAACGAAACAGGATTGTTTATAGCGACATGAATTTTCCTTCCGTCATGTATTTCTGGGAAGCGCAAGCGGATTATGGGGCGCGCGTGCACATGGTCAAAACGGATGATGGCATAACCGTCCCACTCGAACGTTTGCTAGACGCGATTGATGAAGAAACTCTTCTGGTACCCATCTCTCATGTCATCTTCCGCAGCGCGTATATCAATGATGCCGCAGCGATTATTGAAAAAGCTCATAGCGTTGGCGCTTATGTCGTGTTGGATACATTTCAATCCTTGGGAACCGTGCCAGTAGACGTACAAGCGCTCGACGTGGACTTCACGTGCGGCGGTGTTTTGAAGTGGCTGTGCGGCGGTCCCGGCGTTGCATACTTATACGTACGCCCGGACTTGGGCAGCACTCTCCAACCCAAGTTTACGGGCTGGGCAGCTCATAAACGGCCTTTTGCATTTGAAACCGGTGCGATTGATCGCGCCGCTCCTCCCTACCGCTTCATGAACGGGACGCCACATATTCCCGCGCTGGAGGCTGCGCGCCCCGGTCTCAAAATAATCGCAGAGGTGGGCATTCATCGCATTCGCGAGAAATCAATGCGACAAACCGCGCACCTAATCGAACTGGCGAATCAGCGAGGTTGGAAGGTAAACGCACCCTCCACTCCAGAGAGTCGCGGCGGAACAGTGGCCATTGACATGCCAGATTCTGAGAGAGTTTGTCGCGAGCTGATCAATCGCGAAATTCTGGTGGACTGGCGTCCGAAAGCGGGCGTCCGTTTTTCACCTCACTTCTATACTTCGGACCAGGAACTCGATACAGCCATACACGCAGTCGAAGAAATTCTTCACAGCCATGTGACAGCATGATCTGCTACCGAATGCAGGATTTAGAGATCACTCCGCTTATATATTCGCCCCTCACGTTACTGACGTAAGCCCAAATCGCTCTTTTCTGCTGCTCCTTGCCAATCCTCTCCCATACGCTCGAACCGGCGCGCCTCGTCCGCCGTTGGGCCGGGGTGCGGGGAAATCCTGAATTGACCTTGTCACTAGCGAGCGTAATTTTCTTCAGACGGATTGACGGCGGCTTTTGGACGTTTGCCGCAGCTTGTCTCGGCGTGTATTTGTTCTGCCGGGGCTTCCGCATGCTGGAGCGGAAGCGCCTGATCTTAAACACGCCGACATCAACTGTTCGCGCGGCTTCCATGGGCTTGGTTGAAGTCAACGGATTGGCAACCGGGCCAAGCACGATAACCGCGCCAATAACCGGGGTTCCTTGCTACTACCATCGGACAGTTGCGTGGCAACTACGACAATCCGGCAAAAATGAGAAATGGGAAAAGGTTGTGGAAGAAATTCAGTTTGTCCCTTTTTACATTGATGACAATACCGGCCGCCTCCTAGTGAATCCGGAAGGGGCTGAGATGGACATCCACGAAGACTTTAAGGAGCAATACAAGACTTCCCTCCTATCATTGAACGTGAATGTACCTGCGAATGTCGCTGTGTTTCTCGGCGGGCATGGTGTGGACCTCGATAAGAATTTGAAGGTTGAGGAATATTGCATCAAGCCTAAGAATGCGCTCTTCATTCTGGGAACATTGGCAACTAATCCCGGCCTCGTTCTGCCGGGAAAGTCGGCCCCGCCCAACATTGAAAATAATACTCACACTTTCACTGTCAAAATACCCGGACTAACCGCGACCGCTCCGCAACTTGTTAGCAAGAACTTCCCGGTTCCTATCGGAATTCAGGGAACACATAACACAGAAGTCGTCCGGCTCAGTGGTGAAAATAAAGTTACGACTTCCCCTATGACACAGCAGGAAAAAATCGCTGCGGCACTGATAAAAGCTGGGGTCACCAATCCTGCCGCCTGGGCGGTAGCTGGAGTAAACAGCGGACCAATGCCGGACAGCAACAGCAAGACGATCTTGCAGAAACCTGCGGAACAATTTGATCTCAAGCCTGCAACCGTGCTCATGCGCGGGGAACACAATCCTGCATTTCTTATTTCCTGGAGAAGCCAGAGAGACGTAATCAAGAACTTGAGTTGGAAGTCCACGCTGATGATTTGGGGTGGGCCAATATTAACGTTAGCCAGCGTTTATGTTTTAGCGGCGCAATTTGGATGGCTGTAATCGGAAATTAAGTGACAAACGGAGGAACAAGACTATGAGCACAGTAATCCTGCTGGCGGTGATTTTCGTAGGTGCAGGTATTGTTTGGTACACGGTCACGATTTTCAATGGACTGGTGGCCCTGAAGAATGACATAGACAAAGCCTGGGCAAACATTGACATTATGCTGAAGCAGCGCCATGACGAACTGCCTAAGTTGCTGGAGGTTTGCAAGGGTTACATGAGTTTTGAGCGCGACACTCTACAAAAGGTTACGGCCGCGCGCAACATGTATCAGCAGGCACAATCGGTTGGCGATAAAGCCCAAGCTGATCAGAGCATGAGTTCAGCGCTACGAGGATTTTTTGCGGTGGCAGAGAACTATCCAGAACTCAAAGCCAACAACAATTTCATGCAGTTGCAGAAACGAATCACTGATCTGGAAAGCCAGATTGCCGACCGGCGCGAGTTCTACAACGACTCCGTCAACACCTTCAACATTCGCATCCAGCAGGTACCGGATACCTTCGTGGCCAGCTTCATGAATGTCGCGCCAAAGCCGTTGTTTAAAGTGGACGAGGCGGATAAGGCGGATGTCCCCATGACATTTGCGGCAAGTCTGTAGAGACTTCAAGTTTTTGGCTCTTAGTTAGTTGTGACACCGTTCGCCCGGTAAGAAAAGAATATTGATTGTCATGTTGAGCGAACGGGGTTGCGATTGCGACGAGGGAGTCGAAGCACGCTCTCAGACCATTAGGCATTTCGGAAGGATCGTTACGGCTCGGCATCTCGGCGGTCAACTCCCCTGAATGTCGCACGGAAGTTTAGCCGCACCTCTCAGTTAGAATGACTGCGTGACGGACACCGTTCGTATCGGCATCCTGGGCGATTTCAATGCCGAATTCCGTTCTCATCACGCCACAAATAACTCCCTTCAAGATGCGGCCACAGCGGTCGGAGTGAAAATCGAATCGCAATGGATCCCAACACCCTCACTGATGGAATCAACTGCCGGAGAAGTTCTACAGAGTTTCGACGGATTGTGGGCGGCTCCCGGAAGTCCGTACAAGAGTTTTGACGGAATGCTGAAGGGTATCGAATTTGCCCGCCGTCGCGACTGGCCTTTTCTGGCAACCTGCGGAGGCTTTCAATACACGCTTATCGAGGCAGCGCGCAACGTGCTGGGTATTCAAGACGCGGACAGCGCCGAAAATAATTCCGGTTCGAAAAATATCATCATCTATCCAGTAGCGTGTGCGGTGAGTAACAGCGCACCCGATGCCCCCAAGCTCTCCGGGAAGATTCCGGAAATTCGCCTCCGGCCCGGGTCGTATCTGCAATCCTTCTATGGCAAGGACACAGTGACAGAAGAGTTTTTTTGTAACTTCGAGGTAAATCCCGAATACGAGTGGGCGGCCATGGAGGCGGGTCTTCCAGTCGTGGCCCGTGGAGAACAGAATGAAATTCGAGCTATTGAATCGCCGACGAACCGGTTTTTCGTCGCAACTTTATTCCAGCCACAGTTGTCATCAAAGCCGGGCAAGCCGCATCCGCTAATCGTTGTGTTTGTGAAGAGCGCCGCGGATTGGGCAAAAAAGAAATTGGATGACGCAGTGCTCGAATGAATTCAATCCGGCAAGACAGACCCAAGGTTACGGTACGCGCCTCTAAAGAAAACTAACGGCTCGCCCTCGCGAACGACCATATCTTCCACTTCTGCGATGAAGATAGTGTGGTCCCCGGCATCCTGTGCCGTATGCAGACGGCATTCTAGATATGCCAAAGCTCCGTGCAAAACGGGGGTGCCATGTTGCGTGCGATCGAAATGAGCATCCGCCTCCTCTACCGTGCGCTCATGCGTCCGATCGGCGCGGGCGTAGTACTCGGAAATAGCACGCTGCTTCGCGGAAAGAATATTCACTCCAAAACGCTTTTTAGCATGAAGCTCGGCATGAGTCTGCGCTTTATGGTCCACGCAGACCAGCACCAGCATGGGATCCAGTGATACCGATGCAAACGCATTGGCGGTCATGCCGTGCACCTCGCCACCGTAGTCCACCGTGATTACGGTCACGCCTGTGGCAAAGCGGCCCATGGCCTCTCGAAAATTGTCTGGTGCGTTACTCATATTTGTTACTGACCACAGGATGCACCCCAAGACCCTCGCTCCAGGCGCTCAGGCGAACTACTTTCACCATTCAGAGTTTTACCACGCCTTAATTGATATTGAAAAAATCGGCCGCTCCCGGCTCATGTATGATTTCGTTGTAAATTCCGAACTGCAAGCAGGCGCGTCTTGGCGGCTAAAGCAAATTGCGTAGAAGAGAAACTCCCGCCATCGTACATGGACGACCTCGGCTCAGGATTGCCCCTCTCCCGCGAAATGGCTTGCAAGTTGATGCGCTGCGACGATCGCGATCTGGACAAATTATTGCGGGCCGCCTTCGATGCGAAACAGCGTTTCAAACCCGGCGTAATCACATATTCGCGGAAAGTATTCATTCCTCTCACCAATCTCTGTCGGGATTACTGTGGCTACTGCGCCTTTCGTCGAAGTCCGGGCGATCCTGGTGCACACACCATGACCCCGGATGAGGTGCTGGAAGTCGCGCGCGCTGGGCAAAAGTTAGGTTGTACCGAAGCGTTGTTTAGCCTTGGAGACAAGCCGGAGCTTGCTTTTCCCGAAATACGCGAAACCTTGCGACACATGGGTTACAAATCCACTCTGCATTATCTGGAAGCGATGTGCGAGATGGTGCTGGAGGAGACTACGCTTCTTCCTCACCCTAATCCTGGCCTTCTCAGTGCCGAATGGATTACCCGCCTGGCAGCGGTTTCACCTAGCATGGGCTTAATGCTTGAAAGCACGACTAACGCCTTGTTGCGACCCGGCGCGGCACACGACAATGCTCCCGATAAAGTTCCCGCCAAGCGCCTTCGCACCATCGAAGAGGCGGGAAAACAGAACGTCCCTTTCACCACCGGTCTCCTGATTGGCATCGGAGAAACTGTGGAAGATCGAGTTGACACTTTGCTCGCGATCCGCGAAATGCATCAGCGCTACGGACACATCCAGGAAGTCATTGTGCAAAATTTCCGCGCGAAGGCGACGATTCCGATGCGCGAACAGCCGGAACCCACCTCGGGAGAGATGCTGCGCACAGTTGCAGTCGCACGATTGCTAATGCCGGAAATAAATATTCAGGCTCCGCCAAACTTGTCAGCTCCCTACTATAGCGATTTACTCGATGCCGGCATCAATGACTGGGGCGGAGTATCTCCGCTTACGCCGGATTTCATCAATCCGGAAAAACCGTGGCCGCATCTCGAAGAACTGAGATTGCGCACCGAGATGTCGGAGCAAAGGTTGCGGCAACGGCTTCCGGTCTATCCCGAATTCTTCCCTGCGCTGGAGGCACGAGGCGGGTTGGTTTTGCAAAAAGTTGCTGCCGCAGCTAACTCCGACGGCTATGCGCGGATGGCTGCATGATCGTCGTTCTAACCGGCGGCACGGGCGGCGCCAAATTCGTGGATGGCCTTCGCCGAGTCATAAATCCGGAAGACCTAATCGCAATCGTGAATACGGGGGACGATTTTCATTGGTGGGGCCTCCATATTTCGCCTGACATTGATTCTGTCATGTACGTGTTGAGCGGCCGGGTCAGCAAGGAGCGCGGCTGGGGAGTTGCGGGCGACACCTTCTTTTGTTTGCAGACCATGACGCAACTGGGCGGGCCAAGTTGGTTTCAAGTCGGTGATCGTGATCTGGCTATGCATCTGCTTCGCACGAATTTATTAGCGCAAGGAAGAACTTTGTCCGAGGCGACTGCCGAAATCGCCTCCCGAATGGAAGTAGGGCCAAGAGTTCTCCCGATGTGCGACTCCAGAGTGGAGACCCGGGTCAACACTCCCGCTGGCGAGCTTAGTTTTCAGGAATACTTTGTAAAACGTCGCTACCAGGACTCTGTCGATGGTGTGCGCTTTGAGGGAGCAGTCCAGGCCAAGGCCGCGCCCGGCGTGACTGAGGCAATCATTTCCGCTGAAGCGGTTTTCCTGGCGCCCAGCAACCCTGTCACCAGCATCGGCCCCATCCTTGCCGTAGCGGAAATACGCCAGGCTTTGCGCGACACTTCTGCGCCTGTGGCTGCTATTAGTCCAATCATCGGAGCGGCACCAGTATCTGGACCCGCTGGAATTCTGATGGCTGCGCAGGGATTTCCGATTTCGATTAGTGGTGTCGCGAAAGCTTACGAGGATTTTCTCGATGTCCTAATTGTGGACTTGGCGGACGAAGCGACCGCGAAAAAGCTCGAGCACAGCGATTTACGTATTGGGTGCATGAACACAATCATGCGGTCTGCAGACGATAGAAAGCAACTTGCCAGACAAGCGCTTTCCTTCGTCGGTCAGAATCTATCGCGAAAGGTTTCGGTTGCGTCATGATTCTGATTCCAGTTAAGAATCTCAGCCACTCGAAACAGAGGCTGGCAGAAGTTTTGACTCAGGAATCGCGCACGGAACTCGCCCGTGCCATGCTGCTCGATATCCTGGAAACATTGTCGAAATGGCAGGGACTGCCCGTCAGCGTTGTTACGGGCGACTCCGCTGCCACCGAAATGGCCCGCAATTTTGATTTCGATGTGATCGCCGACTCCCAGAACACCGGAGAAACTGACGCGATCGCGATGGCAACCGCCGTTTGTGAATCACGTGGCGCCAAAAGCACGCTCGTAATTCCCGGCGACGTTCCTCTAGTCGAATGTTCGGAGCTTGGAGCGATTTTAAGATCCGCCCCGGCCGAGGGATCGGTCCTGGTTCCGGCGGCAGATGGCAGAGGTACGAACGCGATTTGGAGAAGGCCCTGCGGACTTTTTCCGTTGCGCTTTGGAAACGACAGCTTTCTGCCCCATCACAAAAAGGCAGTCGCCACTCAGAAACCGTGTGTGGTGATGAATTTTCCAGGCATTGCTCTTGACATAGATAGTCCGGCCGATCTGCGGCAACTAGCCATGACGCAGGGGCAGCGGCGCTCACAGGTTCTTGCAAGGCGTTGGCATGCCGGCGATTTACCGCCGGCGGCGAATAAATGATGGATACTGCCAGTGATCTTCAGAGTCTCTCTGTCATACCGATACGCATTGAAGAAGACATTTGTCCCGGAGACGACATTGTAGGCAAACTTATCCGCGCGCTGACTGATCGCCAGGCGAACTTGATGAGTGGTGACATTCTGATCGTGAAGCATAAAATCGTCTCCAAAGCCGAAGGGCAGTTTGTTGAACTGGATAGGGTGCAGCCTTCGGAAGCGTCGCGTGCATGGGCTCAACGCTATGGCTTGGATGCGCGTACGACAGAGGTGGCACTGATGCACAGCAAGCGAATTGTCCGACAAGAGCGGGGAGTTCTCATCACCCAAACAAAACACGGATTCGTTTGCGCAAACAGCGGAGTGGATGTCTCGAATGTGGATGGTGGCCAGCGCGCGCTGCTGCTGCCAGATGATCCTGACGGTTCCGCACGAAGAATTCAAAGCGAGATCGAACGGCGCTTACAACTTTATGTTCCGGTAATCATCACAGACACATTTGGCA
>JALYIM010000040.1 GCA_030775785.1 Acidobacteriota bacterium
TCCGGGCGCAGGTAACCCCACAGCAGCAGGCCCGGCTCCGCTCCGCGGTCCAGGTAAAACCGGAAGCTTATGACGCATATCTTCGCGGCCGTTATTACCTCACAACGCAGTTCTCGACGGCGGAACCACTGAACATCGCGAAGAACTACTTCGAAGAGTCCATTCGGAAAGATTCTAGCTTTGCCCTGGCTTACTGGGGTTTGGCGGACTCTTATGTTTATCTCGCATTCTTCCGGCAGTTGTCGCCGGATCATGCCTATAGATCTGCCAAGGAAGCTTTACGCAAAGCCCTGGAACTTGACCCGAGCATCGGCGAAGTACACGATACCCTTGGCTTACTGAGCTGGCGCTTTGACTGGGATTGGGCAACCGCCGATCGAGAATTCGACCGCGCAGTTGTTCTTGCCCCAAGCTACAGTTGCGCCCACGAGGATCGTGCAATTTATCTCGGCTTCACCGGCCGCCGCGCCGAAGCTTTGGCCGAGATTGCTAAGAGCAATGAATTGGATCCTGGCCCCAGTTCCACAATGGCCGAATCAGCGGCCTTTTACCAGCTGCGGGATTATGCAAGGCTAGTCGAGGCAAGCCGCAGAGGCGTGGCTTCGAATCCTGGGGAATGGGTTGAACATCACAATCTTGGTGTTGGCTATGAGGGTACAGGAAAACTATTCGAAGCTATCTCCGAGTATCAGAAGGCTGTCGAGATATCGAATGGTGATCAGGATGCAATCGCTTCCCTTGCTCATACCTACGCGGTCATAGGCAGAAGGGCCGAAGCTGAAAAGATACTTCGTGAAATGGAACGGAAATCGAAGACCGTCCACGTATCGCCTTATATCGTTGCCACGATTTACGCCGGGCTCAGCAACAAGGACAAGGCTTTTCATTTCTTAGAAAAAGCTTACCAGGACAGGTCTCTGGAAATTTCCTGGAATCTGAAAGCTGACTTGCGAATTGATAACCTCCGCTCTGACCCACGCTTCCGAGCGCTCCTCCGGCACGTAGGTATGCAGTCCTCAAGTTTTTCCTCGAACCACGGGACTCTGTCGACGGCATTTTAATCTGAGTGAGGACCCATAAACACGCTGTTTTAAATTCCAATGGGAATGAGCTCTCCGTTTGTAATAGCCGAGACACGTACGAGGAGCATGAAAGTTCGTCGTGCAACTCTCGGTACGGGCAGTTAAACCCTTTGCGGGGAGACACATGGGTTTGGTAAAGACGTATCAGGCCCAAAGCTAGGCACCGGATGATAGCCCGACGCAGGTCAGTCCCTTCCGGGAGTAGCCGGTCCGATGACCCGTCAAACGCAAACTGGTCTACCTGTGCCCGCGATGCGAGTCTTAAGCCATTAAAAATCATCTTGGTTTAGTTGCGATGTGGCTAGCAAGGTTGGTACGTGTCCCCACTCCAGTAAGACTTTAAGTCCTGCATCATCGCAGGAGTGGTGCGGCTGTCTTTCACAGCAGTTGAACATTCGGCCTGGGGGCGTTAGCATTTGTTTGTGGTCATCGTCCAGTTTTGCAATCATAATGTCGGTTGTTTGTTGCAAGCCAATAGCCTGGAATTCTGCTAACTTCTACAATTCCACCGCTTTCTATTTCGAATCCTGTTTACATGTGATTAACAGAGAATCATCAAACGCACGGAGGCTGTCAATGCCGAATGACTTGAGCGCGGTCGCTAAAATTTCTTTGATCTTGGTTTTCATCGCAGTCTTGGGCTCCGTCGCTAACATGAGCGCTTCCTCAGGATACAAGGTTATAAAGACTATCCGGCTTTCGCGCGACGGAGCATGGGATTACATCGCCGTTGACAGTGATTCCCGTCGGCTCTATATAACCCGCGAAACTCATGTGGAAGTGGTGGAAGAGGACACGGGTGCCGTGATTGGTGATATTACCGGCACCGAAGGCGTCCATGGAGTTGCTCTCGTCCCGGAATTTGGACGCGGTTTCACCACTAACGGTCACTCCAATACTGTGACGATTTTCGACCTGAAGTCGCTTAAGGTGTTATCGACGGTGAAAACGGGTGCCGATCCGGATTCTATTGCATATGACGGTACGAATAAACTGATTTTCGTGACCAACGAACATGGCAAATCGGTTACGGTCATTAAGGCCATGGAAGGTACGGTCGCGGCTACTATACAACTTGCTGACGAACCGGAGTTTGTTATTGCTGATGATCAGGGACATGTGTATGTGAATCTTGACGATCCTGCGGAAATCGCTGTCATCGACACGGCGACGCTATCCGTTTCAAAACGCGTCCCGCTTACGCACTGTCAAGAACCTACCGCGCTTGCGATGGACCAAAAGGCCCGCAGGCTATTTGCTGCCTGTCGCAACGAAACCATGATGGTCCTGGACCCAGACGCGGGGAAGGTAGTTGCCAAAGTTCCCATCGGCGCCGGAGTGGACGGGATGGCATTCGATCCTAGTTCCCAG
>JALYIM010000041.1 GCA_030775785.1 Acidobacteriota bacterium
GATCAAAGGAAAGATCTTTTCGCGGTGACCGATTGCCGGGTCTAACATTTATTAACGGCCAATCAACGCAGTAGGGACGATCATCAACCGCAGGACGCTTTCGCGTCTTCTTGATACAACCCCCGCACAGATCCGTATGAGCGCTTCTCCGCCATACGGCTGCCACCTTAGATGAGTGGCGAGGAAGCGAGCTACAGGATAAGGATGCTGGACGCGGGGCGCTGGAAGTCAGGTGAAGATAGGGAAGAGCCGAGCCGCAACTCGTCGTTTACTGCGGCGGCGTAGAATAAGCCACGACAGTCGCCACAAGCGTTGCCGAAGACACTCAATCAGTCGATGTTTACCGGGATCGCGTAATAGCGGTGATAGCCAGCCGGCTCGTAGATTCGGACGCGTAGCTCAGTCTTAATTGTTTGCAGCTTGTTCTCCATTCGATAGAGCGTCCAGCTATTTCCTGCGATTCGACTGATTAACGGCGAGGTAACTCTTAATGCTTCGCGCCAGCCGCCTTGCCACGCTTGGCATGCGCCGCAAAAGGCTTCAGCACGACTTTGGTCCAGCCCCTTTCGCGAGCATCAAAGTGTTTATAGGCATCCGCCGCTTCATCCAATGGCAGTTCGTGGGAAACAAGGAATGAGGGCTTCGCCTTGCCGGAAGCAATTAGCTGGCACAAATGGCGGTTGTACTTCTTCACGTTGGCCTGCCCGGAGCCCATGCTCAGGCCCTTCTCGAAGAAATTGCCGAGGTCGAAAGCGATCTGCCCGTGCTTCTCGAGTTTGTCTTCGGCTTTCGGGTCTTTCGACGGGAATACACCCACCACACCGAGTTGCCCGGTGGCGCGCACGGAGGACACCAGATTATTCATGGTCATGTTGGGATGTTCATGCCCTTCCACGTCGTGCGCTTGATACCCAACGCACTCGCAGCCTTTGTCCGCCCCTTGTCCGTCCGTCAATTCCATGACCTGGTCGACCGGGGAGCCTTTCGAATCGTCAATGGGAATTGCACCGATCTTTTCTGCCAGAGCTAGCCGGTCTTTCAACCGGTCTACGATCATGACTTTACTCGCGCCCTTCAGAATCGCTGAATACGCTGCAAACAAGCCCACCGGGCCCGAGCCGTACACCACCACCGATTCGCCTGGTTCGACGCAAGCAAGCTCCGTCGCGTGGAAGCCCGTTGGCCAAATGTCTGCCAGCATCACATAATCGTTCTGTTGCTCCTGCGCGCCTTCAGGCAACACGAGGCAATTGAAGTCGGCGTATGGAACGCGCAGATATTCCGCTTGCCCGCCTTCGTATGGCCCCATTCCCGCGTAGCCGTAAGCGCCGCCTGCTTTACCTGGATTTACGGTCAGGCATGCGCCCGTAAAACCGCGCTCACAATTCTTGCAAAATCCGCAGCTCACGTTGAATGGTAGGCAAACAAGGTCACCGAGCTTCACGCTTGAAACTGCTTTCCCGACCTCGATCACTTCGCCAAGGTTTTCATGCCCCAAAACCTTACCTTTTTCTACATCCGTGCGGCCCTCGTACATGTGCAAATCGGATCCACAAATATTTGTGGTCGTAACCTTCACTAGCACGTCGGTCGGTTGCTCGATCTTCGCATCGGGCACTTCCTCAACACGTACATCCCGCGGCCCCTTATAAACTAAAGCTTTCATCATTACTCCTTGCGCGACGGGATAGCTCTTGGTGCGTCACCCGACGCTTCCTGTTCGAGGTTTTGTTTCTGACCAACTTTCACCGTAACCTTTCATGTAGCTCACTTCAACCAAGTGCTATCCCTATTTCTTAACGGAAACCCTGTAAACCACCGACTTTGACATTGCAGCTGATCTACAACATTTCTAAAACTTGAGTTTGCAGTGTGCGCCAGCGTCAGAAGCGGATGACCGGGCCAAAGGTGGCGCGCAAATTATGGTGAGTGCCACCGTTAAAATACATCTCATCGCCGATATCGAATCGCAAGCCGATCGGCCCAAGGTGGCCTTCAAGTCCACCACCCGGATAAAACGTTCCCGTGACATTGCTTTCGCGAAGACCCGAGACGGAACTACTGAACGTTCCAAACGTGGCGGGAGCATTATCCAGGCGGAAATTCACGAACCCGCCTTTAATGGTTACAAACGGTTGAATGTTGCGTTTTCCCAAATTGATGCGCGGCCCGAAAAGTCCATGAAGCACTCGCAGATCGGTGCGTTGGAAAGTGGTGCGCGTAATTCCCGGAAAGGAATTGTCGGTGAAATTTTCCGTAAAAGCACGGCCGAAGTCATAGGCCATTTCGCCTTCCAATTTGAATCGCTTGAAGGTCATGAATGATGCGCGAGCACCGACACCGAGCAGATCGCTGTCAGTCTGCGAAACGCGGTAATAGTCGGCGAAAACGCCCACCTGCACACGCTCATTATCCTGAGCATGCGCTCCCGGCAGGAATACGGCCACAAATAATAGTAAGCAAGCCACACTTTTCACGAGGTCTCCTAGGTTTACTCGGTTGAAGAGCTGAACGACTCCAATTTAACAATTATGACGATGGCCCTTACCTGCGAACCTAGATACGTATTCAAATTCAATTTGGATTTATCCCGGCAAAATTATTTTTCTTCTTTATGGCCTGCTCCATTTGCGTCGATGCCTTTCAATCGGCTTGTCACAGGACTCAGGGCATTCATCATCTTCCACGCTAACTCTCCAATCGAAGGGGTTCTTGAAAGCACAGTTCGGGGACGGCCTTACGTCTTTAGTTGAGGGAGCAAAACTCTACACCACGAGAAGAAAGTAGAGGCTGCGGTGGGGTCATGGCAGAAGTGTGGAATGGGTAGAAGGAGTTCCTTCAGGATAGTGGATGCGTCCCCGCTCATCGGTGTCAAACGATTTGCTGAGATGAATCGCACAGCCGGCAAATTCGGAGAGGCTACTCATAATCCGTGCGTCCTCAGAATCGAATCTCGTTTTTTCCTCATGTGAGACTATCCAAACCGTTCCCGCTGTTTTACCTACGTGAAATGGAATGACTAGCCCTTCAACGATGGGCACCTCGACCTGATCGAAATATTTAAAATACCGACCCGGATAGGCAAAAAGCTGCGGCGAGTTTCGATCTAGGGTGACGCCACAGGGACTAAAGTTTCTTGGTGTGGTTCCGCCGACAGACTTTTCGAGTTTTCCGGCGAGGTTAGTCCATCTGAATTCTTGTTTTTCTGAGGTATTTATCTCCAATAAACTGAGGCCGGCTGTACCAGCACGACATAAATCAATCGATATCCTCAGGAAACAATCTATCAGTTCTGCCGTAGAAGCATTCGCATAGTTCATCAGACTGAGTAGGCTGTTGGCTTCCTCCTGTGGTGCGCGCCGCCTACAAGCACGCGAAGAAAGCTGCTCGGTGATTAGGATGTCCTTTAGCGTGGCACCACCACAGTTTCGTTCTCGTGAAGCGACCGCTCTGTGATCGGAAAGGCTGTGCTTCATTTTCTTGCGGGCGTTCTGAAGTCTCGATTTCACGGTGCCCAATGGTGTTCGGGTGCTTACCGCGATTTCTTCACATGTCAATCCGTCAAAGTAAGCCAGTGTAATTGCTTGCCGTTCCGGTTTGGGCAATCCCGCCAGCGCAACAGAGACAAGTTCACGCGCGATTTGGTGGGTTAAAATCGTTGAACTTGGCCCTCGCGACGGCATAGTCTCTTCGCTGAGTGATTCAGTATAGAAT